>NZ_AGIK01000002.1 GCF_000230675.1 Synechococcus sp. WH 8016 | reverse complement strand
TACGCTATCTAAAAGCCCAAGGGAAAGTGAATCTTCTCCATTGTTACCTTCAATTGATCCTCCAGTCACAAAAGCATTTTCTGTGGAAATGATGTCATTGCCATCACCACCTATGACGGAAGAGTTAAAGAGACCGGCTTCTAATCCGAAAACGTCATCACCCTTATCACCAGCAATGACGCTATCGATGATGGCAATGGAGTCATCAATAAAAGAGCTAATAATGTCATCCCCTTGACCACCCTCGATAGATGAAGAGACAATATTCCCTCTAAGGTCAATGGCGTCATTGTCGGCATTGCCGTTAACAGCTACGCTATCTAAAAGCCCAAGGGAAAGTGAATCTTCTCCATCGTTGCCTTCAATTGATCCTCCAGTCAGAAAAGCATTAACTGTGGAAATGCTGTCATTGCCATCACCACCTATGACGGAAGAATTAATGATATCAGGTCCAAACACCAATACCGTATCATCACCCTCATTTCCAGTAATGACATTATGCGCTGCCCTATTACTTGAATTGATAACGATGGAATCTGAGCCATCGCCACCGGATACATCGGAATTTGTCAGGGTGTTGGAGTAAACATTTATTTCGTCATCACCTGAATCTCCACTCAAGAGAGCGTTGTCGACGTTTTGGACGGTGAAAGTGAAATCTGTGACGAGACCTAGGATTGTACCTATTCCAATACTGTCATTTCCTTCTCCGCCAGAAACTTGAGAATTGTCGAAATCCGGAAGCTGCGTTTCAGAGGATACGCCAATGATTGCAATAACGTCGGCATCTTGATTACCCTCGACTAGGAGACCGTCAACAGCGTTTTCAGTATCTACGAAAATGGAGTCTTCACCAGAGTTGCCGATGAGCTGTGAACCGGCACCAACAATGAGATCCGCAATTACGATTGAGTCATCACCCTCTCCGCCGAATGCGGTGAAGGAAGAAACTCGACCAACTGCTGGGTCTTCGGAAGTACTATCGTTGTCAATAACGACAAGGTCATCGCCATCATTGCCGTCAACTACAAAGCCACTAGAGTCATTATTACGCGTTTCAACAAACAACGAATCGTCACCTTCAAGAGCATTGATCGACCCTCCATCAAGCTGACCCAATGATTGGATAATGTCAGCAGCGTTTGTTCCAACTACCGCAGGGGTATTAGAAATATCTACTGTAACACCGTCGACATTGGTAATCGCCAAGGCTTTAAATAGATTAATTGTCAAATATACCCTGACTAAGGGCTATTTGTCAACCATTGAGGACAGTTCTTTTAGTGGATCTTAGCTTAAGTATTTTCTTAGATTTCCCGTAGAGAGTCAGTTTTGTCCTTGAATTTCCCTATTAATAGCTGAAGATAGCTTACTTGGCGAAGCTTGATGTTAGCACTCAAGGTCATTCCTACTTGCAATGGCAAACTACGCCCATTCTTAACATTTAATTTTTGGCTGTTAAGTTCGATTGTTGCTGGAAAACTATAATCACTTCTTGCCTTGGATTGGTCGGGTGGAAGAGCATCTGATCCGATGCTAGTTATAGAACCTTCTAGAGCGCCAAAATCTGATGCGGGAAATGAGTCAATACTAAGATCAGCTTGTTGGCCTACCTTAACAAAACCTATGTCACTGCTAGGTATTTCAACTTGCGCTTCAAGTCGATTCAACGGAACTATCTTCATTACAGGTTCACTGGTTTTTGCTACAAACCCAACTCCTTGAGGTTTGAAATCAAAGATAATCCCGGCTATTGGAGCCTTGATGACCTGGTAGCGTAGATTGACTGACTGTTCTTTTAGTTTACTTCTCAGCGATGTTAGCTCGCTTAGAATCTGCTGGATTTGTTGGCTAATCACAGATTGTTGCATCTCACGGTCTACGATTGTTTTCTGGAGTTCACCTGCTACTTGTTCCACCTTGTCACTTTGCTGAAGTAGCTGAAGCTCTGACCCTGCTCCTTCCGACTCCAATACTGAAAAACGCTTTAAAATGTCTCTCTGCAACAGCAGATTCTTGTTTAAAACATTTTGTTGAGTATCGTTTAATAGTAAGTACTGACGCAACTCTTCTTTTTTGAGTGAAATTTGAAGTTGCTTTAATGTAATTGATTCAATGATGTTTTTTTCGAAGTCAACTGTTGCTTCCGAATCAAGACGAATCAAAACTTGACCTGCTTCCACTTTCTCACCTTCTTTAACTAATATCTCATCAACAACTCCACCTAATGGGACTTGAACATCTTTTACATCTCCCTCTGGCTTCAGTTGTCCGGTAACCACAATAATTTCTTCTGTTTGGGCAAATCCTAGAAACATAACTGCGATAAAGGCTGTACCCATTAATGTCCAGGTTGTTGCTCTTAACCAAAGGTTAGATGGCCTAATAGCTTGACTATCGTCATTGATTTTCGAACGTTTCTCTATGGCTGCTTGTGCTTTTTGCACAATTGAAGAGGATTTTTTCATTAATTCTTCTCCTGCTGGCAGTATAGGGCATAATATCTTCCACGTAGATCAATGAGCTCATCATGAGTTCCTTGTTCAACAACGACACCTTGGTGCATCATCACAATCAGATCTGCACGACGAATGGTTGATAAGCGGTGCGTAATAAAGAATACAGTTGAATGAATGAGTGATGAGCGCAACCTTTCGCAAACTCTTCTTTCTGTGTCGTAATCAAGTGCACTCGTTGCTTCATCCATGACTAGGAGTTTTGGGTTACTCAAAAGAGTTCTTGCGATAGCAATCCGTTGCCGTTGGCCGCCACTGAGTGCGCCTCCACGTTCACCAACATCTGTGCTGTATCCAGTAGGGAGTTCCATAATGAATTCATGGGCGCATGCTAACTGCGCTGCCTGAACGATTTCATCAGAACTTGCTTCAGGGTCTGTGAGCGCAATATTGTCACTTACGCTTCCACTAAATAATAGTGGGTCTTGCGGCACGATTCCAATTTGTCTACGGAGTGAATAAAGTTCTGTTTTATCAATATCATAACCGTCAATAAGTATTCTTCCATTCTCAGGTGAGTAAAGCCTGGGTAGAAGTTTCATAAGTGTACTCTTTCCACTCCCGCTTTGACCAACGACTCCCACAAACATGCCTTGGCGGATATCTAAATTGATATTCTTGAGTATTAATGGTTTGGCAGGACCAAACCTAAAATCTAAATTTTCAAACCTTACTGATCCGTTAATTGGCGGAAGAGGAATTTTTTTCTGATCTTCTTCGTTTGACTCTTGCGGAGTATCCACAACATCTGCAAGTCTTTCAAAGCTTACCTTCAATTCTTGTATGCTTTGCCAAATATTTGATAATCTTAGAATTGGTTGTGTAACGTATCCCGAAATGATTCTGAAAGCTATGAGTTGTCCAAGTGACAAATCCCCTTGAAGAACAAGTGTTGCTCCTACCCAAAGTACCAATAGTTGTGATAATTTTTGCAGGACTTGACTTGTTTGACTTAGGAGGGTGCCAGTTATTTTTTTCTCAAAGGTGCGGTTGATATAAGTGTGATACATTTCTTGCCACTTCCACCGACTTACAACTTCAACGTTTTGTGCTTTCACTGTTTGTATACCAGTTAACACTTCAACGAGGTGACTTTGTGTCTTTGCATTTTCTTGAGCTGCTTGACGGTATTGACGACGGAACAATGGAGCTCCGAGTACAGTGATGAAAACTTGTATCGGTATAACTGCTAATGCCACTAAAGTTAGTAACCAACTATATAAAGCCATTACGATGATGTAAATCACCGAAAATGCCGCATCTATAACCGTGGTTAAGGCTTGACCCGTCAGAAAGTTTCTTATTTTCTCCATTTCTCCGATTCTGGTTCCCAATTCACCCACAGGTCTCCTGTCGAAATACCCCAGTGGTAATCGCAAAAGATGATCAATAACTTCTGACCCAAGGCGAAGGTCGATTCGATTTGTTGTTTCAGTAAATAGAAATGTTCGAAGAGTGCTTAACAAACCTTCCAAGACAGTGACAACAACAAGGGCTAAGCCCAATACTTGCAAAGTATCTAAACTGCGTTGATTAATGACTTTGTCAATAATGATCTGAATCAGCAGTGGATTTGCTAAGCTAAACAATTGCACCACGAAGGATGCAAGTAACACTTGAATCAGTACATTTCTGTGGCGCTTGATTGCGGGCAGGAACCAGCCGAAGTTAAATCGTTGTTCTGGGGTTGCATTGGTACGATCCACTAATAACAATTCGATTCCAGCAGGGAATTCTGATTCGAGCTGATCAACTGTGACCTGTACCCACCCTTTTCTAGGACTTGCAAGTCGTAATCCATTGGCATTACTGGTTACAGCTAATGCGAATCCAGTTTTGTAACTGACTAGCGCTGGTACTTGTAGACGGTTCCCATATTCAGCTTTGACCCGTGAGCCCATCACGTGTAACCCCATCGTTGCTGCTAATTGTCCTAATTGCTGTAAGTTTGGTGTTTGACCTCGTCGCATTGAATCGCGCAGCATTTTATCAATACTGTCACGACGATACGGAAGTTTCATTAGCTTACTTAGCATTTTAAAGCATGCCGAAATCTCTTCCATCATTCCATCGGCCATTATCATCTCGAACGACTCAATGTTATTGCTTCCTTCAAGATTTAAACCGCTTGCTACTGGAGCAGCAGCTAATTGTGAATTTGCAATATGAACATGATCGCTTGAATGAGTTTGATGAACAATTGAGGCGACATTGCCTTCCCCAATCAACGATTGATGCACTTTCGTTGTTATGGAGATTAATCGAAGAGGAATTGGTCCGCGTACTGCTGGCCAGCCATCATTGATGAAAAGTTCTTCTCCTAAAGTTCTGTTTATAGTGTTAGCGCTACCTACAAATACTTTCCTATCATTCGTAATGGCGTTTTTTAATTCTTCTGGTATAGGTTTTATTGTTATGGCTGCCTCTTTGGCTAGGATGAACGATTGCTTCGAGAGCCTTCCATTAAGTGTGTCGCTTTTTAGTACAAGTTGGAGAATTGAGTAAAGCTCTGCTGCGAATAAGTTAGACTGGCACCACTGCCTAAATGTTGGCTCTTCCTCGATTAATTGTACGATTTTGCTGTCCGAAATTGCAATGCCGTGCAGAATTTCGCACGCCGCAACTTCTTCGCAACCTGATGTTTGAAGAATAGATGCAAGACCAACTATATCATTAACTCCTAGTTTCTTAAGAGTTTGAGGCTTTCCATCTTCTCCAATCAGTAATCTCGCGCTACCTTCTATAATAATAATAATTTGATTTGGTATTAAACTTCTTTTGCAAATTGGTTGCCCTGCTTCAAATGATAAGAGTTCACTTGCTTTAGATAACTGTTCTATTGCGTCATCACTTAGTCCTTGAAAAGCTGGATGCTTTTTGAGGTAATTAGCTTTGATTGTCGACATTGATTTACGAATTCAGGTGGGCGATGCGGTTGAACTGTGAGCTTGATGGCTTGACAAAATACTGGTTGTCTCTTCTTCTGCCCACTTTTCAAAAAGCTCTGTACACATTTTCTGTTTTATCTGGTCATTAAAGCTTGCTTGTTTGTAATCGTCAAGTCTAACTACAAGCCACCAGTTTTGAATTTTGAAGGGTTCAATCAATGCCCCTGGTTCATGGGTTCGGAGCTTTTCTGCAAGAATTGGGTGTGCCTTGGTTAGCGATATAGGACCGATTTGGCCATTCTTATGCTTTTCGGGACCCGATGAGTGTTTTGCGGCCAAGTCTGCGAAGTCGTTTTCTTCTTCTTCAATTTGTAAATACAGCTCACGAGCGAGATACTGGCTGTCAAGGCGTAGAAGGCTATAGGTTACTAAATCAAGGCTATCCTTTCTTTCCAGGAATCGTTGTTCAGCTTTGGCACCAAATGTTGCCAAACTGTATATTTTAATTCTGAGCAAAAGTTCTAGCTGCCATGATAAATCTGCTTCTGTAATCCCCTTGCTTTTGATGTGACTAACCAGTGATTCACTGCTTTTGATTTTTAATTGTTTGCAGTATCTGCTCAATAATTTTTTGCTTTCATCAGGGTGGATGGTTACGCTTGACAGCGCATTAGCCATGATTTCTCGTTTGACTAACGTTGCCAACATATTGTGGCGTTGAAGCATGGCAACGATTTTCTCGGGAATCGTTTTGATTAAAGAGCCCGTGTTCGTCATTGCTAGTGATGCTTGAGGTGATTGGTGAATGGATTTGTGAATACTAAATTTTGCCACGTCTTGGCCTAGTTTGCCTAAGCACAGGCATTCTACACCTTGACTTTTCAAGTGATGAAGTTGTATCTGCGGCTGTGAAAAAAACAGCTATTGCTTCCTTGCTGATAGACATATTGTTATTAATATCCATGCTCCTTTTGTTATGCTTCTTCCACTTGTCCGCCTCTGTTGCCAGTGTTTGTTGGTGAATTTTAGCGTTGTTGATCCATCTATGTCTTGGTATATCCTGATGCCGGCAGCTCCTTTGATTTCCTTTTTGCTTTGTGCCTTCTCTGCTAACAAATGTTTTGCCCTAAGCTAGTTTTGTCCATACTTTTGCGTATAAGCTATTTATTGTTGTATCCTTCTGAATAAACCTTGATCCTTGCTTTCGTCGGCATGCCTTGCTTTTTTATGTATTCCATTCAATGTTTAGTGTTTCTTTCATCCATCTAAATGTTGCCTGAAATTCCCCTTTTAACCTTTCCCGTATTTTTTGTGATACTTTATCGGACTCGCTAAATCCTTGATTTGCGCGTGGTATTACTGTATCTTTTGGGAAAGGTGCAAGTTCTAGATGTTCTTGTATAGCAATGACTGCGTTTCGGTTTCCATCAAATAGGTCTTCGCTTCGTAATACCAGGACATTCTCTTTCCCGAAAAAGTTGAAGTACCGTTCAAGTTGTGTCTCGTATCTGCTGCGGGAGACATAGCTATGTTCTTGGTAGCTTAGATTATTTCCTCCATGGACTAATATTTTTTCTTCTATGCCGTTCAATCGTTCTTGTTCTGCCGCTAATGCTTTTTCTAGTGTTAGTGTTTCTCGTTTCAATCGGTATGAGTGAAAATATTGAGACAGTGTTCTTTCTATCGGGTTTCTGACGAGTGCAATGATTTTCATGTCAGTTCTAAATCTATGTATCCGTTGAGGTGCGGCTGCATAGAACAGGTAGTAACGAGTTATTTCTCCGCGTATCTTTCCTGCGGGTGCATCCTTAAATTGGCTTCGGTACCAATTTTCTCCTCGATCATAGTATTTTGTGAAAAAATGAATTTCTTTATTTTCAGGCAAGTGAATCTCGGGGTGTTTTTTTAGCAGTTGATAGAGAGTTGTTGTTCCTCCTTTTTGTGTGCCAACACCCAGGAAATGTGGGCGTGGGTTTATTTCTCTTAGTCCTAGTTTGGACTTTACCTTTCTCTGTACTTCTTTGAGCCTGAGATTTCCTTTTTTTGTTGTGATCATTGTTTTGACAGGTGATGAACAGTCTTTATTAAATTTTGAGTGGCTTGCTTTGCTAGAACGTTAGTCTTTCGAATTGCTCTTCGCCAAAGTGGCCATGGATCTTTGGTTTGCTGCGATGTCTCGTCTGTCCCTTGTGATCTCTCTGTTTCGTTTATCTTCGCCCTTGGTAGCCTCTCATGAAATGCTTGCCAACTGAGTTGTATTTTCCATGTTTCTATGGCTGGGCGGAGTTGATAAGCCTTAGGATCTTTGATCTCGCTTTCAATGGCGAGGTCTAGGTGCCTTGCAAGTTCTTCTGGATTTGGTGATGTTAACCAGCAGCGATCCTCTTTTCGAATCAGCTCTGCTGTGCCACCTACGTTTGTTACTACCATCTTTATACCACTGTCTAGTAGTTCATCCACAACGCATGGACTATTTTCGATCAAGGATGGAATGACGACGATTGGCTTGATCGCTATAAGTTTTTCTAGGGCCAGATCGCGTGACAAATTAACCTCAAATTCTATTTGTATTCCAGTATTAACCAACTTTCTTTTGACAAATTCTGTCCCCCATTCTGGTGTTCCATCAGCTTTGAGTCCAACAACGGAATCGCTTCCTATAAATATTAGTTTGTATGGTGGCACTGCCATCTTCAGTATGGCATCTATGAATAATATTAAGCCTTTCCTTTTTTCCAGTCGACCAAAATAAACGCATTTTGCTCCTGTATTCTTATCGGTTAATGTATTCTCATCTTGTTTTAGCCTTTGTGGCAGTGGGCAATTTCGATTGACGAGGATTGATGTCTCTTGGTCTGTTGTGAGTATATTTTTATTCACCCAGCTTTTTAACGATATTGACGGAGATATCAGCCAGTCAGCCTGTTTTATTCCATCGAGCTCCAGTGCCTGCACGATCCCCTCATCAAATAATTGCGCTTCTGTTGCTAACAATCCTCCGTCTGATCCTAGAGGCCAGTTGTTGGCGCTTCGAGCCCAGGCGCTTGGGCCATGGATTCCCACGATGAGTTGCGGCCCCTCTGGTCCTAGTGCTTCTTTCAGTCCACTCGCGAAGCCAAGCCAATCATGCAGATGGACTACATCTGTACGTTGTTGTTTCAATGATCGTGCAATCTTTCGAACGAGACTTAATCTTGATTCTCCACTACTATCAAGATGACTTACTTCAATATTCGCCCCGATCTTCTCCCCTTTAATTGGACCTGATTGTACAAGAACGACTCGAATGCAATGGCCAGATGTTGCCAAGGCAGACGCTAACTCTCTATAGGCTGAGCCGATTCCGCCGCTTCTTCCCCATCCTTGCAGTTCCGAAGTTACGATTGTTACTTTCACTTTCGGCAATAAACTTTGCTCTTGTAATCGTATTTCGTTTAGTTGTAATCCCTGTTCGTGGCTTGTTGTAGTTCTCTCTAGTTCATCTGCCAATAATTGAAGTCTCACTTCCCTGTATTCCGTATTTAGTTGCGTCTGTAATGCTGTCGTGGAGGGATGAAGGAGCCTTTGGCTTTCATTTTTGATTGCTGTATCTAATTGTTGATTAGATTCTGTCGTCAAGTTGTAGTTAATACGTGCCTCGATTTTTTTTAGTGACTCACTGTCTAGTTGCCAGTCCAGCATTTTGCAGAGACGTTGTACCTCTTGGATTGGTTGGGACAGTAAGTCTTCAAAACTTGTTGTTACTACTTTCTCTGAAGTTTGCTTTTTCGCTGCTTGCAAGGCATTGAAGTATGTGCGTTGCCATAGAGCTTCTGCCCAAAGCTCTGGGACTTGTCCTTTACTACTGAATGAACGAATGTTGCTCCATGGGTCCCGATGTACAATTAGCAGGCGGGTATCAATATTTAGGCTATTGAGTACTTCTATCCAATCATCAACCAAAACTGCGCTTCGCGGATCTTTGACGAGCCACAACTTGTTTTTTGAGAATCGTGTTGGTAGGAGCTTTGCTAACTGATCCCTGAACGCAATCCGTCCTGGGTGATTACAGGGTGGTAGCGAATATGATGCTCTGTAGCTGCTCCAATGTCGTCTTATTTCGAGTAGAGCGCGGTCTTGCAGGTCAACGATCTCTGAGTCTTCAAAATAGTCTTATCTTGGTCTGCGATCCTTGGGTATGCTATTGCGTAATAGCAGACTTGGTCCCATCGGGACCTCTGCGCCATGCATCAGGTTCCCGAGAAGGCTTGTTCCGCTGTTGTGCATCCCCAGAACGAGAGCACAGCGCTGTTGATCCCAGAATGCCAAGGCCTTGGTGATTCACATAAGAGTCATGTTGGCATTAATTGCCCCCTTCTCCTCCCCTAGCGGATGTTGGATGTTTGTTTTGTTAGCTGAGTTCTCATGAGAATCCACTCTGTGTTTCGGCCTGGTTTGCAGCGTTAATGAGGTCGTTCTCGCCACCATCAATATGGACAGGCGCATCGGTGACTAACGATTTTGGTAACTGTATCAAGCTCTTAAAAATCTTGACCTCAGGAGGTCTTCAAGGTCGTTCAGCAATTCGGGCTCAAGCTTCTGCAGATGGCATTGCAGTTCCGTTAAAGGAATTGTCTTGATCGCGCTGTCGCCACGGGATGGTGGATTGAACAAAACTTGTTTTTTGATCAAAGGGCAGCCATCTCTCAGCAAGGATTGCCAAGCAAACAGGGTGAGGTTGACGTCGCTGAGCTGGCGGACGTTACAGGCACTAAGCTCCTCACCGCTCCCATTGGTTTGTGTAAGCGTGTTGATGAGTGAGTGACGGGCCCACGTGTCGCCACCATTGGCGATGACTGTTTGGCTAAGTCCGATTTCACCTTGATCAATGAGAGCATCTTTGTCCCCATTGATATCAAATTGCTGCCAGAAAGTCTTCCAAAATCTGCTACCAAAAAGCGGAGCATTCGCCATCAGCAAGTACGACTGCAGGTGATAACGCTCGCGTTCGATGGAATCGGTGAGTCCCCCCAGCTGTGGCATCTCTTGTTTCAGCTCATTGCGCATCTCTTTCAGGCATCTTGCCAAGGACTGCTCTCCTTGCACAGGGAGAGTGCTGTCGTTGGCGAGCACTAAAGAATCGAGTTGTGACAGCAGAGACGGTCGCTCCTGAAGTAGGCAGCAGAAATCCCGGTAGGCTCCAAGACAAAGTCCGAGGTTTTCTCGCAAGCTAATAAGAAACTGGGATTTTTCAAGCTCTTGGAAGGTGTTCTCACTTAGATGAGAGCTTGAGACCACGACAAGCCAGCCTTCACGGCGTAAGGCTTGTAGGGATTGCAGCCATGTTTTTGGAACTAATCCCCTCTTGTCATGGTGATGCCAGAAAATCAGATGGGAGAGGTGATCCTTCTCGATACATTTTTTGAGAGAAGTAAGTAGTTGATCTGGCCGATGGATGCGTCCACGGTGATTCCAAATAACTTTGATGCGGCATTGATTGCGTTCTTCTAGTCGGCGGTGGCACTCCTTCCAAGCTGCTGTTTTTTTCAGCTCCTCCCCAAGCTCTATGTCCTGTTCATTGAAGTCCAATTCAAGGCTGTCGGCGCAGGCAATCTGGCGCCAAAGAGCCAGTTTGGCTCTGCCTCTATGTCGTCCCAAAACATTCGTCCAACGCAGGATGCGAATGAGCGTGGGGCGACTGTCTCTGAGCCGTCTCAGGCTTTGAAACGCTAGTAAAGCTTGGGATCGACGTCCAGAGCCTTCTGTTGACTCAGATTGCAAAAAATAGGCCAGATGCCTCAGGTTCAGCGCAGTTCGCATGGGGGACATTAATCACAGTGCGGGCATCCTCCTCTGGATTGCATTCGAAGATCTAGCTCTTACTCAGTAATCTGGTTTGTAGACGATTTGGCGCTTTCCATGCTCAAGCTCCTGCTGGGTGACCCCAACGCCCGCAAGCTGAAGCGTTATCAGCCGATTGTGTCTGACATCAACGTGCTTGAGGAGGAGATTGCGCCCCTAAGCGATGACGACCTGCGCCGCCGCACGGCCGAGTTTCGTCAGCGCTTGGATGCTGCTGGGACACTGGATAAACAAAGGCCCCTCTTAGATGACTTGTTGCCCGAGGCGTTCGCCGTGGTGCGGGAAGCAGGCAAGCGGGTGCTGGGCATGCGTCACTTCGATGTGCAAATGATCGGTGGCATGGTGCTGCATGAGGGTCAAATCGCCGAGATGAAAACCGGTGAGGGCAAAACGCTTGTTGCCACCCTCCCTAGCTACCTCAATGCGCTCACCGGCCGTGGTGTGCATGTGGTCACGGTGAATGACTACTTGGCCCGCCGCGATGCGGAATGGATGGGGCAAGTGCATCGATTCCTCGGCCTTTCGGTGGGCTTGATCCAGCAAGACATGACGCCGGCTGAACGCCGGATTAATTACGGCTGTGACATCACCTATGCCACCAATTCAGAGCTTGGCTTTGATTATTTGCGCGACAACATGGCTGCCGATATCAATGAGGTGGTGCAGCGCGAGTTTCAGTATTGCGTGATCGACGAAGTCGACTCCATTCTCATTGATGAGGCCCGTACGCCTTTGATCATTTCGGGCCAAGTGGAACGGCCTCAAGAGAAATACCAGAAAGCTGCAGAGGTGGCGAATGCCCTGGAAAGGGCCGCCGAAATGGGCAAAGACGGCATCGACCCCGAAGGTGATTACGAGGTGGATGAAAAGCAGCGCAGTTCCACACTCACCGATGAGGGATTTGCCAAAGCTGAGGCCCTCATTGGCGTGGCTGATCTCTACAACCCTCAGGATCCATGGGCTCACTACATCACCAATGCCCTGAAGGCCAAGGAGCTCTTTGTTCGTGATGTGAATTACATCGTTCGCGATGGTGAAGCGGTGATCGTGGATGAGTTCACAGGCCGGGTGATGCCCGGCCGGCGTTGGAGTGATGGACAGCACCAGGCGATTGAGGCCAAGGAGGGCCTAGAGATTCAGCCAGAAACGCAAACGTTGGCGTCGATTACTTACCAGAATTTCTTTCTGCTCTATCCCCGTTTGGCCGGGATGACCGGTACCGCCAAAACAGAGGAAACGGAATTCGAAAAAA
This sequence comes from Synechococcus sp. WH 8016, assembly GCF_000230675.1. Classification (NCBI taxonomy): domain Bacteria; kingdom Bacillati; phylum Cyanobacteriota; class Cyanophyceae; order Synechococcales; family Synechococcaceae; genus Synechococcus; species Synechococcus sp. WH 8016. The sequence continues at coordinate 335,355 of NZ_AGIK01000002.1, read as the reverse complement.
CCTATTCCTTGCAGACCGCCATTGTTCCGACGAATCGGGTGCGCGCCCGTCAGGATTGGGTGGATCAGGTCTACAAAACCGAAACGGCGAAATGGCGTGCCGTCGCTAAAGAAACCGCTGAGGTTCACAAACAAGGTCGCCCCGTGTTGGTGGGCACCACCAGTGTTGAGAAAAGTGAGCTGCTGAGTGCCTTGCTTGCGGAGGAAAATATCCCCCACAACCTGCTGAATGCCAAGCCGGAAAATGTGGAGCGGGAAGCGGAAATCGTGGCCCAGGCCGGTAGGGCTGGCTCTGTGACCATTGCCACGAACATGGCGGGACGCGGTACCGACATCATTCTTGGCGGCAATAGCGATTACATGGCGCGCCTCAAGCTGCGTGAAGTGCTGCTTCCCCGGCTGGTGCGGCCGGAGGATGGGCACCGGCCTCCGGTACCGCTGCAGCGCAGTGCTGAGGGCGGTGGCGGTTTCTCCGAATCGGCGCCAGCGAGTGGTCCCCACGGCAATGCCCCGAGTGAAGCCAAGGCGATTGGCAACCTCTATCCCTGCCAGCTCACGGAGGAGACGGATCAGGCCCTGGTGGAGCTGGCCAAACAGTTGGTGAAGGCTTGGGGTGATCGCGCCCTGAGTGTGATCGAACTGGAAGATCGGATTGCTACGGCAGCGGAGAAAGCTCCCACTGAGGATCCTGAGATTGCCCAGCTGCGTGCTGCCATCGCCCAGGTGAAAGGCGAATACGACGCTGTGGTGAAAAAGGAGGAGATGGGGGTGCGTGAGGCTGGAGGCCTGCACGTGATTGGCACGGAGCGTCACGAATCACGCCGGGTTGATAACCAGCTTCGCGGCCGTGCGGGCCGCCAGGGTGACCCTGGCAGCACCAGGTTCTTCCTGTCGTTGGGTGACAACCTCCTGCGCATCTTTGGTGGTGAGCGTGTAGCTGGCTTGATGAATGCCTTCCGGGTGGAAGAAGACATGCCGATTGAATCGGGCATGCTTACGCGCTCGCTTGAGGGGGCACAAAAGAAGGTTGAGACGTACTACTACGACATCCGTAAGCAGGTGTTTGAGTACGACGAGGTGATGAACAATCAGCGCAAAGCGGTGTACACCGAGAGGCGCCGCGTGCTTGATGGCCGTGAACTGAAAAAGCAAGTGATTGGCTACGGCGAGCGCACGATGAATGAGATTGTTGAGGCCTATGTGAATCCAGACCTGCCCCCTGAGGAATGGGATGTCTCGCAGCTCGTGAGCAAGGTGAAGGAGTTTGTTTACCTGCTGGAAGATCTCCAGCCTGATCAACTTCAGGGTCTGTCGATGGATGATCTCAAGGCCTTTTTGCAAGAACAATTACGCAATGCCTACGACCTTAAAGAAGGTCAGATTGAGGAGTTGCGTCCCGGTCTGATGCGAGAGGCTGAGCGTTTCTTCATCTTGCAGCAGATTGATACGCTCTGGCGTGAACATCTACAAGCCATGGATGCTCTGCGTGAATCGGTGGGATTGAGGGGATATGGGCAGAAAGATCCTCTAATTGAATATAAAAATGAGGGCTACGATATGTTCCTGGAAATGATGACAAATATGCGCCGCAATGTGATTTATTCGATGTTCATGTTTCAGCCGGCCGGCTCCCCGTCGGAGGCGCAGGCCTGATGGGGCCCAGCCCGGTTCGACCTGTTCCGAAGGAGTGATCAGGGGCGGCCTGCTGATCGCCCCCCTTTCGCCGCAAAGCGTTCCGCCATCCGGCCCACCATCAGATCCTCGGCGCCGGGGAGTTAGCGCACATGCTTGTGGGCGAACGGTGCCCCATGCCTGGCGATGTAGCGCAGCAGTGGCCGGCTGATCGCGTAGGCCTTGCCGCCGAAGAAACTTTGCACCCGCCCGTCGACGCCGAACACCGCTTCGTGGTTCACCGCCAAGCCCTTGTTGCGGCCCCACTGAAGAATGTTCGCCTGCTTCGGGGTGGCATGGTGCAGCAAGCCGTCGTAGTGCTGACCCCCCTGAAGAGGCGTCTCCAGGCGGCGTTCCACCCACTGGGCCAGTGCCTCCGGATCGATCACCAGTTTGCCCTGGTAGGGATGCTGGTCAGATCCATCTTGATCAGTTGCTTCATCCGCAGCTCACGGCTGCACCAGCGCAGCATCTGCAGGGTTTTGAGGCTCAGCTGGCGGTAGTTCTCCGGGGTGTTAAGGGTCAGCCGTCGTCCATCGAATTGGTCGCCGGACGTGCTGCCTCCCCACACCTCCAGCAGCAGGGTGTCTTTGCGTTGGCGGATCAGCGTCCACAATGGTGAGCTGTAGAACGTGTCCAGCAGTGCACTGTCGTTCTCGCAGCCGTAGAGGCAGATCACACTGCGGCTGGGCCGTGCTTTGCTGGCCTCTGGCCAGTGCCAGTATCGATGGGGATGGCGGCGATTCAGCTGGCGTTGGCCGGGATGGGTGAATTGCTCTAGTTCGGCCGCATCGGGGAAGGTGAGTTGGCGGGCGCTTAGCCGCAGCCGGTTTCGGTGCCAGCCCCGTTGCACCTCTTCCGCCTGAAAGCGGCGGTTCAGGTACTTGCGCCGGGCGTTGGCCTGATGGCGCACGATCCGGTGACGCAGCACCAGGTTCTCCTCCGCCAGCTGCAGCGGCGTTTCCCCTTGTTGCATAAGCCGATGACCGCCGCTGCCGCGATTGGAAAACTCTCAGCGGCGGTCCTAAAGAAGTAGTAGTGCTCCGCCGGTTGGTTGCGGCTCAGCGGCAGCAGCACGAACTCCTCAAAGTTCACGGCATTGGCGCCCCCGGCCGCCTGGCGGCTGAGGGCCTGCTGCAGGGTTTCTCCCTCCACCGGGCTATCCAGCCACTCATCGGTATCGAGGTGCACCACCCAGTCGTGCTTAAGCCCCTGGATGGCTGCCTCCTTGGCGGCCAGCTGTTGTTAGAGGCTGAACTGCCCCAGCCATTCCAGCTCTTGCACCGCCAGCATGCCCCGGCCGAGCCAGGCTTCGGTCACGGCGCGGGTGGTGTCGTTGGAGCTGTGGTCAATCACCACCACCTCCAGCCCTTCGGCGATCCAGAGGGGCAGGTGCTGGCTCAGCAGATCGGCCTCATTGCGGCAGGCCACCACCGCAGCGCAGCAGAGCTGGGTTGGTGGGGCGTGTTGGGTTCACCCGGTGATGTCCCCCAGAAACTCCAAACGTTCCCGGCCTTTGAGCGTCTGCAGGTTGGGATTGAGGCTCGACACCGTGTTCTCGAGGTGATCTATCCGCTCCATGAGGTTGCGGATCACATTGGCTTCCGCATCCGGCAGGGCGGAGTGAGCCAGGGGGTTGATCCGCACGCCGCTCTGGTGGATCACGCGGCCTGGAATGCCCACAAAGGTGCAGTCGCTTTCCACATCGCGCACCATCACCGACCCGGCACCGATGCGGTTGTTGGTGCCGATGGTGATGGCACCCACCACCTTGGTTCCGGCACCCACCACAACGTTCTCCGCCGAAGAATAAACCGGCTGTTAGTCGCCTATTTGCATGGTATTAAATGACTAATTTGTTAAAATCAGCTTCACTAAGGCATCTTGGAATTCCAAGCTGATTTCTCTGCTTAACTTGCTGAATCGACTTAGTCTATAAATTCTTGTTTCTGCTTTTGATTTGTTGTTGTTAAGATAGATGCTGGCAATTGACTGCATGGCGCTTGCCCATCTCCTTGTGTCAAGTGTATTAATGCAATGTACGATCTTGTTGAAATCCTTTAGGTTTTTGATTTCTTGATGTGCCTTGCACGAGCTCGCAAGAACAGGTAGTCCTAAGCATGCTGCATCTAGTACTGGAATTCCAAATCCTTCTACTAAAGAAGGGCTGGCAAGCATTAGAGCGTTTAAATATAACTCTAGCTTTGTAGATTCATCGACATAACCTGTTAAAAATATTGATGGGTCATTTACTACAATCTTTTTTATCGACTTGCTATATGAATCTTCTTTAAGTTTTCCTGTGATGCATAAGCGAATCCCTTCATTGCCAAGACCAGATTCAATAAATGATTTGACTAAAAAGAGTAAGTTTTTTCGAGATTCTACTGATGAGTTGAATAAAATATAACGGAAAGGGTTCAGGATTTTTTCTGAGTCGTTTTCTATTCTAGTCTGCATTATTTGACTACTTGGTGGCAAGTCAAAGCTTATTTCTTTTTGCGCGTCTAAAAAGTCAGGCAGATTGAGAGATGTTGGTTGAATGAGCGACACTTCTTTGTCTTCTTCTTTTTTATTTGACTCAGAAAAAGATATATATTGCTTGAATTTTTGTTTTGTTGAGGTCGATACAAATATTCGTCGTGACGGCAGGCATGCTTGAAGGCGATGGCTGAACTGACGCATATTTTCATTGTGAGGAGCATATTCTAACGCAATTAAGTCATGTATTGTTTGAATAAAAATAGGTACATTCAAAGGCCGTAGATTAAGAGGACAACTTGTTATAAATGCATCAAATCCATCCAAGTCAAGACTAACAGGTTTTTGTTTATCCAATATTGCGGCAATTTGACTGGCAGTGTAAATATTGTCAAGGCATACTATTCCCTTTACTGACTGTAGGTACTTTAGGCGTTCAGTCCGCATGTTGGGATTATCCGAGACCTCTGTCAAGTCGAATCTTTTCATTTGTTTTTGCCGATATTGTCTTGGCCTACGAATTAGTTCTATCAATAATTGCTTAAAGGGCCTAACTTTATTCATGATAGTATTTAGCATATGGTATTTTCCTCCGACAAAATTATATCTAACTTTTCCCTGCTCAAGGGCATCTAATGTCCTAGAAATAAATATAATTGTTTGTGTTTGTGTTGGTAATTTCTTTAGATCCTTTATATGTGGGGAAAATTGGGTTAGCAGCCATACTTCCGCACCTAGTGCGTTTAAGTGATGGATGAGTGCTTTGGAGTACATTGCAATACCTCGATGTTCTTGTTGTTCAAGATCGAGTGCAGTGATGAGAATTTTCTTTCCTTTCAGAATTGATTGATTCAGTTGAAAATTTTTCATTGATTTTGCTCCAGTTGCTCCTTGAGATCAAGTACCTCTAGGTTTAATTGATGGTACTTCCTTTCAATATCTAAACATTTGTTTAAGTGCTTTTGTTGTTCGTTTATTTTTTTGAATGATGCTTCTGCAACTATTGTTGCTAGGGCAATTTCTTCTCTAAGCATTTTATTATTAGCCTGATTTAAAAAATCTCTTCTTCTTTGTTTCATTTGTTCTATGTCATCTGGCTCGTTACCCATCTCCTGTTGTTTTGCCCGGGTTGCACATTGATAGTGAACAGCACTAAAGCTAGTGCATAATAAAACGCTCTTTTGAAGGATTTCCCGCATGTCAAGACTGAGTTCAACATCTTCTCCGCATCGATTGTACCTTTCGTTGAATAGAAGACATTGAAAATCGCTTCTCCTTGTTAATAACATTGCTCCTGTGACTGCCGCCATGGTTAAAAATTGATGTTCATGGGCAAATTCCTCTATGTCAATAAGATCTTCGAGAAAATGGTATGGGATTAGATCATTCCCAAACATGAAGCCTGCGTGCTGCAGCTTGTTGCTTTTTGATCTGAGGAGTGCCCCTATTAATCCTATGTTTGTGTTTTTGAGCAACATCTCAATCCCGTAATCTATCCCTTTCTTATCAATAATGATGTCATCATTGACAATTAATAAGATTTCTCCTTTGGATTCTGACGCTAGTGCGTTCATATTTCCTGAGAAGTGATAAGGAACTCTCTGTTTGATCTCGAAGTTGTAGCCAGATGTATTTTTAATTGCTTGTTCGTCTTCATCTGATCCATTCCATGAGCATAAAATCTCAACATCTGATCGTGCTAACTGGGTGGCGGTAGAGATGCTGTTAAGTAGTGAGGACAAAAGGGATGGTGTTCTAGACACTACCAGTATGGAGAGCTTCAATTGCTATTTTGATTTATTTGCCATTGTAGCAATTCGCTGAACACTTTTCCCAGTGATGAATTTGCTTAATCTGGTCGATGCCTAGGTGCATGCGTAATATAGTGTTGTTCCACTTTCTTCTTGTGTTCCGGAGTATAGGATTTTCTCAGGTTGGACTGGGATTGTGAAACTTGTTCAGGGTCAGTTTCGCAATTTTGTGGTTTTTACCCCAGAGGTTTTGCTGTGTGCATGTATTTAGCTGTTTAGAGCTTTTCGTTGGGAGAGTCTTCTCGTGATCCTTATGACGCGGGAATGCTGGATTACCACTTAAGAAATGAAGATTGACTTTATCTGATACTGGAATGAGAGTTATCATCACTTTATTAGACAATTTGTGCTTGTTAGCCGCCGCTTAGGTTGTCCACTTCATTGAAGACTGATGTTTGCCTGCGATTGCGGCTGGCATCAGAGTCTTATCTCGCCTTCGATTGTATTTTTTCTTGCTGAGCAGCCATTGATTGCTTGAAAGTCAATAGTTTTGCATATCTGCATTGGTAAATTGATGAGACTTGCTTCTAGGCGCAGACTAGATTGTTCGTATCATGGTGTAGTTAATAGAACCACTTTTTAGGTTATCGGATGACTTCGTCTGACTAGGGCCTCTGACTAATGCTCATCTGTTAGTCCCCAAGAAACTCAAGGATTTCCCGATCCTTGAGGTTTTGGGACTTGCCTGCACTCATCTCACGCATCGGGCGCCCAGCGGACACGGCTTTCAGGCAGCTCTGCAATTCGCCCACCTGGTTTTCCAATTGATCAATCCGCTCCATCAGGTTGCGGATCACATTGGCTTCGGCATCCGGCAACGCCGAGTGCGCCAAGGGGTTGATGCGGACCCCGCTCTGGTGAATCACCCGCCCAGGGATGCCCACCACCGTGCAGTTTTGCTCCACGTTGCGCACCACCACGGACCCAGCGCCAATTCTTGTGTTGGCTCCGACCTCAATCGCCCCCAGCACCTTGGCGCCGGCTCCCACCACCACGTTGTTGGCGAGGGTGGGGTGACGCTTGCCATGGTCCTTGCCTGTCCCGCCGAGGGTCACGCCTTGATACAGCAGGCAGCGATCGCCGATTTCGCTGGTTTCCCCAATCACCACCCCCATGCCGTGATCAATAAACACGCCACGGCCGATCCTGGCGCCTGGATGGATTTCTACTCCGGTAAGTCCTCGCCCCAGCTGGCTCAGCAGCCGTGCCGGCAACTTCAGGGGTAGGCGGGAGCGCCAGAGCCGATGGCTCAGCCTGTGCAAGCTGATCGCTTGAAAGCCTGGATAGCAGAGCAGGATTTCGAGTGGCCCGCGCGCTGCAGGATCCCGTTCGCGGATGATCGCAAAGTCGGCCCGAATTTGATCAAGCATGGCCTTGCCGCTTTGAGCCTGTGGCTAATGCGCTCATCATCTCGTGCGGGCAACCCTCATCGCGGCGGATTAGTGCCCGATCAGTGGCTGACCAGGCCGATTTCTTTGCGCAGCAGTTCGATCGTGTCACCACTGAGGTAGCTCTCGGCGCAGTGCACTTGGGGCATGCGCATCAGTTGGGAGCGGTTTTGACGCAGGCTTTGCTCCACAAGCGGCATGCTGGGGCGATCACAGAGCACGTGGCTAGAGGCGCGTAGAAGGGCCAACAGCCGGCTGCCGATGTCAGGGGTGGCCGTCATCAGCAGCAGGTCATTGCCGCGCATGCTGTGCAGGATCACCTCAGCGGCGCGCAGGATGCCGGGGCTGATGCTCACTAGGCCAACGCAGCTGCCTTGGCGGAGCTCTTTGAGCATCCCCAACTCAGCTTTGAAGTCGTTGAGATCCACGGCCACAGCGCGCACGCCGTGCTTCTTGGCCAGTTCTTCGATCGGTTGGAGGAAGTACCTGCTGGTGACCACCGTGCCGTTGCTGGCGTTTTCGAGCACGCTTTCGAGCTCTTCCATCGGCACCACTTCCACGGGCACGTTGATGTTGGGTTCGAGTTCTTCTGCGATCAGCATCGAAGCGCCAATGTCTTCTCGCGGAGTGCTCACGAGCACCCGGGCGCCGCAGCGCAGGCGCCAATCGATTTCACGGGTGAGCAGTTCTCTGGTTTGCTGCAGGGTGCACCCAGCGTTGAGCAGGCCATCCACGCATTTGCGCACCTCTCGATCGAGATCGGTGACGCCACGATTGCGGATATGGGGCGGCGTTCGGATCTCCCGTGGTTTCTGTTGATCGCGCACGTAGATCCCAGAGCCTGCCATCGCTTCCACCACCCCATCGGTTTCGAGCTGGCGGTACACCTTGCTGATGGTGTTGCGATGCAAGCCTGTCTGCATCGCTAGCTGTCTCGTACTCGGAAGACGGTGCCCAGGCGGGTAGTGCCGGGCGGCGATCGCGAAACAGATCTGGTTGTAGAGCTGGGTCGATGCCGGTATGTCGCTTTCCTGTTGGATGTGGAATCGCACGCCGGTGGACCGGATTGATGTGGCCACCTTAAGGACTGGACGGCTTGGTGACAATTGCTGAGCTGATTCTTGCCCCGATCTAGGGGCTTATCTTCATGCGCTGATGTCTATATCTTATTCTCTTCCTCCCTTGCGGCCCGAGCCATCGCCAGGCTCCTGGCAGATGGTGAACACCGGTCCCGTGCCCTTGCGCTGCTGGTGGGCGCCCACCAGCAGCGCGAAGCCAGCAACCCGTGCCGTCATCGTGCTTCCCGAGATCTTTGGCTTGAACCCTTGGGTGCGGGGTGTGGCCGACCGCTTGTCGGCGGCGGGTGTTCCAGCCCTAGCGATGCCGCTGTTTGCGCGCACGGCTCCAGAGCTGGAGCTGGGGTATGACTCCGAGTCCACCCGTGAAGGGCGGCGCCATAAGGAAGCCACGAGCACCGAGGGGATCCTTGCCGATGTTCAAGCCTCGATCCATTGGTTAGGGCGGACCCTTCCAGCCAATGGCCAACCGCTGAGAATCACGGTGGTGGGCTTCTGCTTTGGGGGACATGCCGCTCTACTGGCCGCCACCCTCGCTGATGTGCAAGTCAGCTTGGATTTTTATGGGGCAGGAGTGAGCCGTGGGCGGCCCGGTGGAGGGCCCCCCAGCTTGGAGCTGCTGCCATTCGTGGAAGGAGAGCTGCATTGTTTGTGCGGCAGCATTGATTCCCTGATCCCAAGCTCAGATCAGCGGGCGATTCAAGCGGCGTTACGAGCGGAGGATCCCACCGGGCTTCGTTTGCGCTACAGCCTTTTGGAAGGCGCTGATCATGGCTTCATGTGTGAGGCCCGTGATCAATATCACCAGGCCTCAGCGAGGGAGGGCTGGCGATTGTTGTTGGATGCAGCGCTATCGGATACCGCTCAGTCTTGAGTGCTGATCCGACGAGCTGGTGAAGGAATGGTGCGCACCGCGTTATTCCCCGTGCCTTCTTCCTTGTCTTTCTTCAAGAGCGGCGCTTTGCGGGGTGTGAGGAACATGATCATGTTGCGGCCCTCGCGCTTCGGGGGCTGTTGCACCTCGGCGGGCTCTTCCAGGTCTTTGGCCATGCGGCGCAGCAAGACCTCGGCCAACGCGGTGTGCTGAATTTCTCGACCTCGGAAAATCACCGTGCATTTCACCTTGTCGCCCGCTTTAAGGAAGCGCTGCGCTTGGCCGATGCGAACGTCGTAATCGTGCTGGTCGATCTTGTAACGCATCTTGACCTCTTTGACTTCGGTCTGATGCGATTTTTTCTTTGCTTCTTTGGCCTTCTTTTCTTGCTCGAATTTGAATTTTCCGTAGTCCATGATCCGGCAAACCGGCGGATCGGCTTTCTCGCTCACCAAAACGAGATCAAGCTCGCGCTCACGCGCAACTTCTAATGCCTTCTCCCGGTCGATCACCCCGAGCTGCTCTCCGTCTGCATCAACAACCCTTAGTTGTGGGTAATTGATGCGGTCATTGATGTTGGGGAGCTCCCGGACGGGGGCGCGACGGTCAAAGCGAGGACGTGGAGGCATTCAGTGTTGTGAAGGACTGCTGATGGAAAGCGTTGCTCAGCAGAGATTGTTCTTCAGCCTAGACCTGCTTCGATCAGGCTTATTGCTTCGCTGAGCGCATCCTGACCTGTGAGCCAGTGGGGGCTGTGTTGGCGGCGGAACCAGGTGCGTTGACGCTTGGCGAATTGCTGGGTGCGCTTGGTGGTGATGGCGATGGCTTGCGCTTCGCTCAGGCCTCCTTGCAGCACCTCGAGAGCTTCGCCATAGCCGATCGTTTTCAGCATCGGGAGGTCAGGGCCGTAGCGCTGGCTCAGCTGCTTCGTTTCTTCGATCAAGCCCTCCTGATAAATCTGTTGGGTTCGTTGGGCGATGCGCGATCGCAGCTCCACGGGGTTGAGTCCAAGCTCCAGTACGCGCCAGGGCGGCGGATTGCTCGACTGTTGCTTGCTCATCGGTTTGCCGCTGGCGTAGAGCACCTCCAGAGCGCGTTGGGTGCGAACCGCGTCTGCGGGGGCGATCTTGGCGGCGGCTTGGGGGTCGGCCTGTTGGAGGAGTTGATGGCAGCGCGTTTGCCCTAGTGCCTGGAGTTGGCGGCGTAGCTCGGCTTGAGGAGGCACCGCCGGAGGCTGCAATCCCTGGGTGAGGGCCTTCAGATACAGGCCGCTGCCTCCGGCCAGAAAGGCCACGCCTCGATCCTGGAGAACTTGGTTCACGGCCGCAGCGGCTTCCTGCTGAAACTCTTGAAGGGTGATCGGTTGATTCGGGGAACGCAGGTTCAGGAGGTGATGGGTCACGCGCCGTTGCTGCTCGGCCGTGGGTTTGGCCGTGCCGATATCCATCTCTCGATAGAGCTGGCGAGAATCGATGTTGAGGATCTCGAGCTGGAAGTGCTCAGCAATCTCCAGCGCGAGCGCGGTTTTGCCGCTCGCCGTTGGGCCCACCAGGGCCACCACAAGGGGAGCCTCTGCGTTCGTCGCAAGCTTGGATGGGGTCCCGAATTCAGGGCTGATCTGATTCATCGAAGAAACGACGGGTGCATCCCCTTTAAAAATGACGCGTCAGAGGCTTCTACGAGCGCCTCTGGGATACCGGTGGTAAGTTGAGGATGAAAAGGTGGCTGGGCCTACGACGAGCGCATGAGCGAAGCCGCAAAAGTTCAAGCTGCCTACGGCGCTGAACAAATTCAGGTTCTTGAAGGCCTGGAGCCGGTGCGTAAGCGCCCGGGAATGTACATCGGTACCACCGGTCCGCGAGGGCTGCATCACCTGGTGTACGAGGTGGTGGACAATGCCGTGGATGAGGCCCTGGCTGGGCATTGCAACGAGATCACGGTTGTTCTCGGAGAAGACGGCTCAGCGTTTGTGAGTGATAACGGCCGCGGAATCCCCACGGATGTTCATCCCCGCACAGGGAAAAGCGCCCTGGAAACCGTGCTCACGGTGTTGCACGCCGGTGGCAAGTTTGGAGCTGGTGGCTACAAGGTTTCGGGTGGTTTGCATGGTGTTGGTGTCTCCGTCGTTAATGCCCTGAGCGAGTGGGTTGAAGTCACCGTGCGCCGCCAAGGCCAGGTGCATCGCCAGCGCTTCGAGCGCGGTGCCGCCATCGGCAGCCTTGTTTCAGAGCCCCAGCCTGCTGAAGAAAAAGGGGTCACTGGCACCAGCGTGTGCTTCAAGCCCGACCACGAGATTTTCACGGTCGGCATTGAGTTTGATTACTCCACGCTCTCGGCCCGTTTGCGTGAGCTGGCTTATTTGAATGGTGGTGTGCGCATCGTGTTTCGCGATGAACGACAGGCTGCCCGGGATTCAGAGGGCCAGCCCCGTGAAGAGCTGTATTTCTACGAAGGTGGAATTAAGGAATACGTTGCCTATATGAATGCGGAGAAAGATCCTCTGCATCCAGAAATTATTTATGTGAACTCGGAAAAAGATGGTGTCTCGGTGGAAGCGGCACTGCAGTGGTGCGTCGATGCCTATTCCGACAGCATTCTGGGTTTCGCCAACAACATCCGCACGGTGGATGGCGGCACGCATATAGAAGGTTTAAAAACCGTTCTTACACGCACCCTGAATACGTTTGCGAAGAAACGGGGCAAACGCAAAGACTCTGATTCAAATCTGGCTGGGGAAAACATTCGAGAAGGTCTTACGGCTGTCCTTTCGGTGAAGGTCCCCGAGCCTGAGTTTGAAGGCCAAACAAAAACGAAGCTGGGGAATACCGAGGTTCGCGGCATTGTTGACAGCTTGGTTGGAGAGTCGCTGAGCCAGTACCTGGAATTCAATCCAGGCGTGATCGACATGATCCTGGAGAAAGCGATCCAGGCCTTTAATGCGGCGGAAGCAGCTCGCCGGGCCCGTGAGCTGGTGCGCCGCAAAAGCGTGCTGGAGAGTTCCACACTGCCTGGCAAGTTGGCCGATTGCAGCACGCGAGACCCTTCTGAATCTGAGATCTACATCGTGGAGGGAGATTCCGCTGGTGGCTCTGCCAAGCAAGGCCGCGACCGCCGTTTTCAGGCGATTCTTCCCTTGCGCGGAAAAATTCTCAATATCGAGAAAACGGACGACGCCAAGATTTATAAAAATACTGAGATTCAAGCTCTGATTACAGCCCTTGGCTTAGGGATTAAGGGTGAAGATTTTGATGTTAAAAATCTCCGCTATCATCGGGTTGTGATCATGACCGATGCGGATGTGGATGGGGCGCACATTCGAACTCTGATCCTTACCTTCTTTTATCGCTATCAAAAGGAGTTGGTTGAAGGTGGGTATATCTATATCGCCTGCCCTCCGTTGTACAAAGTGGAGCGCGGTAAAAATCACACCTATTGCTACAACGAGCAGCAATTGCAAACAACATTGGCTGGATTTGGTGAGAAAGCCAACTACAACATTCAGCGGTTTAAGGGTCTTGGTGAAATGATGCCGAAGCAATTGTGGGAAACCACGATGGATCCCTCCACGCGCATGATGAAGCGGGTGGAAGTGCAAGACGCGCTGGAGGCGGATCGCATCTTCACGATCCTGATGGGCGACAAAGTGGCGCCTCGTCGTGAATTCATCGAAACCCATAGCGCCGATTTGGACATGGCCTCCCTCGACATCTGATGCGCATGTCGCCAGCGGTTGTGTTGCGTTGGAGTTGGCTGCTTGGCGTGGCCTTGATGGCACCTGCGGCCTTGCCCGCAGGTGGTGCTCAGAGGCGGCTTCCCCCCTTGCGCCGGCAGGAGGGCAAAGGCCCCCTGCTCAGCGGTGATAGCTGTGTGTTGCGCTCCAGCCCTTTGGTGGAAGCTCCAGCGCTGCGCCGCCTGGAGTTAGGCACTCCTCTCCAGATGTTGCGCCACTGGCGGGGAGACGACGGCCGCGATTGGATTCAAGTTCAGGTGTCTTCAAGCCAGGGTTTGCCAGCTGGCTTTCAGTCGATTCGGGGTTGGGTGCATGGCTGAAGCCTTCACGGCAGGTCAGGTGGTGCTCGTGGGGATTGGCGCCATTCCTGGTGCGTGGCTGCGTCTACGGATTGTCAATCACTTTGAGCCGATGGTTCCCCGCAAGCATTGGGGAACCTTTGCCGTCAATCTCGTTGCCGCCTTTGCCCTCGGTCTGGTGCTTGGCCTGCAAGTGAATGATCCCTGTGCAACGTCTAAAGGTCTTGCAGGGCTGAGCTTGTTGGTTGGAGTGGGCTTCTTCGGCAGCCTCAGTACGTTTTCCACCTTTGCTGTTGAGTTGCTCAACACCCTCAAGCAGAGGCATTGGCTGGAAGCGCTGCTGCTCGGCGTGGGTTCGATCCTGGGTGGCTTGGTTGCGGCTGGCCTTGGCTATGGGCTTGGCTTGGCCGAAGGAGGTCTCTGATGCCGCAGCCTTCTTCCACCACCACCAACATCGATGCCACCACGCATCAGCTCAGCTTGAGGAAAGACCTGAGCGAACTGTTGCTCGTTGCTCTCGGTGCCGTTCCTGGCGCTGTCATGCGTTGGCAGGTCGGGGCTCATCTGCACGACAACAACGTGATTGTGAACGTGCTCGGTGCGTTCATTTTGGGTTGGCTGGTGGGGCTTCCTCTCCGTCCGAAACGTCAGCTGTTGATCGGTATTGGTTTCTGCGGTTCGCTCACCACCTTCAGTAGTTGGATGGTGGACTGCGTGGTCTTCATCGCTCAAGGCGACTGGTTGGCTGCTCTTGGACTCATCGGAATGACCCTGGGGCTGGGGCTAGGTGCCGCAGCCCTGGGTGTCGTCGCTGGCCGGAGCTTGGTTAGGCGTTAAGGGCGGCTTCGATAGCAGTTTTTAGTTCATCGGAATCGGGCTCAATGCCGCTCTTGAATCGCGCGATCACCGTGCCGTCTTTGCCGACGAGGAACTTTTCAAAGTTCCAAGCCACATCGCCTGCTGGCTCTGTTTTGTTGAGGGTGGTGTATGGCTCCGTGGTGCTACCGGTGGCATGCACTTTGTCGAACAGCTCAAAGCTGGCGTTATAGGTAGTGGAGCAAAAGCTTTTGATCTCCTCTAAGGACCCGGGCTCTTGTGCACCAAAATCGTTGCAGGGGAAGCCCAAAACCTGCAGCCCTTGAGCGCCATAGCTGTCTTGCAACGCTTGAAGGCCGCTGTATTGGCGAGTGAAGCCGCAGCGGCTCGCCACGTTCACAATTAACAGCACCTTGCCGGAATAAGAGCCGAGTGATTTGTTGGCGCCGTCAGGGGTGTTGACGGACACGTTGCTGATGTTGGGAGCCATAACGATGGAGGGTGCAATCGGCGCCGACGATAACCGGCTACAGACCCACTTAGAATCGGAGGGGCTGGGCGGAAAGCATGGAAGAAGCCCACGGCCGCAGTGGTGTGAGCGTCACGAATGATTTGGTGGCTGAGGTTGTCGCTCAGCAACTGGAGTCGATGTTGTCCGTTGGCAATTACGACGGCGTCAAGTTGCTGTTGGCACCGGTTCAGCCTGTCGATGTGGCAGAAGCTGTTGGCTGCCTTCCAAGAACGCTTCAGGCACTGGCCTTTCGCCTGCTCGGCAAGGACGAAGCGATTGAGGTGTACGAATACCTTGAGCCAGCCATTCAGCAGAGCTTGTTGGAGCGGCTGCGTTCCAACGAAGTGCTGGAGCTCGTGGAAGAGATGTCACCCGATGACCGGGTGCGCCTGCTTGATGAGCTCCCGGCCAAGGTGGTTCGCCGTCTTTTGGTGGAGCTCAGTCCTGCCGAGCGGCGTGTGACCGCCCAGTTGCTTGGTTATGCCCCGGAAACGGCTGGCCGTTTGATGACAACGGAATACATCGATCTCAAGGAATTTCAAACCGCTTCGCAAGCTCTCAGCATCGTTCGCCGCCGTGCACGAGAAACCGAAACGATTTACAGCCTCTATGTCACGGATGGGCAGCGACACCTCACCGGAATTTTGTCGTTGCGAGATTTGGTGACGGCTGACCCCAGCGATTGCATTGGTGATGTGATGACGCGGGAAGTGGTGAGCGTTGGCACCGACACCGATCAAGAGGAGGTGGCCCGAGCGATTCAGCGTTACGACTTCCTGGCCGTGCCTGTTGTGGACCGGGAACGTCGTCTCGTGGGGATCGTCACGGTGGATGACGTCATCGACGTGATCGAGCAGGAAGCCACCCGTGACCTCTACGCCGCTGGTGCGGTGGAGGCCGGTGATGAGGATGATTATTTTCAGAGCAATTTGTTCACCGTGGCGCGTCGTCGCGTGGTGTGGCTTGCGGTTCTGGTGATTGCGAACGGCTTCACAACCCAGGTGATCGCGATGAACGATGCGGTGCTGCGTGAGGTGGTGATGCTTGCGGCCTTTATTCCTTTATTGATTGGGACCGGTGGAAACGTGGGTGCCCAGAGCTCCACGGTGGTCATTCGTGGACTGAGCACCCAACGGATTCAACCCTTGGGCCCGTGGCGTGCGGTTGTGAGGGAGGCGCTCGCCGGTGCCTTGCTGGGCCTTCTGATGCTTTTGGTGGTGGTGCCATTCGCTTGGTGGCGTGGCGATGGTCCGCTTGTGGGGATGGCGGTTGGCATCAGTTTGTTGGCGATTACCACCTTGGCCGCCACGGCTGGTGCTGCCTTGCCGTTGCTGTTCAACCGCATGGGCCTCGACCCCGCCCTGATGTCAGCCCCCTTCATCACCACAGCCACAGACGTAGCGGGCGTGTTCATTTATCTGAAAACAGCGGAGTGGTTGCTGCTCCATGCACCCCAGTTGCTCGATGCCACGAGTATTTCTACTCATTTACTCGCTTCGCTCGCTTTCTGAGAGTTCGTTTACGTTTCTTAGGGTTACTCTTTACAGAACTCAATGAAGCGTCATGGCTCCTGCTGCTGCTGTTGCTTCCCGCCCCGCATCTGCCTCCACCGGTCGCGCCTCTGGCGCTGAAGTCGACTTAGTCCGTTCGTATTTGCGAGACATCGGCCGAGTGCCGTTGTTGAGTCACCAGCAGGAGATCACGCTGGGCCGTCAGGTGCAGGAGCTGATGGATCTCGAGGCGTTGGAAGCGGAATTAAAGGACCAGCGTGGCGAAGACCAGGTAGCCCGAGAAGAAGTGGCCAAAGCGGCTGGTGTGAGTGCAGCGCAACTCAAGCGCAAGCTGCAGGCGGGCCGGCGCGCCAAAGAGCGGATGGTGGCTGCCAATTTGCGCTTGGTGGTGAGCGTCGCCAAGAAATACACCAAGCGGAACATGGAACTGCTGGATTTAATCCAGGAGGGAACGATTGGTTTGGTGCGTGGTGTGGAGAAATTTGATCCCACCCGGGGCTACAAGTTCAGCACCTATGCGTATTGGTGGATCCGTCAGGGCATCACCCGTGCGATTGCGGAGAAGAGCCGAACGATTCGCTTGCCGATTCACATCACCGAGATGTTGAACAAGCTGAAAAAAGGCCAGAGAGAATTAAGCCAAGAGCTGGGCCGCACCCCCTCGGTGACGGAACTGGCCTCGTTTGTGGAACTTCCAGAAGAGGAAGTGAAGGATTTGATGTGCCGTGCCCGCCAGCCTGTGAGCTTGGAGATGAAGGTGGGAGATGGCGATGACACCGAACTGCTGGAGCTGCTGGCTGGTGATGGTGAGCTGCCATCTGAACAGGTTGAAGGCGAATGCTTGAAGGGAGATCTGCGTGATCTGTTGAGCCAGCTGCCTGAATTACAGGGCAAAGTGTTGCGAATGCGCTACGGGATGGACGGGGAAGAGCCGATGAGCCTCACGGGCATTGGCCGCATCATTGGCATTAGTCGTGACCGCGTGCGCAATTTGGAGCGTGATGGTTTGGCCGGTTTGCGTCGCCTCAGCGATCAAGTTGAAGCCTACGTTGCTTGCTGATTGAGGATTAGGAGTAAACGTTCATTGACATCAGTTGGTGATTCGTCGTGCGGGCAATGTCCAGCATTGGGGATCACCAATAATGATTGAATGCAATCAAATCGATGCTTCCAGTTTTCAGCTTCCCCTACCGGCTCCCATGGGTCATTTTTGCCCCAGATCATGTGCACTGGCACTGACAAATTATTGAGCAGGTCTGGAGCTAAGTGATCATTGAAAAGGTTGATGAAGCCGCGAAATGCTTCTGCAGCTCCTTTGCGTTGGCTGGGCTCCAGTAAGAGAGACACCAAGTCATCGTCCACATTCTGACCACTCGGATAAGCCTGTTTAAGCACGGAACGAATAAGAGTGGGGCGGGCCGCATTGCGGAACAGCGCTGTGCTCAGCCAGCGTTGACTCACCAGGGTTTTAAGCAGAGGGCGAATCCAGGCCATCCAGGCTGGCTGTGTTGCTAATTGTTTGTCGTCCATTAGCCGCTGAGCGCAGTCGATTAATACCACTTGTTTGCAGCGTTCCTCCCCAAGAAGTTGAGCGGCTCTGAGCGCTACAACGCCACCAATGGAGTTGCCAACCAAAACCACGGGGCGATCAATCACGTCGTGACAAAAATCGGCCACTTGTTGAGCCCATAGATCAAACCCGTAGTGAACGCTGTTATGAGAGGCGAGTTCATCCCTCAGTTGTGCCTGCGGCTGATCACTTCTGCCGAAACCGAGCAGATCGATGGCATAGGTGGGAACTTGCTCGGCGAGTACGGGTTGGTTAAAGCGCCAATGATTCGTATTTGCGCCAAAGCCATGAATCAACAGCACGGCTTCGGGTGCTGTGCGGTCCCCCATCACGGACCAGCCAATGTCATGGGACTCCCAGGTCCAGAGCGACTGCATCGGAACAAGAGGAGCGTTCATTGGCTGGGTGACAAGAGCCTGCTCTCCAGATCTTTGACCAGCACATAAACAGGGGGAACCACTCCCAAGGAGAGCACGGTGGCAACAACCAATCCACCAAAAATCACTGTGCCAAGGGATTGTTGTGCACTCGCTCCTGCACCATTGGCGACCACGAGAGGTAAGAAACCGGCAAGCGCGGCCGTCGCTGTCATCAGGATGGGACGAAGCCGCGATTCGGCTGATTCGATCACGGCGATCACGCTACTTTTCCCCTCCTTAAGTTTTTGTTCGGCGACCTCCACGATCAAAATTCCATTCTTCGCTGCTAAGCCGATCAAGGTAACCAGGCCAATTTGTGCATAGATGTTCAAATCGATGGAGCGAATCGCAAGAAAGGCGAGGGCACCAAGCATGGCCAGGGGCACTGTTGCCAGGATGATGATCGGTGTGATGTAACTCTCGTACTGGGCTGAAAGCACGAGATACACAATCAGCACCCCAAGTCCAAAGACCAGGACGCTCGCGTTGCCTGCGGAGAGCTGCAGCGCTGCCAGACCGGTAAAGGCAGAACCAATGTTGGTGTAAGTCTCAGCTTTAAACAATTGCTGGATTTTGCTCAGGGCCTGACCGCTGCTCTTGCCAATCGCTTCCGCGCCCTGAATCAGCACGGTGCGGCTCAAGTTGTAATGGCTGATCACAGGCGGGGCGCTGCTCAGCTCGGCTTCAGCAAATTGCGACACCTGGACTAGTTCGCCATCATTTGATCGAACGTAGTAACTAAGGATGTCATCGATATTTTCCCGTTGATTTGGCGTTCCCTGCACGTAGATGCTGCGGACTTGTCCGCTCTCGTAGGTGAGTCCGGAGTAGCTACTGCCAGCTAGCGCAGAAATCGTGTCCATCGCCTCTTTGAAGTCGACGTTGAGAGCCCCCATCACCTCGCGATTGAGGTTGAGGCCGATCGCTGGAGCGCTTGGGGTGAACTGCGTGTAAACGCTGGAAAAGTCTCCGCTTGCATCAGCCGTCTTGATCAGTTGGCCCGCCAAATCGGAGAGTTCGTTGAAGCTGTAGGCACCGTTGCTGAGGTCATTGAATTGGAAGTAGAATCCTCCTTGGGCGGAGAAGCCAGGCACCGCTGGTGGGCCTGAAGCCCTAGCGAGGCCGTCGCTTAATTCAATTAATTTGGCATTGAGCCGTTTGACGATGGCATCGGAACTGTGTTCAGCGCCTTTGCGTTCCTCTAAGGGCTGGAGGCCAAAGAAAAAGACACCTTGATCAGGACTGGAGCCATTGAAGCTGTAGCCGTTGATGATTGAGGCATTGGCGACATCGTCTTCTTCACTGAGAACCTTGGCGATTTGGTTGCCAAGCTTTTTGGTTTCCACCAGGGAAGCCCCATTTTGAAGTTGGAAAATTCCCACTCCATAGCCTTGGTCTTCATCGGGGATGAAGGCTGTTGGCAGGGTCGTGAAAGCGAAACCTGTCGCCACGATGCCTACAACCAATCCAGCCAGCACGATCCGGCGGGCTTGGATCATCCGTTTGAGAAGCCTGGAGTAGGTGTTTTCAAGACGCTCGAAATTGCGGTTGAACACCTTGAAGATCAGCGGCAGGTTCGATCCAGCGAGGGCACCGATCACGATGCCCGCGACGTAAGTCCAGTTGCCAAAGGAAGCAGCACTGAAGCGGCCAAAGGCCAATCCCACGATCACTCCCACCACTATCCAACTGCGACCCTTCGCTTCCGGTGGTTTTTTCTGCGAAAGGATCAAACCCGAGAGCATCGGTGAAAACGTCAGTGCATTAAATGCAGAGATGGCTACCGAAAAGGCGATCGTGAGTGCGAACTGTTTGTAGATGATCCCGATCCCACCTGGATAAAAGGCAACGGGAACAAACACCGCCATCAGCACGAGGGCGGTGGCAAGCAGCGCACCGAAGAGCTCGCCCATGCATGCCAGTGCTGCTTCGCGGGGCTTCATTCCTTGGTCGATGTTGGTGGAGACCGCTTCGATCACAACGATGGCGTCATCCACAACAAGGCCTGTGGCCAGCACAAGGCCCAGCAATGTGAGTTGATTGATCGAAAACCCGAAGACATTGAGGAAGGCGAATGTTCCCACCAGAGAAATCGGAATGGCGAGGCTGGGCACGACGGTGGCGCGCCAGTTCTGGAGGAAAAGAAACAGGATGATTAACACCAATACGATCGCCAGTCCGAGCGCGTCAATGACGCCATTAACGGAGGATTCGATGAACTGGCCGATGTCATAAATCTGATTAATCGTGACGCCAGGAGGCACTGTGCTTTTGAACTGGTTGATTTGATCAATAACGCCTTCTGATACATCAAGAGCATTGCTCGAAGGAGTTTGGAAAACAGCAATCGTGAGCGCTTCAGTTTCGTTTTTATCAACGACCTGTATTGAGTACGAGTTGCTGCCGTATCGGACTTCGCCGACATCCTTCAGTTTGAGCAGATTGCCGGAGGGCGAGCGGCTGAGGATCAGGTTGTTGAAGTCATCGATCGAAATCAGGTTGCCGTTGTTCTCCACCACAATCGGATAGGTGTAGGCCTGGTCGCCTGAGGCTGGAGGTCCTCCAACCAGGCCACCAACAGCCACGCTGTTTTGAGACTGCACTGCATTCAGCACGTCTTCAGATGTGAGTTTGTTGGCTGCAAGTTTGCTTGGATCAACAAACAGCCAGAAGGCAGGATTGGCACCTCCCCAGATCGTGACATTGGCAACGCCTTCCACCCGCGAAAGCGGGTAATAGAGCTGTTCGTAGACGAGTCCGTTTAAAAAAGCAGCATCAAATTGTCCTTCGCTGGAACTGATCTCATAGGCAAGAAGGATGGAGGGGTTGCTTTGCGTTACGGAGACCCCTGTTTCTTTCACCTGGTCTGGGAGTTGGGGATTGGCCAGAGACACACGGTTCTGAACATTCACCTGATCGATATCAATGTCTGTTGTTTGGTCGAAATAGACATTGATGGTGCTGTTGCCCGTCATGTCGGTGTTCGAGGAGATGTAGCTCACTCCGGGAACGCCATTGATCTGTTGCTCCAAGGGATTGGTCACCGCTTGCTCGGTGACCTCCGCATTGGCGCCTCCATAGGTCGCACTGACCAGGATCAGAGGATTGGCAATGTTTGGCAGGTTGGCAATGGGCAGAATCGGGATCGAGATCAGCCCGACGAGCACAATTAAAATGCTGCAGACCGTCGTCAGGACCGGTCGCTTGATGAAATTGTCGGAGAAAGCCATCGGCTTAGTTGGCTCCTGCTGAAACGTTCACAGGCATTCCACTGCGTAGCCGACTTGTGTTGCTAATCGCCACTTTGGCCCCGGCTCTCAGTCCGGATATCACCGGATACAGGTTGTTTTGCAGATCCCCCAGTTGCACCTTCGTTTGCAGCACGATCGGGGTGTTGCCTGGGAGCTTTTCCAGTTTTTTCAACGCTTGAGCTGTTGCGTTGGGTGAGCGTTTGATTTGCGGCAGCGCCTTGCTCACGGGAACCACCTCATAAACGAACGGCTGCTGCGCTTGCATCATTACGGCCTGTACCGGTACCGCTAACTGTTCACTCGATCCGGTAATGATTTCGGACGCAACATATTGACCTGTTTTTAATTGTCCGGTGAGGTTGGGGAAAACCGCCTTCACCATTAGCGTGTTGGGAGGATTACCGGCTTTTGGAATTGCATAGTAAGGCGATACAAAGGTGATTGTTCCTTCACCAGTAACTGGTGGGGTGGATTGAGATTCAAGCTGCACAGGTTGCCCCACTTTTACCAGGGATCCCTGCGATGCTGGAATTTCTATCAAGGTCCAGAGAGTGGAGTTGTCCACAATTCCTGTAATAACATCCCCGGTTTTGACGTAATCACCGATCTTTACGGTGTCTAAGTCACCGATCACTCCATTGATTGGAGAGCGCACAAACTTATAATTAAGGTTGGCCTTGTCAGTGATGGCTTGATCTCTTGATGTGATCGCTTTTGTTGCGTAAGCATCACGACGTTTCGCTGATGCGGCTCCTTGTTCATAAAGAAATTGGTATCTTTCAGCATTGACTTTGTCATAACGAGCTTGTGATTTAGAAGCATCGAGCTTGGCGCTCAGTTGCGTGTTGTCGAGCACAAGAATCACCTGACCTGCTTGAACTTGATCTCCTTCCCTGACCAGTTTCTTGATCACCCGGCCATCTGTTTCAGGGCTGAGCGTCACGTTGGTGGTGGACTCAAGAGGGCTAATCGCTTTGATGCTGGGTTTGAAGCTGCCCTGAGAGATTGTTGCGGTGTTGATGGATAAGAAGGTCGCGCCGGATGTCTTGCTCTGCCCGCATGCGGCAAGGGCAACGGTGAGAGTCAGTCCAACAGCAAGGGGAGCCCGCACAATGCAACCGATGAGATGCGCGGACCTTACCTCTTCTTGGAGGCAGATGAGGCCCCAGCTTGTTGCTGACAACTAGCGAGCCAATTCCGAGATGTGTTGGCGGATGCTTTCTGCTTGCCGTTGGACGGATAGGGATTCAGTTAAGACCCGACCGGCTGTGGAGAGTTGTGTCCAGCCAGCTCGATCGTTAAGGAGCGTAGATAGCTGTTGCGTCAGCACTGTTCCATCGTCGTCTGCTGGAAAAAATAACGACGAATCCTGATGAAATTCCTGATGGACGGGTATTGCGCTGATCAAGGTTGGAAGTCCTTCTGCTTTCGCTTCAAGGACCGGGTAGTCGAAGCCCTCATTTAATGAGGCTGAAATCAGCGCCAAGCTGCCCCTCAGGGTTTGTATGAGAGTCTCTGACGTCATGGATTGGATGCACTCAAGTCCGTTGGGCCTAGGAAGAGCGCGTTGGTAGCGTTGAATCATCGGCGTGGATTTACCCTTACGTCCGATGATTCGCAGCACCCCACGCCAGTGTGGGAGCCGTTTTTGTACGGTTGCGAGGGCTCGAACCAGAGCAATCAGATTTTTGTTGGCGTCATGGCGAGCTAGCACCACGAGGTCTTCGCTGGTAGGGGCGCTTAAGGCTGGCCTCTCTATCCGAATTCCATTGGGGACCACGCTGATGTGATCTCCGGGCAGGCCGAATGCGATGAGTTGATTGGCCACATGACGGCTGATCGCAATCACCCGCGTAGCGCAATGGAGGTGTTTGGGTTGCCAAAACCGGTATTTCAACCAAGCTCTCCGACTTGCCGGCAAGGTGAGAGGAGTGAGGTCGTGGCATGTGATCAGCTGAGGAATCTCTGGGAAGCCGAGCAAAGCCTCGAAAAAAGGTGAATAAATCACCTCCAAATCCTCAATGTCGACCTTGCTTTGCAGGACATCCTTCAGGTTGAGACCGTGTTGTGCCATGGCATTGCTCTGCAGCAAGCGCATGAAAAAGTTTGGTGCTTGTGGAGGTGCGATCGAACTCCACTGTTCACGTGGAAGGAGAATGCCTTTCCCGTTTTCGTCAAGCTGAAGCCGCCATCCATCCAGTTCCGGGACGAGGCGTTGCACGTAGCTGCCAAATCCGGAATGGCCTGGACGCCATGAAAGTAAGTTGATCAGCCTGGCCAAAGCGGTGATGTGAGATCTGGCGTTTCTTCACTTTCCCACGTTTGTCATTTTGCTTGCTGAATCGGCCGGCATTGCCGCAATGTGCGGAAGTAACCCCGCAGTTTGCGGGCAGGGCGTTGCACGTTGCTGCTCAATCCGAAATGAATCAGACGGATGAAACCTAGGTGATCAGCTTGGCCAAAGCGGTTCTTTGAGGTGTGACGTTCTTTCCCTTCCTGCGTTTGTCGATTCGCATTCAGATTCGGAATGAGAAGGAGGCTCAGGTGAATTGAGCTGAGTGTCTTATTTTTTATGCCTCACTCTTGCAAGTTAAATATTTTTGTAGGCATCAATAAAGGTTCTCGGATATTGGTGATCAAGTAATTTGCAATGTATTTGCGCCGGTATCTAGTTGCTTGCCAGCTTGCATTGCGTCTGTGATTGTATTATTTTACTAGCGGCTTGTGGGAATTAACGTTTTGAAGATCAGTGCTTTCGTGTCGGAATGATTTATGGGGAAAGTTGTTCGTGGGTTGAGAATGAATCAACTCTTTAGGCGTCGCTTCTTAATTGCTGCTTCTCTGCTGCTTGGCTGGAGTGTATGCGTTCCTGTGGCTGGTTTGGCAGAACCGCGAGTTTTACGGGTCGGTGTCGTTGATGGAAGTCAGCCCTGCAGTTATCGCGAATCTGGTATCTGGAAGGGTCTGGCTGTCGAACTTTGGACGCAAGTTGCACAGCGCGAGAATCTTCATTACAGGCTGATTCGGATGCCTTCCATTGCATCGATGTTGGATGCGACTCGTACTAATGACCTTGATGTGGCTGTTGAATGTATTAATTTAAGCCCTAACCGACTTCGCAATTATAGATTTAGCTTGCCTTTTCAGGAAGATGGCCAGGCGGTCATGGTTGCCAATGATCCGTTCAGCTTGAGTCGAGCTTTTCTTGCAGCGATGCTCAGCCCTTCGTTGTTGCGGATGGTCGCCCTTTTGACATTGTCGTTGTTTGTGATGAGTGCACTTGTTTGGTGGGTTGAAGATTATTCGAGATTGGTCAAATATGGGGGGAAGGGTCGCTTGCATCGATTTGTCAAAATATTTACGATTATTCTGACTGGGGAGGGAGATGCGGAGATTATTAATACGTCCAGAGGCCGCGCTGTGTTAATAGCGGGCTATGTCGTTCGCAATATTTCCAGTGCAGTTTTGGTGGGGTTTCTCACTGTGGAATTAGTTCAAGAGGCACAGGGTTTAGCCAGTCGTCGTTTGAGTTCTTTTGATGAATTATCAGGTATGCGTATTGGCTATAAATCGGGAACTGTGAGTGAAGAGTTATTGAAGGAGATTGGAATTCGGTTGACGGCTTCTTCGCGTCAATCTCAGCCTGGTCGTGTACCTATCGAGTCGATTCGCGATTCCTTGGTGGCGGTCAAGGATGGTCGCGTGAATGCGGTGCTGGCAGACGAGTTGCAGCTTCGTTATCTCCAGTCTCATGCGGCTTCTGCAGGAATCATCCCTGTTTTGGCGATGTCTGGGATCCGCCCTGAGCTTCAAGGATTTGCTTTGTCCCCTGAGCTCAATCCTGAAACGGTGAAGCGAATCAATCTTTCGATTAGCCAGCTCAAACGCAACGGTTTGGTCCAACAGCTTCGCAAGGAAGCACTCGCAGGGCCTGGGGCCACGACCAATCGCACAACGTTTTAATTCCTTGAAGTGCGTCCCAGGTGAGTGTCATCACCGGCAGCGCTTTCCCGGTAAGACGCAGTCCAATCCGTGGTTTGACCGCAAATCTTAAGGTGTGGCCCATGATCAGCTTTCGGGTGTGAGCGCGTGGTGCGTCACAGCCATTAATTGAAACTCGCTGTTGTAGTGAGCTGTGATCGTCTGGAGCTCACCGTCATCCACTAGCCAGATCACGCGAATGAAGAAGGCTTGCCCCGGGGTGATTCGCTCAGGACAGCGCAGGATGATTCGATCCGGTAAGAAGTGGTTGGTCTGGTGGTTGTCTATCCACTGCCAATCGGAGCTCTGCACGGGAACGCGGGAGAGATTGGCTTGGATCTGTCGCTGCTCACCTTTCCAGCGGCCAACGGGATTCCAAGGCTCTACTTGGACAACGGTGTCTGTCCAGTCGATGTCTGATTGGCTTCCGCGCTTTTCTCTAATGCTGGCTGTTCGCAGCAATTCACCATTCTTCCCGTAGAGCACTCCGACGCTGTGGCGAATGTCTCCACGCTTGAGAAAGAGTTCAAAGGGCGCGAACTTGTTGGGTTTGAGGGTGGGAATCAGCCAGGCCGCAGCGCCGTTGTCGAGGGCTAAACCACGCATGGCGTCGCTGGCGGGATGGGCAAATCCATCCGCTTGACTGTGATCCTTGATGTTGAATGCCCACGTTTTCTCGATCGAACGCCCGTCTGCATAGCGGTAGCGATTCACCTGGACAATCTCACTCTTGGCTGGGTCTGCCCTGAAGAGTCGTGAGCTCGCGAAGGTCTCCTTGACCTTGCCGGAGGGGGTATAGCGCGTCCAGCTTCCTCTCCAATCTCCCAGGTGATGCCTCCAAAAGGCGCGCCAGTTGCGGTCGGCATGCGTCGCTGAGCGGTTCAGCTGCTTCAGCTCCTGAGCTTCTGGCTTGCTTCTGGCTGGTTCGACAAAGCCCGCACCAAGCCAGAGAGCGAAAGGCGCCAGAACCGCTAGCCAGTGCACCATGGTTTTCTCGCATCACCACCATCGTGCCCCCCGCTGCTACGGACCCAGGGAACTTGTCTCTTGTCACCCAGGAGAGGAGTTTGCTCTTGCTGGAGTGGTGGCAGGTGGATGGCCGAAGAGATCCGCTGCAGAAACCATGGATGTTCACCGCTGATCAAGCCTGGCCGCTGCCAAATCAGATGTTGTCTCCCTATGGCATTTGGATCGCGGAGGTGATGCGGTGCTCTGCGGCATAGGTGACTAGCTTGTCTGTGTCGGGCAAGCCTCTCCATGGCGCTGGCTTATTCCTATCGCCGCGTTTCCAGTGGTGGCCAGGCACAAGGCGATAAGTCAGGTCTGCAGCGCCAGGAGGAGGCTCTAAAGGATTGGATGCGCAGGCATCCCGACTTTCGTCTTGCTGAGGAACTTCTCGATCCAGGCGTCAGCGCTTACACCGGCCGGAACCGCACCCAAGGGGCGCTGGGGCGGTTTCTAGAGGCAGCTCGCTCCGGTTCTATCCCGAAGGGGTCCGTGCTGGTCGTTGAGGATCACAGGCGCTTCTCCAGGCAAGAGCCTCTGGATGCACTGGAGTCTCTGATCCGGGATGTCTGGGGGCAGGGGCTTGGGTTTGCGGTCTGCAGCTATCAGGGTGGCTCTCCTTTGTTCAGAGAGACGACTGGGGCCCAAGACCTCGCCATGCTGTCGTTCCTCTTCGCACAGGCTCATGCCGAGAGCGACGAGAAGTCGAAATGGTCTCGTGGTGGGTGGCGCAAGATTTACGAGGCGCAGGATCGTGGTGAGAGGCCGCGGCATCGCAATCCCTACTGGATTGACCGGGATGAGTCGTTGCCTGACAACCCATTTCGCTTAAACGGCTACGCCAAGTCGATCGAGGCCATGTTCAAGATGTGCCTGGCGGGGATGGGCCAGACGCAGATTGCCGATGAGCTGAATACGGAGGGCTATGCAGCCCCTCCTGCATCTAAGGACGGTCGTTGGAACCGTGGTCAAGTGAGTCAACGGTTAAGGGACCCCGCTGTCACCGGCTTGTTGCAGCGCAAAAACAGCCATGAGATACCGGGTTATTACCCCTCTGTTGTTGATCAGGAGACCTTCACAAGAGCCCAACGGGCGAAGGCAACGCGTGATCGGAAGCGTTCAACCACCAAGGCGCGGAAAGTTCACTTCCTGTTCAGTGGTTTGGTCCGTTGCGCGGGTTGTGGGTCTCTGTTGACTTACAGGGCGGCCGGTCGATACGCCAGACCCGGGCATCCCGGTTATGTCACCTGTTCTGACAGTGCTGGTGCGGTCGCAAAGCAGGGTGCGACGCGATGTCGTGAGCAGCTTGGTGCTTGGCGGAAGTCGCCGACCATCAATCTTCCTTTGGATGAGGCCGAGGCGATGCTGATGGCGACCTTGTCGTTGGCCGACTGGCAGAACCTCTTCCCCATCCAGATGGGGCCGGAAGTGGAGGATTTGAGCAGGCAGATCCGTACTGCAAACGATCAGCTTCAGGAGCTCAGTGGAAGGATTCAGCGCGGTGAACATCGTCTTGCTGAAGAGCTGACGAAGGAGCTGCCCAACGAGATTCAGGTCTCTGTTCTGACCGGTGCCATCTCTCAGGCGCGTGAGCAAGTTCTAGAGCTCGAGCGAGAGATTTCTGAGTTGAACTACAGGCTCAGCGAGTTACGCCCTCAGGACCCTGTGCTGAAGGCGCAGGACACAGTCGAGATCGTGTCCCAGTTTCTTCAGCATGGGCTTCAAGAGATTCCCAAACGGATGCAGTTCAACTCTTGGCTTCAGCAGCTCGGTATTTCTTGGGTCATGAGTGGAGACTCGATTCAGCTTCACTACAACCGGCTTGGTCCCAATGGGTTTCCGACGGATTCCTGGGGGACTGCGCTTGGAGAGCTGCATGCCCTGCGAGCGATGGGTTACGAGCGCGGCTTTGCCTTCTTGTTCGCTGGCAAGACTTGGTTCAATCAACTGGTGACAGGACGAGGAGGGGTGATCAAGGAGCCTGGCAAGTTTCCGCGGCCTGTCTTCCCCCCAGAGGTTGTGGCTGGTCTCCAAGAGATTGCTCGCTTCCGTGCATCAGAGCTTGGTTACGAAGTTGATCTTGGAGGCGATAGAAGCGAGGGACGACAATGAAAACAAGCGTGAGCTTCAGCAGTTCCCTGAAGGCGCTCTGTTCGAGTTATCAACAGTCTTCTTTGCTTCGAGCTGAGTGTGGCGACTCTATGGACTGGAAAGATGTTGGACGTTGCCCTGTTTTTGTAGTGGGGTGTGTAGATCTATAGACCCCACTACAAGAATGGGGACAGCTCCAACGCGATCACCTCAAAGCGGTAGGTACGGACGCCATCAACCTGGAGCCTCTGCCTCTGGGTGGTGAACCCCGCCACCTTGAGCAGCGCCTTGGCGAACGTTGCGGGGACGTCGTCGTCTGGTCCAGGAATGGTGACGCGGCCACCGAGGATGTCTCGCAGTTCCCGTGCCTCGTGCTTATTCAGGCTCTGCACCTCTGCTGCCATCGCGCGGAACTCAGCGCTATCGACAGTGAATGACCTTGCAGCGATCAGGTCATGCACCCTGACGCGCAGCATCCACACATAGGCATGGCTGGGGTCTACCGCTGCCAGGTCCACCCAAATGCCGTTCTTGGTCTCCCTACTGGCCTCTGAGTTGGCCTGGTCAATGGTCTTCTGACCAGTCATGACCTCATGGATCAGCTGGGTCCGGCGGCTCAGTTCAGCCTGCTTTTTCTGTTTATCCCGCTGAGCCTTCGGGATAACAACAGCGTTGTCGCTGATCAGCTCGT
Source organism: Synechococcus sp. WH 8016 (assembly GCF_000230675.1). Classification (NCBI taxonomy): domain Bacteria; kingdom Bacillati; phylum Cyanobacteriota; class Cyanophyceae; order Synechococcales; family Synechococcaceae; genus Synechococcus; species Synechococcus sp. WH 8016. Next base: position 306,180 of record NZ_AGIK01000002.1, on the reverse strand, counting down.
CAAACGGCCGGAGCGTGTAGCCCTGATCCTTGAGGCGGCATGCCAACACGTGCTCGTTATTGACGGCCTCATAGTTGACCCGAGCTTCGAGGGCGACTGAGTAGCGCACGGTTGCCGGGTCAACGCCTTTCAGGTGGTCTCGGTAGAGCTCCTGCATCTTCGGGTCGATCGCAGTGAACCTGGCACGGCTGACCTCTTCTTGTGATGTCCGCCCAGTTCCGATCTTTGCCATCGGTGCTGAGACAGGCGACAGCATGATCCGCCGATCTGCGCTTCGTGCCCTGGCGACGGCTTGCATGGCGTCTTGGGGGGCCATCGCGAATTGCTGCACACAAGCAGCGATGCCAACGGTTGAGGCCTCATACGAGATGCCAGAGACCACAGATGGGCTGTATCCGACCAAGGTGTACTGACCTGCGACCGCATTGGTGTTGGACATCAGTTCAGCGACCTCCAAGGATGAGGAGTTGTCGCTGTGGATCAGAAAGCTGCGAGAAAAAGGTGCGCTGAATTTCTTCAGTGACTCTGCTTCGCCCATCGAGAGCCAGACCTGCTGGCCTTGATCGATGGTCTGTCCGCACAGCTGCTGGAGCTTGTCGATGTTGTCAGCAGTAGCGGCGCCATAGAACAGGTCGGACTGCCGGCGAAACGTGGTGTTGATGACCTGAGGTTGAACACCAGACAGCGCCTGTAGCCATTCCAGCTCGATGTCGCCTATGCCCGCTTCAGCAGCGATGATGATGAGCTCTGGGTTTCGTATCAACCGTTCAACTGACCGGATCGCCTCACGCCTGCTGTCTCTCATCCCGTCAGTCCCGTCCAGGAGCAGATGCAGGGTTGCTTGGGTGAGCTCGTCAAGGAACAGCACAGCTGGCCTGGGGTTCTCCTCCAGGTCGTGGCTCCATCTCCACATGTCCAACTCGCCGCTGTCCTTCTTGATCGATTCGCAGCAGCAGAACAGACCGTCCCTGCGCTCTCCACGTTCACGCTCAAACGTGCCTCTGGATGAGCTGAGGTCCCTGACACCGAACTCAGCAGCGCCTTTGTGGACCAGCGAGGCACGGTGATACAGACCCAGCACGATGACCTTGTGGCCCAGGGCCTGCTCCATCAGGTCAATGGCACCGACTGAGGCCTTGGTCTTGCCAGTACCCGTGGGGCCCTCCAGGGCGATAATTCGCCCCTGCATCCGCGCCTTGACCAGGTCCTCCGGCTCGAACTCGCGATCGATCGTGGTCGTCCGCCAGTTGCCCTTCAGTCGGGAGTAATGGCCCTTTTGACCCTCGTTCAGGTTGAAGCTGTCGGTTTGATCGGCTGAGCGGTCAAACGTGCCGGCGACCAGTGCCTTGCCCTTCGCCGCGAAGTAGTCGTCCGTCTTGGCCTTGCCTGGATCTGTCCAGGTGAACCAGTTGGCATCAGCTCCAGCTCGATTCAGCTGCCCTGCTACTCGCTGCGCAGCGCGCTCAGAGTTGCTGCCGTTGTCAAACCTGACAATCATCCGACGGCCACCCTTCGCGAGCTTCTGCAGGGGCACACGGAGGCGATCTGATCGGGTCTTTTGCCCTGCTGAGTTGATGCCGTTAATGCCGACGGCGAGCTGACCATGGGAGGTCGCAGACAACGCCTTAAGGGCTGATTCCTCGACCCAGATGGGGACCGCCGGGTTACTGAAGATGAACTGCCATGCCATCTCCGGGGTGTACTCCTCCCGAGTGCAGATGAACCCGTGATGATCCAGCAGATGCAAGGCGTACTCCCACGTCAACGGCGGGAGGTAGACCTTCACCTGGGTGCCGGTGCAGTCGAAGCGAACTTCACCCTTCTCTCGGGTGCGGATGCTGGGGTGCTTGCGTTGGCCTGCAAAGTGCAGTCCGGTCAGAAGCACGCCTTTGTTGGTCATCCCGACGCTGTAGATGTTCCAGTTCTCGGGCGGAGTTTCTCGGAACCTGTAGTCCGTCTTGCGAGTGATGGAGCGCTCTTCCCAGGCGACCTCGTTAGGGCGCAGGTTGAGATTTTCTTTGACCTCCTTGATCTGCTCCTGTGCCTTGCGATTTAACGCCTCACGCCAGCCTTCATCAGCGCCAAGCGTGATCGCTCCGCGGATGTAATCGTCAAGATTAATCAGATGGTCGACAACTAACTCGGCTCTGAGTTGCTCAGTTGTGTGGGGCCTGAGGCCCTGAAAGTTCTTGCGCATTGGGTTTGTGTGTGAGGAAGGTCCGGACCGACCACCTCGCACACACAGGGCCAATGAACCCAAACGAGGTGGCTATCCGGCTCAGGGAGCTACTCCTGAGGTTGTTTAAGTTCGCCACAGAAGTGGCAAGAGAGCAGTTGTTGTTCTCGTTGCAAGTGTTCCGAAGCGGTGGCAACTACCTCGAAATGCCAACCCTTCAAGTTACCTGGGCTTGTTCAGGTTCGTTCGGAATGTCGATAACAACCGGAAGCCTGGAGTAGTTACCTCTCTCTCTTGGCTTCCTTTAGAACCGATCTTGATTCCTTTTACAAGGGCCAACCCAATAGATCCTCAGGATGGATGGAGAGAAGGCGTAGAGCCTTCATCGAGAAGCAGTGGGAGGCGACTGGAGGACGTCCACTTCGCTGGGAATGCTGCCCGCTAGATCACTCTGAGCAGCTACAAAATCACCACCAATCCGAATGGTTTGGCTCTTCCGGATGAAGCTCGATGACGCTGCTTGAAGCCCGTTGGAAGCCTGTTGGAAAGCGCACAAGTCGATGAACTCCTTCCCACAACTCCCTGGTGAGCCCGCAGATGCCTTCGAGCAGCTCCTGCTGCATCGAGACTTTGGCCCCAGTCGTCAGTTCAGTCAGACAGCGGATGTTGTGGGCTGCTCTGAATCAACCCTGCGCCGACGAGCAGAACAGTGGCGCTGGAACGAGCGTCTGGCTGACTACGACTCCGGGATGCTTCAGCAGGCATCAGAGGCACGAACGAAGGAGGACCTTGAGCGCTGCAAATACCAGCTTGAGACGTTCCGACAAGAGCAGCTCGCACGAGCTCGCACCGTTGGAGATCGAGCTGAAGAGCTACTGGCGATGGTCGAGCGCAGCGTCAGGCATCACCTGGAAGCTGGCACCGTTCTCCAAGGGCGTGAGCTTCCTTCCGTAATGGCCGCGGCCTGCAAGGCCTTGGAGGGTGCCATGAACATCGAGGCGACGGCTCTTGGGGTCGCAGGGCTGCTTGAAGATTTTTCGAACTAACGAAGACTTTTGACGGAAAGATGGAGTGAACACAGCATGAGAGCTTCTTGAAGCTGGTCCCCGTCAGCGCCATCTGGCTCCAGAAAACCTCCGGCGTTCAGCTCTAAGGTCTTCCATGCGATGGATTGATGAGGCTGGCCTCGATGCGGCCTTTTGTGCAGCATGTAGAAACCGTCCAAGCGCGCACCCGCTTCAACGACTTTGGAGGAAAAAGCGTTTATCATTGCCACGTTTTTGATCACGAGGATCTCGGCATGATGGGAAATATTTTGATTGAAGCCTGAACACTGCGATACTCGTACGACTGATCAAGCCCCGCCACAAGGCTCCCAGCTCTTCAACATCGTTTTGATCTCAGTCTCCAGCACCTTCAATTCATCCAGGCGCTCATGAATCTCGCTTAATTTTTCGCGCATCGTGGTCTTGAGATCACTGCAAGTACAGATTCCAGATCGCTGTGCCTGAATTACTTGTTTCACCAAATCAAGAGGCAAGTCCATGGCCCGCAGACGAAGGATTAGACTAAGATCGTCAAAAACAGACTCATCAAACAATCGATATCTGGAATCGGTACGTGATACTGGCAGCAATAAACCTTCATCACAATAAAAACGAATCGTTTTCACCGAAATGTTGCTTCTTGCAGAGACAACTCCAATCTTGAGTAGATCGCCAGGCGCTTTAGGCACGAAGGGTTGACTCTCCACTTACTGGAGACTCCACGATAGCGACGTGATTGTTCTTTCCATGCGTCGAATCGCTTTTGCTCTGGCCGCCATCTCGGCACTGCCCCCTCAAGTCGCATTGGCCCAAATGGACCAAATGCATCACCCAGCACCTGAAAAAACGAAAGAGGCTGCACCCCCCCATTCCGGCAACCATCAGCACCATGCCCATGGCATGGGACCAGCAGGCAGCACCTACGACCTGCGCTTTATCGATGGCATGGTCGAGCATCACACCGGGGCGTTGCGGATGAGTGAGTACGTCTTCAATATCGGCGCCCCTGGGGTGGGAGCCCTTGCGAACAGCATCTGGGACGAACAGGCCCGTGAGATCAAGGCGATGCGCCAATGGCGCAAGGCCTGGTATCCGGATGCACCGGTTTATCCCGTGGCATTGCGCCCTAACGGGGACCCCAACTCCATGGCAGATCTGGTGCGCATGAGTCCTGATGTGATTGCCGCGATGCGCATGTCGGGAACGAAGCCAACGCGCGACAACAGGGTGCAGTGGTTCTTAGAGGGAATGATTGAGCACCATGGAGGCGCACTTCAGATGGCACATGAGGCTCGGCAAAACTCCACCAACCCCACCGTCCTTCGCCTGGCGCGCGAGATCATCGTCGCCCAGCGCAAAGAGATCATCGAACTCCGCAAGATGCTGCAAAGCGGAGGACTGAATAAGCCGGACTACTACAAATTTGATGGCCTTTTCGCGCTGTGAAAGCAATCACTTTTAATGCCTTCACCACAACGATGATGGGATGGATCTCCATCTCATTCGCCCTCGTCGCTGCTTTCGTTGTCCATCCCATGGCCAGCCATGCTCACAGCAAAGGCATCTACCAATCCAAAGCTGACGCGCAACAACGTGCCAGTGAGATTGGTTGCAATACGCTGCATCAGAACAACGGAAAGTGGATGCCCTGCGCAGATGAGCGTGAACTCCACCGCCAACTTCGCAAGCTATGAACCAACGTCCGCTTTCACGGCGAGCACGCAAGATTCACCGTTGGCTGGTTCCAATCGCCGCTGTTCCGTTGCTGATCACCGCCGGTACGGGATCTCTCTACAGCTTGCTCTTAGAGCAAGGCATTGATGCCTTTTGGCTGCTCAAGATCCACACCGGAAATTTCGGTGTTCTGAACCTTCAGCCCGTCTATCCAATGCTCTTGGGTGGGCTCACCGTCATCGTGACCATCTCAGGTGCGGCAATGCTCTTGAAGCCATCGCGATGACACCTCATTCTCTGTAGCGGTCTCCCTGAAACCGCTCAGTAGCGCGCAAAGACGGAGGTTGTTCCGTCATGGGCAATAGCGAGCACCTCGAAACGTTCAGCCTCAACGCCTGCCACCTCCATCCCAGGGGAACCCATTGGCATCCCTGGAACTGCCAGGCCACGGATATTGGGCCGTTCCGACAAAAGACGGTGGATCGCAGAAGCAGGCACATGCCCTTCGATCACGTATCCCTCCACCACAGCGGTGTGACAAGAAGCCTGTTGCGGACTGACACCACGCGCCTTCTTCACGGCATCCATGTCCTCGGTGACATGGTCCTCAATGCGGTATCCCGCTGAAGCGATGTGGGATCCCCATGACGTACAGCAACCGCAACTCGCCGATCGATACACCGTTATCTGTGGCCCGGTCGCACCACTAGTGACGGGCATCTCACCATCCCCTTTCGCATCACCATGCGCCTCAACCGGTTGAATCACCCAGAACAGTGAGACGACCACGAAGGCTCCGACCAAGCTCTGTCGCAAGGCAGTTGAACACAGGTGCGCAAAACGCGAAGCCTTCATGGATTCCTTTAGGAGACAAATGAGATCAAGCTCCGCATTATCGCGAGTTGAGCTTTGTCCAGACCAGTTCCAGGCTCTTGCTGGCATCGATGCGCAGACAGCACGAATCGTGCTGGAGAACTCGGTAGCTCTGAAGGTGGATAACTCGGGGCTTTATTGAGTTCAGCGTCGGCCTTCATGGCATGCGCTGACTACCCATCGATAAAGTTCGCTGTTACAGGTTCAACCGACGTAGACTTGTGGAACAACCGACTGGATTCCCGTTGTCTTTGCCTGATCGTCCTCTGAGTCCGAGTCGTTGGCTGGCCTACTACCGGGTCAGTACAGATCGCCAGGGAAACTCCGGCCTGGGCCTCGAAGCGCAGCGGGCCAAGGTTGAAGTAATGGCTTCCGAGCGGGGGGCTGTGATTGCGGCTGAATTCGTGGAGGTTGAGAGCGGTCGGAAGAACGATCGTCCTCAGTTGGCCGCGGCTCTGGCTCAGGCTCGCGCGGAGAAGGCTGTCATTGCTGTTGCCAAGATCGATCGTCTGGCTCGTGATGCTGGCTTCGTCTTGAAGCTCGCCAACGAGGCAGAAAAGAACGGGATGGGTGGCTTCATCTTCTGCGACTTGCCAGACATTGATGCCACCACCAGTGCTGGTCGGATGGTTCTCACGATGATGGCCAGCGTTGCTGAGTTCGAGGCACGTCGGATCAGCGAGCGAACTAAAGAAGCGTTGGCCGCGGCCAAGGCCCGAGGCGTGTGTCTTGGGGGGTACCGGGAAGGTGCTGCTCAGAAGGCGTCGGAGCGCAAGCAGAAGGCCATTGCTGAGGCGGAGGGACTGCGCGGGGTTCTTGAGCCAATGGTTCGTGCAGGCTTGAGCTACAGGGCCATGGCTGATGCGCTTGCAGGGGTTGGCAAGCTCAGCAGCACGGGAAAGCCACTGGCTCCGGCGCAGATCGGTCGGATCCTGCAGCGCTTGGGTTTGTCGGGAAAGCTGCTGGGCAGTGACCAGGCTTGGGTCGCTGCCTGATGGGTCAACGACGCAGCGCTGAGCATCGCGACTTCAGTCCTCTAGCGGCTGAGCTCAGTCACTCCCTGCTGGCCTGGTGGGAAGTCCACGGCCGGAAGGATCCTGCGCTGAAGCCGTGGATGTTCACCAAGGACGGAAGGTGGCCCGAGCCCCATGAACATCTCAATGTCCTGGAGTGCTGGATTGCCGAGGTGATGCTGCAACAGACCCAGTTGCAGGTGGCGTTGCCTTACTGGGAGCGCTGGATGGAGGCTTTCCCCTCGATTGAACGACTGGCGGAGGCGCGTGAACACGATGTTTTGCTGTTGTGGCAGGGGCTTGGTTACTACTCGCGAGCCCGCCGTCTTTTGTCTGGAGCAAAGCCATTGCTTGATCAGATCGCTCCTGCGTCAAGCACGAGGCTCTTGGCTTGGCCAAAGGATCTTGACTGCTGGATGGGCCTCCCTGGGATTGGCCGCACCACTGCAGCTGGGATTCTTTCTTCTGCTTTCAACAGCCCGTTGGCGATTCTTGATGGCAATGTGCGCCGGGTCTTGGCACGGCTTCAAGCCCATCCCAGACCTCCAGCACGTGATCAGGCTTTGTGTTGGCAATGGAGTGAGGCTCTTGTTGCAGCCGTACCCAGCCGTGCTCGTGATCTCAATCAGGCGCTGATGGATCTGGGGGCCACCGTTTGCACTCCCCATTCACCAAACTGCGGGGTCTGTCCTTGGCAGAAACATTGCGCTGCTTACGCTGCTGGCGATGTTGGTCGCTATCCCGTGAAAGACACCCCTCGAGCTGTTCCCTTTCAAGTGATTGGTGTCGGTGTTGTGCTGAACGAAGCCGGTGAGGTGCTGATTGATCAACGTCTCAATGAGGGACTGCTCGGTGGCCTCTGGGAGTTTCCCGGCGGGAAACAGGAGCAGGGAGAGCTGATCGTGGAGACCATCTCTCGTGAATTGCGGGAGGAATTGGCGATTGAGGTGGCTGTGGGGGAGGAGCTGATCAGCGTTGAGCACGCTTACAGCCATAAAAAGCTGCGGTTTGTGGTGCACCTTTGCCAATGGATCAGCGGTGAACCGCAGCCATTGGCGAGTCAGCAGGTGCGTTGGGTGAGCCCGCAGTGTTTGGCTGACTATCCCTTCCCTGCAGCGAACGCCAAAATAATTGCGGCGTTGTTGAAGGATTTGCCACGGATGAGTTGATTGTGTAAAAACGGTTGTCGTTGCTGTTGTCTTTGGCCAGCCTGAAGTCAGCCGCCCTGTCCCAATGGCTGAAGGTTCTGCTTTGGCTCCGCGAGTGTTGTGTCTGGGTGAGGCGTTGGTGGATCGGCTTGGTCCCCTGGGGGGGGATCACGCTACGGCTGCACCGGAAGCTTGTGATGATCGCTTAGGTGGTGCACCCGCCAACGTGGCCTGTGCACTCGCTCGGCTCGGCACCGCCGTGGGCCTGATTGGTCGACTCGGTGAGGACGCGATCGGCGCGGACTTTCGGGCGTTGTTCCAGCGGCGTGGTGTTGATGTGCAAGCCCTTCAATCCGATCCAAGCCGACCAAGTCGGGTGGTCTTGGTGCGACGTCATGCCAATGGTGAAAGGGTTTTTCAGGGTTTTGCAGGAGATCAGAGCCTGGGGTTTGCTGACCAGATGCTGGATTGTTCCGGCTTGGAAACGGTCTGGACTGGTGTGTCGAAGCAGGCCCGTTGGTTGTTAGTGGGCACGATTCCATTGGCGACTACGGCGTCCGCCGAAGCTTTGCTGTGGGTGTTGGCTCAGGCAAAGGCGGCGGGTCTTGCGCTCGCTTTGGATGTGAACTGGCGTCCCACATTCTGGGATCCCGAGGCGGATCCAGCGGCTGGTCCTACCGCTGATGCATTGGCGGTGATCAAGCCGTTGTTGGAGCAGGCCTCCCTGATCAAGTTGGCCCGAGAGGAGGCGTTGTGGTTTTTCGGTCATGATGATCCTGTTGCGATTGCTGCATCTCTTCCCCAAGAGCCCGATGTTGTGGTGACCGACGGAGCTGAACCCGTTCGCTGGTGGATCGAGAAGCAGATGGGCAACATGCCGGTGTTTCATCCATCTCAGGTGGTCGACACCACGGGTGCAGGGGATGCCTTCACTGCTGGACTGTTGCACTATTGGGATCGACCGGTGAACGACCGGTTGCGCTTTGCAGCAGCGTGCGGTGCACTCGTTTGTGGCGGTGCCGGTGCCATTGATCCACAACCGCGCGAGCAGGACGTCCTCGCTTTTCTGGCCCCATGATTGAGCGGGCTCATCGGCCTCGGATCGTTGCCTAAAGCGGTGTGATCGGCTTTGGATTTTCGATGTCGTAGTCGATGATCTCGGCAGGTAAGCCTCTCAGGGATTCCTTGGGGTAGATCGTGAAATCTTCGACTCGTTTGAACAGTGGAAGGAGCACCCTCGCTAAGGCATTCGGTGCTCCGTAAAAGAAAGAATGATGCCCGAGGAGGAATTCCGTGGTCCCCGCCTCTTCCTCGCAAGAGCAATCATTGAGGAACTGGCGCATCGTGATGCGCTCTTCCGCTGTAAGGGCTGGGTGAGCCATCACTGGAAAGTCCCGTTGGGCTGCAATTAATCCAGCTTTGCGCCAGTCCACCCTGGAGAGGGTTTGAATCAGAGCCTTGCGTTCGAGGCGGAAGTCAACGCACTCCAGCTGCCGTTCTTCCATCGCCATCACGTCTTCGATGCAGTGGCGCTGAAGCAAGCGCCACTTGGTTCGGGCATCGTCGTGGACGACTAAAGAACAAAGACGCGCGCGTTTGTAGGCACTGATCAGAGCTGTATTCGCCTCGCTACGCCCCAGGAACTGAAAAATGAATTGAGACCCTGTGCCGATGTAGTCATCCAAGATGACGATCGCTCTCTTGCTGCGATCGAGGTGACTCTGATGCAGGGCCTCGATAGTTTTGAAGTGGTTGACAGAGAGCCTATTCGCTTTTCGGTAGACGTATGAAGCCATGTCTCCGCTCTTGCAGACGAATGCTCTTGTGAAGTCGATGTCGCTGAACCCTTCCACATCAAAGCCGTCGTCACGAAGATCCATGCAGAGGCGCTGATGGAGTAACCGACATTCACGAAGCATGCGCGCCCAGCTGTGGAGTTCCATGCACTCCAGAAGGCGGATGGCGATTGGTTGATCATCCACAGGAAATTGCCCCAGCCAGCGCTTGATGGCTGTGAGATTGATCTCCGGTTCATTCCAGGCGTTGCTCAGGCGTTCCAGTTGTTGCGCTGCTGATTGCATCAGAGTTCCATCGCTGCTTGTTCTTGGAGCAGCCGGCGAGCTGCGGTTTAGCTCTTAGATGAGTCCTCCCACGATTGGCCACCAGCAACCGTCACTCACTTGTTGCTCTTCCGATTTGGTTTCTACACGGCCGATTTCAGCAGCAAGGCTGTCTAAGAGCGAACCGTGCAACAGCGGACCCATGGCTTCAAGAAGGACAGCGTCGCTCTCCAGTGCCATTCGTGCCTCAACAAGACTGGCTGGAAGCCTTGGGATGGAGTGATGTTTTACCAATGCAGGATCGCCGATCTGCTCTGGTGGAAGGATGCGTTGATTTCTCATGGCATCCAGAACCTGGGCCTGTAGTGCACCGAGTAAAAGGTAGGGATTTGCAGTGGGATCGACTGCCTTGATCTCCAGGTGGGCCGCACTTTGATCTGTCGCGGTAGGGATGAAGCGAACAGCTGCCTCACGGTTCTCCATCCCCCAGACCTGGAAGGGCGCAGACCAGCTGCTGGGCACGAGGCGTAGATAGGACACGGGCGAAGGGCTGGCCAGCGCTACCAGTCCAGGGAGCTGTTCGAGAACCCCTGCGATCAGAGCTTCGCCTTCAGGACGTAGCCCATAGGGCCCGGAACCGTCCTGTAGCAAGGGGCCTTGAGAATCTCGGACGCTGAAGTGTAAGTGTCCTCCATTGCCGACCCAGTCCAGACGGGGCTTGGCGCTAAAGCTGCTGTACCAGCCGAAGCGGCGGGTCACACGCTGAATCACCAATCGGGCACGAATCAGTTGGTCCGCCGCTTGAAGGGGGTCTTGGGCTGCGAAGGAGAGTTCGAACTGGGAAGGGCCATATTCGGGATGAAACTGGAGCCAGTCCACATCGGCTGCATCCAGCGCCTCGAGCAGTGCCGAGGCGTAATCGAGGCCTTCGATCAAGCGGTCCGCGCCATAGGGCCCACCAGCGATTACCGCCTTTGGAGAGCCGTCGTTGTCTGGGGTGATGACGACCCATTCCAGTTCAAATCCGGCTGTGAGGGACAGCCCTTCTCGATGCAACGTTTCTCCCATGCGGCGGCAGAAGTGGCGCTGATCTGCCTCGTAGGCATCACCGCTGTTGCGGTTCCATCGTTCGCCGGCGGCCCAGCCAAAGCCCTGTTTAGGGTCCAGCATCGCCAGGGAAGATGGATCAGCCTTGAGGCGCAGATCTCCATGTTTGGCGTGCACTGTTTTAAGGATGACGCCTGCTGGGTTCTGATGCTGCGCTCCTGTGGCCTTGGTGTGGTGGGCCTGGATGAAACAGTGATTGATCAGAATCAACGCTCAGAAGGAGTCCGTTTGATGGTTGTCATGCCTAGCCGCTTGCCTTGGTTGGCTTTGCTCGCTGCCGTTGTTTTGGCGTTAGTGGTGCATCTTCAGGCTGATTCAGCCCTGCCCTTTTGAGCTGGCATGCCCGCTTGGGTGTTGATGTTCATCGTCCTGCAGGCGGCACTCACCCTGATCGCTGCTTGGATCGCCCGCCCATGACCACCACCCTGATTTCTGCGCTGATCTCTCTTGTTGTCTACCTGCTGGCTTTGCTCTGGCTAGGTGCTCAGAGTCTTGGGGGACAAACCAACAGCGCCGACTCCTATTTTCTGGCTGATCGCCGGCTGCGAGCCGGCGTGCTGTTTTTCACGCTGATCGCCACGAATTTCAGCGCCTTCTTTTTTCTTGGCTTTGCGGGCGCGGGGTATCGCATCGGCATTGCTTATTACCCGATGATGGCCTTTGGAACAGGATTGGCTGCCCTAAGTTTTGGCAGCCTGGGCTGCCGGGTACGCAGGCTCAGTGCTCAACATGGCCTGATCACTCCGTCCGAATTGATCGGCCATCTCCTCCCTGGGGAAGGGCTGCGTCTGTTGGTGCTTGTGGTCATGGTGTTGTTCACCCTTCCCTATTTGGCTCTGCAGCCTTTGGGCGCAGGGTATTTGCTTGAGAGTCTCACGGGAGGCGCCGTGCCTTTTGCAGTGGGAGCAGTGCTGCTCACGGTTGTGATTGTGCTTTATGTCGTTGGTGGCGGTATGCGTGCTGTTGCGCGTACCGATGTGCTTCAAGGAGTGCTGATGTTTTTGCTGATGCTGATGGCTTTTGTCGCTGTGGCCAAAGGTGTTGGTGGGGTTCAAACCGCAAATCGCACGCTTTTGCAACAGCTTCCTGATCTCTTTAGTGGGGCTGGACGCAATGATTTTTTTACGCCTCGAATGATGGCGAGTTACTTGCTCCTTTGGCCGTTATGTCTTCCGATGTTTCCGCAGATGTTGATGCGTTTTTTCGCTGCTGGGGATGATCGCTCGCTGAAACAGTCGATGGTGATTTACCCCGTCGTGGCGGGAGTGCTGTTTGTCTGTCCCGTGATGATTGGGATGTGGGGGCATCTGGCCTTCCCCGATCTGGTAGGTCGCGCATCCGATCAGATCATGCCCTTGATGCTTGGGCATTACAGCCCGGAGTGGTTAACGGGAATCGTGATGGTGGGGGCCTTGGCTGCGTTTATGTCCACTTTGGATTCGCAATTGTTGGCCCTGTCGTCGATGCTGACTCGCGACTTATATAAAAGGTATTGGCGCCCGCAAGCGTCTTTGTCGGAGCAAGTGCGTGTTGGGCAGCTTGTGGTGATCGCCCTTGCGGTTGCGGGTCTGGTGATCGCCCTTCGTCCGCCGGAGGCGATTCTTTCGCTGGCAACCCATGCCTTTTCGGGGCTCGCCCTGCTGTTCCCGATGTTGGTGGGGGCGGTCTATGGCCTGCGCTGGTCCGTTGTTGGGGCGATGTTGTCGGTGATTGGGGGGGAAGCCGTTTTGCTGGGTTTTGCAATGGGCGTAATTCCGGAGGTGTTTCAGGGGGGCTGTCTGCCTTTGATTCCTGCACTCGTTGTGTCCTGCACGGTTTTGGGAGTGGATTACGTGATCGCACAATGCTCAAGGCCGGCGGAAGCCTGATCTGATTTCAGTGAAGCTGCAGTTTTGTTTTTGGACTGCAGGCCCAGGCCAATTGACGGGTTAGTTCCACTTCAAGCACAGGGGCTACATCCAGTAGCTCTCGAAAGGCTGGCCCATCGAAGGTCAGGGCCATAAGGCCCAAGTGAGTGGCTCGATGATCGTGACGGCTTCCACTCGTGCCTGCACCACCCAGGTAATCCAGTAACCCGAGAAAGCTCAGAGGTGTATTGCTGGTTGCTGGTGCCAACACCAGAGTTTGGCTGTTGAGCTCACAGCCACCTTTCAGCAAAATGGCAACGCCGTCTTCTGGAAGCTTGATTTCTTCTCCTGGAATCCAGGTCTTAAGGGTGCTGATTTTGGGAAGTCTGCTCAATGTTCTTGGCTCCAGCAGGCTCAGCAGCTTTTGTCCAGCTGGTACTTTCAATAGTTCTGCTAGGTCTTCGCTCCCGTTTGGGGTTTGACGGAGTAGTACCGCGTTGGCCCAATGACGTGTGGAGGGATCGAAGGATGTCTTGGCAAGGCTTTCCAGAACTTCTTGCGCTGTTGGCAGGTTTTGAAAATCCAGTGTGGCTTTGGGTTGGTCAGTCAACCAATGCCGAAGCGCAAGCGTTGTGTTGTCTTCACTGCTTAGGAAGGTGAGCACGCTTTCAGGGACTGAAGCAAGCAGGCTCAGCTGATCAGATTTGAGACATTCAGTAGAACGTGCAACCAGGATGCGCTGCTGAAGCTCGACTAAGGACGGCATCAGCCTCGCAATGTGTTTGTCGATGCTCAGAAGTAGAGGGAGAAGAAGCGGGTTGTCCTGACTTCTTTGACGAAGGACCCAGCGTTCGCTGAGATGGATTTCAATTGCCTTGTAAAGGTGTTTGAGCTCTCGTTCACTGCGATTTGAGTTGGGGGAGAATTCAAGGACCGTTTCTTGCCAGCTCTCGTTGTCAAGGCCACTTTCGATCCGGATACGCTCGAGTTCTTGATTTAAAGCGTCTGGGATGCGTTCCGGTGTGATCGTTGTGCAGTGGCTGATACGAAGCAGATTTTCAATTTCTTCCATGGCGGCACTGCAGCGGAGCTCCAGGCCAGCAAGATCCATCGCGCTGAGTTCTTGCAGTTTTGGATTTTCTGCCACCAGTACTTCAATGGCAGCGCGGTGCTCGTCTTGGGTCAGGCCAAGACTGAGGCGGAGCTCCTCGAGTTGCACTAAGGCCGTGCGTCGATCAAGGCGTCCCTGCTCCAATTGTTCTTTCAAGACGTTGCTGTAGATGGATCGTCTTTCGCTCTTGGCCTTGGCGGGAAGTGCTTTTGCCAAGGTGAAGACCTCAGTTGGGCTTAGATCCTTCAGACGACGCCCTCCGAGCAGATCGGAGAGCTGATCCCCAAGTTTGATCAATTGCTTGCGCAAGCTTGTGCTTGTGCTTTCACGTTCATAGAGCTGTTGATTGCGGTTCCAACCCCGATAGAGCCACATGGCCATGATTGCCATCACCACCAGCCTGAATACGGCATGCCCATGTGGTCCCATCCACGGCAACGGGCTTCCCTTGAAGATGAAATAGCTATTCACCGCGATGACGGTGCTCAGCAAGCGGGTTCTATGGATTGCGATTGCCTTGGCATCTGGATGTTCGTTTTGCCGGAAGAGGTCTTCCTGCCAGTGCTCTAGCTGCCGAAATAGGAGCTGGGAGATCACGGCGGCGGCCGAGATGATGATGGGAACGGCGATCAGCCTTGGAAACGTGGGCCAGCCATACGGAAAAATGGAATCCCAGGCCATAGAGGCCAAGCGGTTGTCGTAGGTATAGAGGTGGCTTTTGAGATAGTCGAGGTTCGCAAATTCTGTGTCTGTAGGGGCGTAACTTTCGATGAGTAAAAAGAAGCTGATTACTAAGCCTGGATAGGAATACCAGGCCCAGTTGAGTCCTCGCTTCTTCTGGAGATTGGCCCAGTAATGGCGCTCCGCATCAATGTCCATGCATGGTTTGATGCAGGCCACACAGGCACTGACATCGGCCTGCCCCGCGTCTCCCGCCTTTGTGCGGCACATCGACTGAGTGGTTCGTGATGTTGGGTTGAGATGGGCATCCCGACCAGGAAGGCTCCGCGGACCGGTAATCACTTGCTGTGCCACCCCAAAGGGGCAGACGTACTGACACCACGACTTGCCAGCGTAAGCCCATCCTGTGATGAGCGCCCCGAGAAGAGCAGCCCCACACATCACGGCAAGCACGATGCCATTGCTGTTTGCGATGAGGATTCTCATGCTTAGACCGGTGATCAGCAGGCCCCACTGCAGCTGGATGTGATGACGGCCAAGCCAAGAGGATTCATCAACGAAAACCAGTTTTTGTTTGCCGCGCGTATCGGTAATGGTGCGCTGCGCTCCAAGGGCTTTGGCAAGTTGGGAGACGAAGGAGAGTGGGCAAATGCGGCGCCAAAGTGCATGGCTGAACACTATGCAGAGCAACACAGCAGGCAGGCCGATATTCCAGAAGATGTCGTTCGCGAAGCTGTCGCTGCAGATCTTGAAGTCGCTGCAGATGTCAGGGCGAGCCACGGATCCCGTGGGCACCACCATCATCACAAGCAGAATCAACCATCCTCCAAGCAGAAACCAACGCAGAACGTTGATCCGCTGTTCGCCTTGAGCTTCAGGGTGCATCGTCTCAGCCGAGCCTCATGACATAACTAAGTCTTGTACGGTGATTCGTCATCGGCCGGCTTGCTTGGCATCTGAAGAGTGGCGATTCGTCCGCCGCTCGCGGCATAGCTGAGATCCAAGATCCAGGCGTCTGGAAGGGAAAGGCTGAGCCGCTCCGGCCACTCCACTACAAGCAAGGCTCCTATTGCGTTTGCCTCTTCTTCCTCTTGAAGGAAAAGATCGTCTGCTGCGGCAGCTTGCTCGAGCCGGTAAAGGTCGAGATGGATGAGAGGGGGGGTTCCTTCGGGGTAGTGCTGAGCAAGCGCGAAGGTGGGGCTGGTGATTGGTTCTTGGATTCCTAGAGCCTCGGCAAGGCCTTGCACCAGAGAGGTTTTGCCTGCACCGAGGGGTCCCTCTAGCAGCACGATGTCATTTGGTTGAAGGCGCGCTGCCAACCTCCGGCCAAGGTCTTTTGTGGCCTCGAGATCGTCAAGGATCCTTGTCTCATCTGTAGATTGGCTGACAAGGGAGCCCGAAGCCTCGGCGTCTCCGAAGTATTTATCGTTCACATCCTCCCCAGGGAGCTTTTCAATATGGTGGCAACAGCCGCGGCAACGGCCGAACTTCAGGTCGCAAAGGATTACGTGATTGCGGATATCGGTTTAGCCGATTTCGGGCGCAAAGAGCTTGATATTGCTGAGACCGAAATGCCCGGTTTGATGGCATTGCGTACCAAGTACGGCAAGGAGAAGCCCTTGAAGGGAGCCCGGATCGCCGGCTCCTTGCACATGACGATTCAGACAGCTGTTCTGATCGAAACCTTGGTCGAGCTCGGTGCTGATGTGCGCTGGGCCTCCTGCAATATCTTTTCCACCCAGGATCATGCTGCGGCTGCGATGGCTGCTGGTGGAATTCCCGTCTTTGCCGTCAAGGGTGAGACCCTTGAGGAGTACTGGGATTACACCCACAGCATCCTCGAGTGGGGTGATGGTGGAACGCCCAACATGATCCTCGACGATGGTGGCGATGCCACCGGTCTGGTGATGTTGGGAAGCAAGGCTGAGCAGGACATCACCGTGCTCGACAATCCTTCCAACGAAGAGGAGACCTTCCTGTTCGCTTCGATCAAGAAGAAGCTGGCGAAGGATTCCAGTTTCTACAGTCGCATCAAGGCTGAAATTCAGGGCGTGACCGAGGAGACCACCACGGGCGTGGCTCGTCTCTACAAGATGCAGAAGAGTGGAGAGCTTCCCTTCCCTGCGATCAACGTCAACGATTCGGTTACGAAGAGCAAGTTCGACAATCTTTACGGATGTCGTGAATCGCTGGTTGACAGCATCAAGCGTGCGACCGACGTGATGGTGGCTGGTAAACAGGCCCTCGTGGTTGGCTACGGCGATGTGGGCAAGGGTTCAGCCCAGTCATTGCGTGGTCTTGGCGCCACCGTTTGCATTGCTGAAGTGGATCCCATTTGCGCCTTGCAGGCTGCGATGGAGGGTTACCGGGTTGTCCGCCTTGAAGATGTGGTGGACCAGATGGACATCTTTGTGACCGCCACTGGCAACTACCAGGTGATCCGCAATGAGCACCTGGTGAAGATGAAGGACGAAGCGATCGTTTGCAATATCGGTCACTTCGACAACGAGATTGATGTGGCCTCGCTCAAGGCCTATGAGTGGGACAACATCAAGCCTCAGGTGGATCACATCACCTTGCCAAGCGGCAACAAGATCATTCTTCTTGCCGAAGGTCGTCTCGTCAATCTGGGCTGCGCCACTGGCCACCCTAGTTTTGTGATGAGCAACTCCTTCACGAACCAGGTGTTGGCTCAGATTGAGTTGTTCACCAAGGGCAATGAATATGGCAAAGAGGTGTATGTGCTGCCTAAGCACCTTGATGAGATGGTGGCTCGCCTCCACCTTGAGAAGATCGGCGCCAAACTCACTGAGCTGAGCAAAGATCAAGCTGATTACATCAATGTTCCCGTGGAAGGCCCTTACAAACCAGATCACTATCGCTATTGATCAGTTCGCTCATGACCTATCCACCAGGCCGCAAATATGCCTGGTGGATTTTTACATTTTAAGTTTGATGCCCTGAATAATATGTAGTGCTTCTATCCTATTTTGTGTGAGTATAAAAATTGATCAGAGAGTTGCTCGATGAGATGATGCAATTAGGCTGTGAAGTTTTAGGTTGTCTATGGAGTCATTTCATAAGTAGTATTTGCTAAAAACATCATTCTCATGCATTCTTTTAAGCTTAAGTGGGCTCAGTATCATCTGTCTGAGTGGACGGCTTTTATTAGTAGCGGGTTGTACCCTGCGCGATAAAGTCGTATACATTTACTTATTAATCAGTAGATTAAGAGTCTCCAACTAAAGTTTTTTCTAGTACGCTATATGCATAAAGATTCTTGCAGAGGCCCTAAAAATTGCATTAAAATTAATAACTTTTTTAATTTTTCTAACTAAAATATACATATAGCCTGAAACGCTCTTGACTTACGCGTTTGTGGCATGATTTTGAGCGTGGTCGCCCAGATCCTCTAATAGACTAATTTGCCGAATAACTTTGTAGCTAGGTATGCATAAATGTCTAGGATAAGACAAAAGTAACGAGATTGTCTTCTTCATGTAAGCATTGAACAGGATAAGCAACCCCTGCATGGGAGATTGTTATAATCATTTGAGCAGTGTCAACATCCTTGACCATGAAGTCAAGGGGATTCCATGTTGAGAGGGAATTAGCTTTGTAAACACTTTCTTTGGCAGAAAAAGCACAAAGCAAAATAAATTGATCATATCTTTTCAGAGAATTAAATTCTATTTCTGAAAAGGCAATTTTTAAATCATCAAGGTGTGATATTGATGCATGATTTAATATATCAATGCCTAGCTTATGTGTCAGCGAAGAAATGGCAACTGCTGAGCCAAGGTGATGTGAAATAGAAATACTAGGCACTTGATTGCTTGCAAGATATGGACTTTCTACAAATGGTAGTCCATTATCATTATTCAATATTGATATATCAACAGGAGATAAAAGGATGGAGAACTTATCTTTAACTAGTTTACGAACTGAATTTTTTGCGGCAATACGTCCCATGAGCCAATCTTTTTGATGTTGCGTTGAACGGAGAGCATACCAATGTTTTTTCTCCTTTTTGGAGAGAACAAGATGTGCTAGGACTCTCATCCATATTTTCCATGAGTCTTCCAAAAATCCGTCAGGAAATGCTCTTAAATATTGACAATATAGATGATTAGGCTTGATGTCTTTTGTAATAAATGATGAACTTGGATTTAGACGACATTTGTAGTACTCATTTGGGATATCAAAATATCTATCTTCCCAACCTTCGAGGCAGGCTATGACATCACCTGATTCGTCCACAAACTCAAAATAAGCGGTAGTTTGACGATCTGAAATAAATTTAATTTCGCCTTTACACCGTATTTGCTTTCATCAGGCAAAATATCTGTAAACTGAGAAAAACTTTTGACACTAAAAGGAAAAACATTAAAATCTGTACCAAACTGCTCTGAGACCCAGTAACCAACAAGTTGACCTGCAGCATCAATAAGACCACTATCTAATCTAAATTGCGGTTGTTCTGTGAATTCAAAGAAATTACTTGTTGATATGACCTGTAAAGTTGCATCGATCCCTTTATTAGACCAGCCATTAATCTTTTTTACTCCCTGAAATCTGGGCCCATGGAACATACCGGTTTTATATAATTCGTCATCACTCCATCTAGAGCTCTTCAAGTCAGACTCTAGAAAACTAATAGCATGAGAGGGAATATAATTTCTAAAAGAATTTGAACAAACAACTATACCTTCAAAAACTAATTGAAGGCCAATTTTAGAATCTGGATTATATTGGTAGATCTTGGCATCAATACTTGTTTCCCCATTTGTATTGGAAACGAATTTTGCCTTTACGGTTAAGGTGAGTGAATCTTCATCAATTGCCAGCCATCGATAGCCCCTTATCCCTTTAATTTCGAGAACTTTGTTATTACCACCACAAGCAAAGTCTGCTGCCTCGGAGATTATCTCCATGCTTATTGTAAATGGAATAACAGGTAAACCAACTAATAGTTTATTATTAATTGAAAGATTAGCACCAAGTGTGTGGTCAATAAGGAAAAGGTCTTTGTCAATGGAAAAGGTTCTTTCAAACACTATCTCTGAAGAATTAGCCTCGACAATCGATCCCAATAAGGGGTAAGTATGATGGTTAAGCTCATTGGGATCATGTTTTAAATTAGAATTTTGAATATTTTTATTGAGACTATTGGCAACTAAATTCATTGTATTTTGCTCGCTAATTAGAAAGCTGTTCATTAATTTGCTGTGTTCGTTAATGATTGAAAGATATTCTTGATTATGCTGTAATGAATTACTTGATATTGATTTTGATTGCTCCGGATTTGTACTACTTAAACTTTTTGTCTTGACTTTATTATCTATACTGGCTTGAACTGACTCAGTCTTATTTTCAGTTGAATTAGTAATAACTTCTTTGGATAGATGCTTGAGAGTTGAAGAAAATTCGGCTGCTGTATCGGTACTAAGCCTCATAATAGGCATATTAAGCTTTAAAAGCTGACCATTGTTATTCGATGGTGGATTAATATCCTCAATATTAATATCGATCACCTCTCTGCCATCAAAGAGAAGACTTAAATTAAGATTATGTCTTACTGCAAGTTTTGCAAGGAGTTCCAAAAAGAAAGAAAGAGAATTTTTACTGCGATGATTCGTTGCAAATGCAGCTATAGCATTATCCGGAAAAATATCCTTTATAAAATTTGTAAGATTTGAGCTTGGCCCTACTTCAATAAAAGTATCAATGCCAGACTCCCTTGCTAATTCAATTGTTTTTGCAAAATTAACAGTGTTAGTCCATTGATTAACCGCTAAGTTTACGATTGATTCTTTGTTGTCTGGGAATTCACAAATCGAATAACAACTAAATACTTTTTTATCGCTTCGAGAGTATTCAAAAGACTCATAAAACTCTTGAAAAGCAGTTGCCACTTTATTAAAGAGAGGCGTATGATATGCTCTATTAAAAGGTAATAATTGTATAAAAGCACCATTAATACCTAGATATTCTTGAACCCTACTAGAGACAGAATTTGTACAATATAGGATTTTTTGATTCGGACAGTTATCCATTGCAAGAAAGACATCATTCGGATATTCTGATAAAAGAAAATCAAGTGTCTCATCTTGTATACCACCACATGCAAGTAAATCACCGGTGGCAATTGGTTCATCTTTCAGGCAGTTCTTATAGATTTTATTTAATGAGGACATGACTTCAACTATTTGGTTTTCATTATTAATTGGAATTAAACCGGATGCAACTAGTGCTGTATTTTCACCTGAGCTATGACCTATCATTGCCTTACATGGAACACCAAGTTCTTCTAGCAGTGAATATAATGCAAGGCTTGTAATAAATACTATTTCTGACGAGTAATCCATTTCAAATAATTTCTTTTTAACTTCGTCCTCTGTTTCACCGCTAATAGAGCCCATAGCAGGGTACAGGACTTGGCTAGCAAGTAGATCTCTTTCATTAATTGACATTGAATCTAAGATATCTAGCCAGTGCCTGATACTTGGAAAGTAGATTGCTAGATCTTTAATTATGCCTGAATATTGAGAGCCCTCACCGGGGAACAGGAAGCAATTTGCATTACTATCAATCTCATCAATTTTGTTGGCAAAAATAGATTTAGGAGGTTTTTTTAAATTAATAGGTGAAGAAATTAGCCACATTCTTGCTTTTTCTATTTTTTGAGATAGGTCAGTATAGCTACTGGTGACAAAACTAATTCTATGTGAGCAATTGGGTTCTTTTGATAAATAAAATGCAAGATTTCGTACTTGACAATCTGGATTATTGTCTATAAATTTCTTTAGAACTATTAGTTTTGTATTTACTTCATCCCATGAATTGCCTTGGATTAAAAATAATTCAAAAGGCCATATATTGCTTGATGCTTTTGAATTTTTACTATTATCAGACGGTATGTATTCTTCAAGAACAGCATGAGAATTAATCCCCCCAAAGCCAAAAGCATTAACACCAGCTCTACGTGGATATGGTAAAGAAGAAGAATGAACCCAAGGCTTTGTTTCAGTATTAATATAAAGACGAGTTTTGTGAATTTCTAATTCGGGATTAATGCTTTCACATAGCGTAGGAGGTAGTACTTTATAATACAGTGATAAAGATGTTTTAATAAGACTAGCTACACCTGCTGCTGGAATAGTATGTCCAATCATGGACTTAATACTTCCTACAGCACATGTAGGATGAATTTTTTTTATGTTCCCTAAGACTTTTGATAGAGATCGAATTTCAGTTTGATCACCTAGGGGAATTCCTGTTCCATGTGCTTCTATCAGGCCTATAGTTCCTGCATCAATATTTGCATTCTTATAAGCTCTTTCTAAAGCTAAGATTTCTCCTTCCTCTTTTGGTGCTAATAAACCAAGACCTCTACCATCGCTAGCAGTACCTATACCTTTTATGATTGCATATATACGATCATTATCTCTCTTGGCATCTTGCAATCGCTTAAGAACTACCATACCTAACCCTTCGGATAATAATGTCCCATCAGCATGATCACTAAAGGGTGTGATAGTAGTATCTGATAAAGCTCCTAGTTGACAAAATATCATATTGATTTGTGGTGGTGTTGATGCGTGAACACCCCCTGCTATCATCATATTGCACCTTCTACTATTTAACTCATAAATTGCTTGATCTACAGCGACAAGAGAAGATGCGCAAGCAGCATCAATAATATAGTTTGGGCCCATTAAATCCAATCTATTAGCAATCCTACCGGTGATAATGTTAGGGACTAATCCTGGTGCCATCTCTGCATTGAAAGGTGGCAATGAATCTTCAAGCTCTTTTCTAATTCTATTCTCTAGTGTTGAATCTAGGCTAGGAGAGACTTTTCTCAATATCTCAATTGTTTGATCTATAATTTGACCATGTTGAAGAAGTGTATTATACCCTCTGTTGATATATGTTCCCCTCCCTAGTATAATCCCAGTATTTCTCCTGTCGAAATCTTTTTGAATATACCCTGCATCATTAAGAGCATCATAAGCAAGTTTGAGAGCTAAAAAATGATCTGGTTCTCCACCATCTACTGAATTTGGCATTATCCCATATTTAATCGGATCAAAATGAGATATATTTCCAATAAAACCACCTTTATTGTTATTGATTCTGTTACTTAGCTCTGATCCTTTGTCATAATAGTTTTGACACCAATCGTCCCCAGCTTCTGTAATGCTGTTGACTTTGTTGATTATATTTGACCAATACTCATCTTTATTTTTAGAGCCTGGAAATAATGCTGAGACGCCAATAATGGCTATGTCATTAGGTTGAGAATTTGTCATTGTGAGGATAGACGATTTAACGAGGCAATGCATGTACCTTTTAATCCATTCATTTTGATTACTAGTTCTCCATTCTCGGCGTAGTAAAAAACGTCATAAGTCATATTAATGCCATCAAAATCTTTGATTTTAAGTATACTTATAAAAGTTTCTGAAGAGCTTGTCTTTCGGTATCTAATTACAGAATCGAACTGACTTGGCAAAGGTGTAGTATTATGCATTTTACGAGCCCAGACAATAGCTAATTGAGGCCCAGTATCCAACAGACCAGGATCAAATATCCAGGATTGATCTTGCTTAATAACACTAAACCAGTCTTGTATTGTGCTCCCTTTCACTATACTTGAAATACCACTTGTAGTTGCTTCAGTAGTTTTTTCAATTAGTTGAAATAAAGGACCATGGAATAAACTATTCTTATATAAATCACTGGCGTTCACATTAAACAATAACTTTTCGCTGTTAAAGTTTTCATTACTTGAGTCTGGAAAGCTGTTTCCGAGTATTACAGTGGCTGAATAATAAACTTGATTTGTTGTATTATCTACGATTGATGCAGATACAGAAAATTCATTTGCATAGGCGTGAGTCGAAGGCTTTGCCCTTACTTTTATCGATTTGGACATTAATTCACTTTCGATAACAATTCCTTTTAATACTCGAAGACTTCTTACTTCTGTGACTATCCAGTCTGGCCATGCTTTTTGAACTAATTCAGCCATCAATTCCATGGCTCCAGTAGCAGGAATGACAGGATTTGCATCGATTTTGTGATCATTAAGGAAGATATGATTGGATTTGTCAATTTTAAAATAATAACTGACTGACCCTGTTGGTTCATAGTCTATTTCAGATTCTATAAAAGGCAGTCGTGAACTCTGATCAATAGTAGATGTTAAGCATTTCTCTGTATCATGAGTTTCATACCCAACCCAGGGTCCTTTACCGGCAATCACTTCAACAGTATTTATATACCCACCTAGGAATGCTTTTTCAAACATTAATACACCAGAATGTAACGGTATTGGTATAATTTTTTGCTGCCTGAATCTTTCTTTTACGCTTTCATTAGCCATACCTGTAGTGTCCCACGGTCCCCAACAGATGCTATTTACACAGAGATTAGTATTTAAATGTTTTGCATAACATGCGAATCGTGAGATTGTTTCATTGGCTGATGCGTAGTCTGATTGACCAACATTACCAAAGCGTCCAGCAACTGAACTGAAAAAAATCAATAATGACAGATTCTTGATATCAATGTATCTATATATTGCCTCCAATACTGTTACTTTAGTCTTATAAACTTGTCTAAATGCATCAATGTTCTGATCAAGAAACAATTTATCCTTTAATATACCAGCTGCATGGATGATTCCGTCGATCCTTCCGTATTGGGAATAAGTGTCCTTAACTATTGATTCTAAATCATCGAGCTTCGTGACATCAGCTGTCTTGTATTCAATAGTGACCCGGCTATTTGTCAATATATTTATATTATCATTGATTTCTTTTTGCCGAAGTATATTGCTACATTCCCTATTGATTTCTGCAGGAGATGGAATTTTTTCTCCCTTATAGTGATCTATAAGTGCTTTTCTAAGCTCCTCAAAGTTATTGTAATTTGCAAACTCTTTACGAGAATCTATTTCAAACGACCTGCCGATAATTATTAGGGTACATTCTGTGTCTTGAATATGCTTCAGGCATTCAGCAGTAATTCCCCTTGCACCACCAAATACTAAGATAATTAAATTCTCTGTTGTCCGCTTCTCATAAGTTAGATGAAAAGGAACTTCTTTAACATTGAAAACAATTCTTTTATTATTGATGTATCCAACCTCTAACCTTCCTTCATATTTTATTTCTTCCATTATATTCTTTGCATTAAAGTGACTATCAATTGATGCGTCTAAATCAACTGCTTTGAACTTACAATGGCGGTGTTCAATTGATAGACATTTAAATAGTCCTAAAAAATAAGCTCCATAAATAGAATGCAATGAAGAGACTTTGGTTCTAGCAAAGTCTCCACCCATTAATGTTACAGCAGTAAAAAGAATTGTCTTCTTTATTGAATGCGATCTGCTTAAAGCATAATGTATAAGGCTTCTGAAATATACTAATTCTTTAAATATTGATTCCGTACTGATTGAATCGTTTTCGTCTTCTAAAAAAATAAAAGTTATTCCCTGTAAATCATTTAACTCGATCTTGTTGCGTAGAAAATAGTTGTCCCAGTCATAGTCACCTATACTCCTATCTTCATCTACATAATAAACATCACAATCATCGGCTTCAAGGCAACTCTGTAATTCATCTCCTAATGTATGGAATTTGCCTACTATTAAATGACTACCCTTATAGTTGTTATGACTAATTTGTTGAAGAGGTGAGGCTACGCTGTCGATTAAGTAATTATGAATTTGATTTTCGTCATTTAGGACTTTCCCAGGCCGGTACCCCCAGCACTGCTTAATAAAGATTGAATATTAGATACTAATGCACTTATTGTTTTTAATTTAGTCATGTTCTCCATATTTTCTTGAAGCAACGACGTATTTTCTTCGAATAGTGCACTCTGTATGTTGCTTAATATTTCAACTCTTTTAATAGAATCTATTCCAAGATCTGCTTCAATGTCTTGATTAACATCCAACATTTCCTGAGGATATCCAGTGCGGTCGCTTATAATGTTAATTACAATTCTTTCTATCGATTCAGTATCGATAGATGTACTACTTGCCTGCTCACTCTGAGAGAATAACTTCGACTCTGATGACGGTGAATTAGTAATACTATCTTTATCTGGTTGTAGATAGTCTATTAGTCCTCTTAATGTCTTTATTCCTGTCATAATTTCCATGTTTTCTGTAATTAACTGAACGCTTCTTGTATCCATTTCTTTTTGCAATCCACCGAGTATTTCAACCCTTTTGATAGAGTCAATTCCTAGATCTGCCTCTATATCTTGATCAAGATCGAGCATTTCTATGGGATAACCTGTCCTGTCAGAGACATGAGTTAGTACTAGTGTTGATAATGATTCTGCTCTTCCAGTATTAACTCCCTCTGAATTTTCTATATTAGATGCGGTTTTCGTTGGTGGGCTACTAATTGGTATTGGTTTTGGGGTAATTGTTTGTTCACTATCTAAAGAATTGACTTGCAATGTTTTTTCTATAGGTACATCTGTATTTATTTGATATGACAGGGGTAGAATCTCATTATCTTCTTCGGTAATTATCGCGTCATGGTAATGACTAACATTTGTTTCTGAGCTCGGATTAAGGAATTTACCAATCACACTTTCTTGTACGGCAAGAAACTTCCTCATTGTCTCTTGGTGAGATTGGAACGCAATAAGCAACTCTGATGTGTTTCTTAGATTTTGGTTCAAGTATCTCGTCTCCTTTGCTATGGGTTGATTGAGTGGCTTCTTCAGTATTTTACCATCTGGTGGGCTTTCTGAGGATATTTGCTGCGCCTGCTTCTTAGATTTAATTTTATTTCGGTTTTCGTTTATATCTTCTAGCGTTAATGGGCTAATTCTTCCGTTAGTACCCTTACTAATATTATTACTTGTGCACGAGCCCCCACTGAGTGTTATGCCCGAATCCCTTTTGATGATGTTATTTAATGGATCAAGCCTTGTCGAGTTTCTACCATTAAACAAAGCAGAAAGATTTATCTCTACACCTCTCGACAGGAGATTGCATATTGCGTTGAGAAATGCAGCTAAGCTTGAATCATGTTTTTCGTTTACTGAAATCGTAAAGCTATCTTTATCGCCTAGTGTTTCCTTAATGAAACTTGAAAGTATATTTTTTGGACCTACCTCGACAAAAATACGAGCACCATCTTTATGCATTTCCTCAATCATTCCTTTAAAATTAATGGATGAGGTTATCTGTTTTTGCAGAAGGTTTCTGATACTTGTTTTATCGTTTGGATATATTCCTCCCGTAGAATTGCAATAAATGGGTACTTTAGGGCTTTTTATGTTTAAATCCTCAAGGTGAGTTGATAATGCCTCTTCAGCATCCCTTACATATTCTGAGTGAAATGCTCCGGATACATTTAGCATCTGATTTGTCACTTGCTCTTCTGTTAATTTTTTGGATAATTGCGTGAGATCTACACTGGGTCCAGATAGTATTGTCTGACTGTTTGAGTTTATATTCGCTACAAATATATTTTTTTCGTGTTTTATCCTTTCAATTACTTGCTCATGTTCTAAAAATACTGCTAGCATTGAGCCGTTAAATTTATCGCACGAATCTTGCATTAACTGCCCTCGACACGAAGCAATCTTTACCACATCATCACTATCAATGCATTCAGATGCATACAATGCTGTATATTCACCGAAACTATGTCCAGCTACAAAGTTAGGATTCAAATCTAATCGTTTCAAGAGATCATATAGACCAGTTTCAATAACCGCTAACGATGGTTGAGCTATTTTTGTTTGAGATAAATGTTCTTTTTGTTTGTTTCTATATACTTCTGAATAGCTGCTTGGTGGATATATAGCATCCTTGATTGACAAGCCGGTGTCTTTATTAGATAATACCTTTTCCGACTTTTCGATTGCTTGACGTATTTCGGGCATATAGGTCGCTAATTCTTGCATCATTTCCAAATACTGTGACCCTTGACCTGGAAATACGAATGCTAATGATTCTTTTTGATTTCTTAATTCAAGATTGAGGCAAATTTTGTTCGATAGTATTGTTTTGTCTGGTGTTTGCAGGTATTCGATTATATTTGTAAGGTCATTGGAGAGTTCACCCAGGCTACTTGCTGTAAACGCTATAATACATTCTTTTACGCTAATGTCTTGATACTTGTTTATGCTCCAATATGAGGCTTGCGAGAGGTCTTTGAAATAATTGTTATCGATATATCCCTGTAGAACCTTTACGGATTTTATTAAGTCTGTTTTACTTTTTCCTGTAATAGTTATTATTTCAAACGGCCAAATATCTCCACCTGATGCGTCATTATGGGAATCATTATATTCTTCAATGACCGCATGAAAGTTTGTTCCTCCAAACCCAAAAGCGCTAATTCCAGCTCTTCGAGGTATCTCAGAGGTTTTGAACCATGGCTTAATGTTTTTGTTTATGTAAATTGGTGAATTGGCGTGTGCAATTTCATCAATTGGCTCCTCCACGTTAATATGTGGTGGAATTGTTTTGTAATAAATAGACTGCAGTGCTTTGACCATTCCAACTACTCCAGCAGATGCTTTTGTATGTCCGACAAATGTTTTCGCTGATCCTACTGAACATGTTTTTGGCTGTGCGTTGGCATCTCTCATTACACTTGATAATGTTTGAATTTCTGTTCGATCACCTACAGCTGTTCCCGTGCCATGTGCTTCGTACATTCCTAACGTTGCCGGCGAAAACCCTGCTTTTTTATAAGCTCTATTTATTGCTCTTACTTGTCCTGCGGATTTAGGTGCTGTCATCCCAAGCCCTTTCCCATCACTTGATCCAGCCACTGATTTGATGACTCCATAGATTTTGTCACCGTCCCTTTCTGCATCTTCAAGTCTTTTTAGGACTACAACAGCTAATCCTTCACTTATGCAAATACCGTCAGCATTTTGATCAAATGTAAAGCATTTTCCTCTGGGAGATAATGCTTGTGACTTGCTAAAACAGTAATACGCATATGGGCTCTGAATTGTATCTATTCCACCTGCGATTGCGAGATTTGAATGTCCACTTTCCAAGTCTTTCACCGCTACATCAATGGCAGCGAGTGAAGATGCACATGCAGCATCAATTGTAATATTAGTTCCACCAAGATTGAATCTGTTTGCTGTTCTTCCTGCTATTACATTTAACAATATTCCAGGAAATGACTCCTCTGTCCATTCTGGAAGTCTTGACCAGGTATGAATATCTGGATTTTCAACGAATCTAGGTATTTCTGATCTGGTTGCGTATTGTTGGCCGAGGTCAGCTAGACCACCACCGGCTCCAAGTACTACAGATGTGTTTTCTCTGTCGAAATTTCTGTCAGCGTACCCTGAATCCTCCAAAGCTTGTTGGACTACTTCTAAAGTTAGTAGCTGCAATGGTTCTATGGAATCGAGTGATTTAGGCGGAATCCCAAATTTTATTGGATCGAAGCTTATTGGGGAAATGAATCCGCCCCATTTTGAATATATTTTATCTCTTGCTGTTTTATCCGAATCGTAATATATTCTCCAATCCCATCGTTCTCTAGGTATTTCTGTAATTGCATCAATTTTGTTTTGTATGTTTAACCAGAAATCTTCAGGCCTATGAGATCCTGGTAAAAGACTTCCTATGCCTATTACAGCAATGTTAGATGGTGATGAGGGGCCATAATCTCTGCAAATAGTACTCTTATCCTGCTCAGCTATTAACATTTCTTCGCCTCCCTGAATAATTTCTTCGTGCAATTCATCAATTGTTGTTATTTCACTTCTCAAAGTTGCAGCTTGTCCAATCATAAACATTCCATCATTATATATTTTCTCTTCTTTAAGCTCTTCGAATTTGCCTGATTCGTTGCGAATTTTTCCTTTCGAGGCAATTCGAAGTCTTCCTAGGCTAAGCCCTTCTAGTTTATCTTTTATCTCGTCGGAACTATATTTATCAACAAGCATATCTTTTCTGACTTTTTTGAATTCATTCGCGAACGGTGTCACCGCACACCTACTCGCATGACCGATCCCAGTTTCAAGATTCACTGTATTTACACATTTGATTGCTTCTTTCTGATATCCGTCTAATATTGCTCCGCATGAAACTGATTCTTTGGTGAATAAATATGCTGTTCCCATTAGGATTCCTATTTTACAACCCTTAGAACTAATCTTTGTGGTTAGGGCCGCAATGAATGCTGCTGATATTCTGTCATGAATACCACCTGCAAATAGCATCGATATTTCTGGATGATACTTCTTATCAATATCACTAATTACTGTTTCTATCATTCTTTCCCATAGAACTAGACTGCTAATTGGACCTACATGACCCCCGCATTCTCGACCTTCAAAAATAAACCGTCTCGCTCCTTGATCAATGAATATTTTCAATAGGGCTGGAGCTGGAACATGAAGGTAGCTTGCTATTCCTTTTTCTTCAAGATCTCTTGCTTGATCAGGTCTCCCACCAGCTATTAATGCAAACTGAGGCTTTACTTCTAGTACTGCTTCTAGTTGCTTATCCCGTATTTCTTTTGGTGCAAAACCTAAAATACCAACGCCCCACGGTCTTGATTCAAGTAGGTCTTTAGTTTTTAGAAGCAATTCCCTTGCCTGTTCACCTTTCATCATTGCTAGTGCGAGCATTGGCGGAGCACCTCCACAACTTACGGAATCAGCAAATTCGGCAGTATCGCTTACCCTTGTCATGGGCCCCTGTACGATAGGAAATTTTGTCCCATGCGATTTTGCTAGTTTTGAATCTTTTCTTAAGGGATTTTCCAGTATTGCGTCAGTTAAATAAGAGCAAGTCTCGTACAAATAAGCTCTCACTAAATTATATGTTGTCTTGTATTTGTTCGTTAATACTTCCGTTAATCCTATAGTTTGTCCTATCGGCCAGGCGACAACTTTTGGATCACCCCATCCAATTCTATTCATTAAACCCTTTTCCCATTCATTCATTTCTTCATTTGAGCTTTGATTTTTCTCTTCTATTGACTTCAATAGGCTTTTTAACGTCTCTACTGCTTCTAGTCCTGGCTTCGAAAACACTCTGCAGGTAATACCAATATTTTCACCTAGTGGAATTGCTTCTTGGCCAGAGACATTTCGAAAATATTTTTTGAAATTTTCTAAAAAGGGCGACTCCGGCATTAGCCAGAGTTGGTCGTCTAATACAACTCCACTTGCCCCTGTTGCTCTAAATGCACCCGCGGTATTAATACCAATACCTCCCCTTACAAACAGATTTACTCTATTTTTTACAATCTTATAACTTTTCTGAAATAAAATAAATGTACTATCTTCACCAACCATTCCTCCACATTCGTTTCCTTTTACAATAATTCCGCTAAATCTTTCGAGCTCTTTTTCTATACTTTCCAATGTGCTTACTCTGTCTATCTCCAGAATCACTTTTACTCTCAACCCTTCTATTGCCTTGCTTATATTCTTCACGTTGTCAACATCGATGCTAATTATTACTTCTTCTATCGAATCTGTATGATTAAGTATGTTTATTTTAACATCCTCTAATTGCCTTATGTTAGCTTTAACAGTTATTTTTTTGTTTAATTGTTTATGTTGTGTATGGTATTGCGCTTCATCAATTATCTTCCTCCAGTTTGGAGAACTCTCGTATTCAATATCGAATACAGGAGTGCCACCAGCCGCTCTCACAGCGTCTCCAAGCTTCCTCATCTCCATAGAGGTTGGAATTAGACACAGGCACGCGAAGCTTTGATCCACTTTTAGCAAAATCAACTTACTTTCATTCTAGCAAAGAGTTGCAATTATTGCCTGCAGATCATTTGCAGTGTTGTCAACTTGTTAATATTAAAATCTTTTAATAATCCCATTCTTTGCATCTAGGATTGATCCGTATCAATACTTACTGTTTCTATATTGTTAAATCAATTCTGTCTCCAGCACATCTGAAGTCTATGTTTTTAATTTAATATCCATTTTATTTTCCTTGTTTGGTAATTCCTGGTCGCCCTTAACGAGATTCCGCGTAGGTCTTAAATCATAACTCTTGGATCAATACTCTTATCTCTTTGTCTTTTTGCCCTAAATATATTTAACAAGTATCTCAGGATATGCTATAAATACTGTTAATAACCTTGCTCTTACGTAATTATATATTTTTTTATAAATTTCTATAATGAAAATCTAATGACTGTGGCTTATATTTCTTACAATGTATTTTATGGGGACTAATCTCTTATGGCTGTGTTTTTCATGATATGTTAAGCAAACTGTTCTACACTATGCATATTGGAATATTTTTCATAGCTTAGAACTTATAATCAGTTGTTTTTCTAATATTTCCAGCTTGCAACACTTATAGGCTATTATTGACTTAAATCACTTTTCATTCTATGAATCAATTCTAGCTTTCTTATGTTACGTTATAGATTCTTCCTTGTCCGTATCATCACTCCCATAATATTGTCTTATCTGCTTACTAAGTAATTTTATTTCGCCTTCTTGTGCGAGTTTTATCCTGTTCAGTATTGGCAAGTACTTTTTGATTACCATATCTATGTCAAGGTCATCGTTTTTTTCTAAAGCTAGTATCATTTTTATCCGCTTTTCAAATAATACCATTTCTTTTTTCTTATCTTCATCTTTTGTATCGCCTGTTAAGTTTCCGCCTGTTTCTCCGTCTGATTGCCGAATATTGACTTTATTAATATTTTCTAGTATATAGTTTGTTAGTGACAAGTTATATTCTACCAGATCTCTGCGTTCTTTGATATCTTCAAGATTGCTTGAATGTTCTCTTTCAGTCATTTATGGGAACCAGGACCATACTTCGATCTGTACGAATCTAAATAGTGATTTAGCAAACGCCCAGAATAATGGAACATATCCTCCTGATACCTTCCCCCAGCCTGTCAACCCAGGAACAAGTCTAACACCTTGTGAGTCGATAATTTTAACCTTAACTTCTAAAATCTTTCCAGTTGTATCTTTGACAATCTTTACATTATTGCCACTATCTATATTTTTACTTGTTTGTCCTTTTGATTCATTCGCTACTGCTGCTTGATTTATTTGTACCACTCTACCGCTCAAGGTTTTTAATGGATCTGATGACAATCTAATATCTACTTCTTTGTTGATTTTTATTACACCTGCGGTATTTTCTGAAATTTGCATTAATCCAAAGTATTGCCGTATTTTACTTGCATTTGCAATATTGTCTCCAGCATTTACTTGGCTTCCTATTCTTGAGCTTAGATTTTGGGAATATATATAACCATCAAATGGCATAAGTATGTCTGATTTAGATAGCAAGTTCGAATAATATCTTTGCTTTTCCTTAAGCTGAGCAAATTCGTACTCAGCTGTCTTTACTTGTTGTTCACTCTTTGCGATAACACTTTTCTGAGTATTAATATTATTTTTATCTATATTCATCTGCCTTTCAGTATCCCCTATCTTATTTAAAGACACACTCCCTGATTTGTATAAGCTATACTCTCTTTTGTACTTTTCAGAACTGTTACTATACAAATCTTGGTATTGCAATAGTTGCTTAGTGTCGACCTGTATTTGTGCTTGAAGTGTTAGTATTTTAGATTCTTGTGCTTGTATTTGCTCCTCAATTTCATACAGCTTTGTTTCTATCTGGTCTGACGATACTGTTGCGATTAATGTACCTTTTTTGATTTTATCATTAAACTCTTTTTCGTTTATCGTTTTTACTATTTCTCCATTAAATGGCGCTTGTAAATTTTGTTTACCTTCAGCTGTTACTGTAAACAACCCACCTGGTGAGCTCTTGTATGGGATTGACAATCCTATCAAAAGCAGAAATATATATGTCGATTGCTGTCTTTTAGTTTTGGGAGGAAATTTTAAGTATTTAGTTAAAAAGTTTGACATGATTTTTTTTATACTCATTTTTTTGTTGTGGGAATGCTTCCCAATTTAGCTTCTCTCGCATTGCTCATTGCTTTCCAAAATTTGTAAACCACATTAGCAACGTACAACGTTAGCCCTAGTGATATTAGCCACCGTGCCCCTTCACCGAAGACTTCCTTAACAAAAACATCCGATATCCCTCTCGACAAGAACGATATTAAGATATATATTATTATAAGCCCTTCTATCAGTCCTATTATTCCGATAACTTTAGAAATATTTATCCTTCTAGCTGATAGCTCCTTAGGCAAGCTTACTCCTTTAATAAGCATCAGCCAAATGCTTATTGTGCTTCGGATTACATCTTGTTTGTCTATTGCAGATATAAGGCTATAATATCCTGGTGATGGCCATAAAGGGAATGAATCAATTATCAAGCCTATAAAACCTGTAATTATGAAAATAATCGTATAAAACGGTAATGTGGTTCCATAGGTGTGACTTGTTTGCCATATATATACCGCTACCGATAACACAAACATTCTAACTTTAATAATTGATGAGAAAGCTATTCTTCTCTGCCTGCTTGTTAAATACTCAGACTTAAATCTTATTGCAACTTGTGGAATAAATCCCATTAGTAGGCCAAAGCTAATACTTGTAGGAGGGTTATTAAACGACTGTGTCACGATTCCTGATGCCAATCCCGCCAGTGATGCTTGAACTCCAGCCACTGTTAGCAAGCCGAAAATATTCGGAATGTTTTCAATGAGGTAAGTTGTATAATCGGCTTTGAGTTGGTCTATATTGTTTAGTATGGTTCCAATTGCTAATGGGAATAGTATGACTAATGAATATTGAGCTAGGTTTATAAACCCCCTGATCGATTTACTGAATTCGCTTGCCCCCTTTAATATATTCTGCGGATTTCTAGACTCCCATATCCATATCATTAAGCTTGGTTCTTCGATATTATTTTCATCGTCTATTTTTAATTCAGTCTCTCTTTTTGACTCTTTAAGTATATCAGCATATATCCTCGCTTCGTCTTCTATGTTTATAGTTTTTGACGATTCTATTTGAATTATCTTATCTATTATACCCTCTTTTTCTAGTTCTTGAAGAAATTCTATGAGTGATTCTCTGTCTACATCATCACCAGTTACTGTTGAGAAAGTTTCTATAATTGTATTTATTGTATTTTTTCCATTACAAAGTTTACACAGATAGTAGTCTTTTATGTCTAATTCGTACACTGTGTTTTTATCTTTGTTTATTAATTTGTATACTTTGCTCTTTTTTCCAGCGCAGTTGGCACAGATTACTTTGTTCACATTGTTGAATCTGTATACATCTGTTTTCATTGTATTACTTGATGTCATTGACTCATCCATACTTCAAGTCCACCTTCTGGGTTATCTATATATTCCCAATTTCCATTTATTTCTTTCGCTATTTTTGGCCCGAACGGATTTGCTGTACCTACAAATAGGCCCTTTGGTGTTGAAACTAAGTTTCTTATCCCATTATTAAAAATGCAACCAAAACCCTTTCGATCAACCGGTATCCAATTTTCACCATCGTAGCTTCTCCATAGTTCAAATCCTCTATTCTTCTTGATCATATCTAAGCCTATATGATTAAACAATTCTGCGTTTAATTTAGATAATTTATCTACTTCTATCCAATCTACAAGGCAACTAGCATCGTATGTCCCTAGATACAGCCATCCCTCATGACTTGTCATCCTCCAGAAATATCCATTGAATTTATTTCCAAAACCATCCGATAATCCTGATATCGGCATAACTACATCTCCATTTCTCTTATATGGTGTCCCTACAACTAATTCATTTTTTCCTGTTTCTTCGTTTATTCTGATTAATGTTGATGCTGCTGGACCAATCATGTTTACCCTGTCGTATCCTCCATTTTGAATTCCACTCCCTACATATAGATTGTTTTTGAAGTAACATATACTTAATGCTATTTGATTAGTGGACCCTCTACCTGCCCCATCTTTTACTACGCATTCCCAGTCGTGCTCTGCATACTTTCCTCCTTTTGTTCTCCATATCTGGTATCCATTGCAATTAAATGTACCTGCATATAGCCAATCTTTTGATACTCCCAGTGAAAATATACTTTCATTTTTTATGTCGCCAAATCCCGATATCATAGTTTGTTTCCAATTTCCTTTTGCTGGATCATCACTCGCATAGACCACTTGAATATCAGAGGTATTTGCATTACCCCCCCTGCTACCCGTAGGTGACATATATAATTTCCCTTTAAATTTTATAAGCGATCTTATGCTTGTAACTGGTAACCCTATTACGCCGTATTCTGAGACAATATCAAAGTTTTCTCCATCTTCAGTCCTAAGTATCAATGGTCCTGGTGCTAGACTTGGAGCCCACGAAGCTATATATAGCGCTTCCACTTTATCTGATTTTCCCTTAAAAACACACATTCCTCTATAGCCAATATCGCGCGGTACAAGGTCTTTTTTCGTACTTACCTTTCGCTCCTTTCCATCATTTCCTTTTAATGTTTCCATATATTTCTCGACGGGACTAACAAGTGGCGACCTATACACCATTTTCCATTCATTGAGTTCAGGCCTATACCTCCAGATCTGTGCTCTTCTATCTAATTCATATATTCCTTCTATTGTATCTGGGCATTCTACTGGCCAAATTTTCATTTCTTCAAGTGCTGTCTGAGAATTATGGGACACACTAAACTTGAGCATACACATGTTACATCGCGTAGTCCCCACATAGAGCGCTCCATTAAACCAAGCCGATGAGTGTGCATAACTATTGTTTCCATCGCCAAATCCATTTTTACTTATCTTTTCAAATTGCTTTCTTTGACATCCCTTTTGTGGGCATGGGTTATATATTTTTTTGTTATTAACTTTCATTAATTTGGAAGATAAAATGGATTTAATGTTTTGATCATTTTGTTCGATTCGATCATATCTGCTATTGATTTTGCCAGGTTTTTTGGTTTCATTGCTTTTCCGTCAAAAAGTGTTTTTAGTGCTGTGTTTTCCGTTAATGGTGTCTCTACTAAACCAGGGCATATTGTTTGTACCGTTATCCCGTATTCTTCTAATTCGTGTGACAAGGATTTACCTAAGCCCATTACTGCAAATTTTGAAGCACAATATGCTGGAGCATATGGCTGGCCTCGTAGCCCATATTTTGTTGTTGATGAACCTATATTTATTATTTGCCCATACCGCTGTTTTTTCATAATGTTTGAAATGGCTTTATTTGTCAAGAACACTCCTTTTAGATTTACATTGAGAATAGAATCCCATTCATCTTTGGGTAGTTCTTGTATAGAATAAGGCATTACTCTTTCGGATTCTTTACTTTTACTAACTCCTGCACATGTGATTAATATAGAAACTGTTACTTTCAATTCTTCTACTTTTGTTATCATCTCTTTTACATCTTCTTCTTTGGTTACATCACATACTATCGCTTTGAGATTTTCACCATTTTTATTTTTTTGAATTTCTTCGTATGTATTATATAGTTTTTTCTTGTTACTGCTAGTAATAATCACTATATAACCCCTTTTTATGAATTCTCTACCTAGCTCTTTTCCTATCCCACTACTTCCTCCTGTGATTAAGACTAGTTCTTTGCTTTGTTCACACATTTCACTGACCTCTTGCTTCTATATCTTTTATGAATCTTGTTACTTCTATTATAAATCTATCAGGGTTTAACGCTGGATGAAAGTGACCTAAATTCTCTACCTCTATATTTTTACAATCTTTTGTTAGCTCTTTTATCTTCTTGCTCGTTGGAAGGCAATGTGACAACTCACCATATAAACATAATATTGGTAATCTCAATGAAGTAATAATTTCTCTTTTCAATGATGATTGATCTTCAAAATCCTTTTTGGCAGTAGTATTTTTAATTAATTGATGCCAACTCGTAGAAGCCTTGTTTTTTAATGATAATTTCTTTAACGACCTTTTTCCTTCTGCTTCTCCCCGTATTCCTGTTAATGTATTTAAGTATTGAAGCAATGTAAAGTCTATGTTGCTTGTATCCTCTGGTAATTTTTTTATACCATTATCTAGCAGTTCTTTTTTCCACCTCTGCCAGTGTGGCCATTCTTTTAATTGTAGTATTGGTTGTAAACTTGTTATCTGCATATCTGCAATTGTTAATGTTTTTACACTTTTTTGGTTTTTTGCTGCATGCAATATGCATATTCCAGCACCATAACTATGGCCGACTAAATGGTAACTTTTTACATCATTGATTCTTAACAGCTCTGCTAAATCCTTTTCCATCGTACTAGTATCGTAACCTGATGGAGTTGTATCACTATAACCATGACCCCGTAAGTCGTATATAATCACTTGCCTATCTTCTGTTAATTTTTTAGCTATTTTCATATACCAGAATGATATATTCGCACCTAGACCATGAACAAGTACTATTGGTGACTTGTCCTGTCTCGTACCTAATATCATATAATTTATTTTTGCTCCTAGACAATTTGCTTTTTTCATTTTGACTCCGATGTGTCTATTTGGTTAATCAATTGCATGAACTGAGTTCACAACAAATGCTTTTATTGAGTGCTAGTCCATATATCCTAACATTTTCAATTGAGCCATAAGAGCTTCTTTTTCCTCTTCTGATATTTCTTTTTTGTTTTCAGATTCTTTCCTTTCTGTATTCAATTTATCTGATACAGTTACTGGATTTTCCTTCAAGTATTCCGAATTAATTATATGTTTTGGCACCTCGCCGTCCAGACCAGTTGGTATCGAAGCTCCTAAGCCGTATAATAAGATTGGAGTAATATCATAAATCGACAATTCTTTTCCGGTTCCCTTATTAAACATTGGCCCGTAGCCTATAAATATGCCATTCGGCCTATGTGTTCCATCTATTACTTCACGTTTTCGTACTACTTCTGCTGATCTTAAGAT
Source organism: Synechococcus sp. WH 8016 (assembly GCF_000230675.1). NCBI lineage: Bacteria > Bacillati > Cyanobacteriota > Cyanophyceae > Synechococcales > Synechococcaceae > Synechococcus > Synechococcus sp. WH 8016. The sequence continues at coordinate 267,587 of NZ_AGIK01000002.1, read as the reverse complement.
AGAAACGAAACCGCTGTCTCTTAGACCAAGAGTTATATCGGGTGCACAGTTTAAATCTTCCTCTTTATTCATTCTTTTTTCGTTAAGATCGGCTTTGACGAAAATTTTGCCTCCATCAATCTCGCAACTATAGGCTAATAGTTCTTCTTGTATTTTTTTGCAAAATCCAGGGTAATCCTCCACACTTATGCCATTCTCATTGACTTCTGATTTTCTATTTATATAAATAGCGTTACTGCTTGGTGTGAGTACATATGCCATAGTATTTTTCCAATCAATCATTGATGAATGGTCTTTTATCCTATCCGCAGTTAGTTTTGTGTTATCTTCTTCTTCTGTGTCGTTGGCCCATTTTAAATATCCCTGTCTGTGTAGCCACTCATTTATGTATACTACTTCATCTGTTGGTCCAAAGCCATGATCTGATGTGATTACCAAATTCGTTTCACCACCAGATTCTTTTACCAAATCTCTAATTGAAATATCGATTTGCTTATAGTAATTAAGGCACTTTTCTCTTATACTCTTTGCCCATTCATTTGTTACCGTTTTTTGCTCAAGTTCTGGATCTAAATATCTCCAGAATAAATGTTGTATTTTATCAGTACCATCGTAAACTATTGCTGTAAGATCTGTTGGATCTTTTCTCATAAGATATTTCATTAGTTTTGTCCAGTTCTCATCTCGTACTGCTTGCATCTCTATCCATTCTTCATATTCTGATTCTGGCAATCCTTGGATGCATTTTTTTTCTTCACTTATATCCATACCAAGCTTCTTAATATCTATATCTTTACTTACTTTTATTTCATCAAATAATGATTCAGGTGTCGTAGCACTCCTTAGATGTTTCCAAGGTATGAAGCCAGATATTAGATAACCGTCAAGCTCAACAGGTGGAGACATTCCATAAAAGTTCATGCTTGTTATTTTTTTGCCCTGACGGCTTGCTATTGTCCAAACTGTATTGTTTTTGATATCTCTCGAATCATTCACCTTAAGATATACACCATTATTTGTAACTTCTGGTCTTAAAAAGTCGTATATTCCATGTGTCTCTGGTTTTACACCAGTGACTGTAGAGATCCAGCCAGGTGGTGTAAGTGGTACTGGAGTCGATATCAATTCAGCATGATAACCCTCTTTTAGGATTTCCCCTAAAAATGGCATATATCCTTGATTAATCAGGGGTTTCAGTAGTGAGAAAGTTGCCCCGTCAAGCCCTATCATTAGTACTTTTTTCATCAGTTGTCTCCTGTTGTTGCGTTTTCGTTTAAAAATGTTGCAATTTCATTTATTCTTAACTCTGATATGTATTCACCATCTTTCATGAATAGTTTTTCAAATGGAATTCCTCTACATTCAAAATGTTGCTCTAATGCTACGACTAATCTTACAATATCGATTGATTCAAACTCCAACTCTCCAATTAGCCCTGTTTCGTTACTTATTTTTTGCTCAGATTCAAGATCCCAATCTTTTATGATTTCCGCCACCACTTCAATCACTTCGTTTTGGAGGCTCTGTTCTGACAAAGTTTTCAGCTTGGACATTTGAACTCTGAGGATGAGCTCATTCTAGCATATACATCGATTTTGTTCTCATTTTTTGTTTTTTCTTAAGTGTATCCCAACTTTAGTCCCATCTTCTTTACATGAGGATAAAGTTTTCTGCCTTTCTCTACCCAATCAAGATTATCCTCTAGGCCACCGCTTATGATATTATTTTGTCTTAATTCTGGTGATCGTAAAAAATTAGGATCACTACCTAACTCAGCTCCAATTGGCCCAAATTGTGCATAGGGAGAGTTTTCGGGATGGATCATTTGTTCGTACGCATCTGTAGACCAACTCCAACTCATCCATGAGCATATTTTTCTTAGAGACTCCTTTCTATTGTTTATTATTTCCTCCCCTTTTATTGTTAACTTTTTTTCTTCACTAATATTTTTCAGAAACTCTAATATATTAGCGTTACAGGTATACCACATAAGTTGTGGGTCTATAAGTTCATTTTCTTTTGAGAAATCTATCGAATTTGATAATATTGCCAACAGTTTTCCCTTCTCAAGCTTATACATTGATTTGTTCATATCTATTGGGTGTCTTGTTATGTGTAGGTAGTAGGCATCAGGAAAATACTTTTTTATTCTCGCTAACCTCTGAGGAAGTAGTGCATATGCTGGGCTCTTGTCTATTAATGTTAACGGGTAAATTTTCTCACAAATTTCCTCATATATATCACTTGTTTTTCTATCTGCTCTTCTAATTATCCATCTGTGTGACATTGATATAGTTTCCATTGTTTGTTCGCCTGCATATAGTTCCGATACCGTTCTTAGCAATCCGTGTGTTTGTGGAATAAAAATATCCCTATACTCTTCCATGAACTTTTTCATGTTTTCTTTGATCAGTATGTTCAATTCCGGTACAGAGTATGCTTCGGGATGTCCTCCCAGTATAGAAGCTGATATTGATGAGAATGATCTAGGCGCTGATAATACAAATATTGGTGGTTTTCTTTTCAAGACCAATCTGCATATGTCTTATTTTACCCTAAAACCCCCTCTTTGTTTTACACTGTCATAACTTTTTTGGTTTTTTGTATTGTGTTTGCCTGTGTTACCCTGTATTATTATTCTTTAACTTATCTTTAATTTGCTTACCCCTTTTTTAATCAGTACTGTCTTTGGTCTTCATATTCTGGCCAATTCTGTTTCGTCTTTCGACAATTTTTCAAATATTATGGCTTCTTCTTTTCATGAACGACGCTTAGAGCGTCAGCTTAAGCGGCAGGAGCGACGTTTAGAGCGTCAGCTTAAGCGGCAGGAGCGACGCAATATGCTTTTTGGTTCTACACCTACTCGTGAAAATCAATCTTCCATTTCAACCACTTCGGTTCGTTATCTTGAGCAAGATGGTCTAAAAAGGTCATACCTTCTCCATAAACCCGCTGTTTCTTCTGATGTTCAACTCCCTCTCGTCATTGCTCTTCATGGCGGTAAAACCACTGCCGACAGACTTCGTAAGACTTCTCGTTTGAATGACTTGGCTGATAGCGAAAAATTTGTAGTTGTTTATCCTAATGCACATAAGAAAAACTGGAATGATGGACGTACATCTATTGGACATAATGCCAATGATGTTAGTTTCATTAATTCTCTTATAGATACGATCATTTTGAGTGAGAATGTTGATTCTTCACGAATTTATGCCATTGGAATATCTAATGGTGGCTTTATGTCTCAGCGTTTAGGTTGTGAATTGTCCAATAGAATTGCTGCCATTTCTGTCATAGCCGGTGCAATGCCAATAGATCTTGAACTATTCTGTAAGCCAAGTCGGCCCATGCCAGTTATCATGTTTTCGGGTACTTTGGACAGATTTGTCCCTTGGAAGGGTGGTACCTCTTCTAAAGGACGAGTCGGTACTTTTCTTTCTCCACTTTCAACTGCAAAATGGTGGGCAACTAATAACAATTGTAGTATCCAACCACGTCAAGAAGACGTAGTTTCGTCCTCATCTGTTTCAAAAGATTCTACAAATGTCATCAAATATTTATTTTCTGAATGTCAAGACTCGTCAAGCGTTGTTCTTTATAAGATTATTGGTGGTGGGCATACATGGCCCAGCGGTTCTTCACAGCCCAGATGGCTTGTTGGCACCACATCTTATAAAGTTGATGCTTCAATGTTAAGCTGGGATTTCTTCAAACAGTATAGGAGGTAAAGCTCATGACTTTTCCTGACAATGTGAATCTTCGTGGCTCTGTTTATCTTGTAGCTGGTGCTTCTGGTGGAATTGGAAAATCCCTTTCTACATTGTTACACAGTTTAAACGCAACAGTCGTCTTGGTCGATTTATCCACTGAATTATTAGTTGATTTAGTTGATGATCTATCGAAAAGCAATCCTAATGCTCCCAAACCTCAAGTCTTTGCAGCAGATATTTCTTCCGAGTCTTCACTAAAGGATTTAACAACATGGTATTCGGCGCATTTTCAGCATATAAATGGTCTTGTTAATTGTGTCGGCTTGCTTAGAACTGGAGAATCTCTCAAGCCTATATCCGAGACATCCCTCTCTGAATGGGAAACAATTATCAATGTTAACCTTACAGGTACATTTTTGCTAAATCGTGCTTTCATACCCATTATGCAGAAGCAGCGATTTGGCGACATAATCAACATTTCTTCAGTATCTGGTACGCAAGGTCGAGCCTTTGATGGTCCATACTGTTCGTCTAAATTTGGCATAATTGGGTTATCTGAGTCCATAGCCGCTGAGGTTTCTTCTAGCGGTATACGTGTTCAATGTCTTCTTCCTGATGCTGTCAATACTGATTTGTGGCTTCAAAATGGATCAACTTCTATTCAACCGTCACTAATGATGACTTCTGAGAATGTTGCCAGCGTTATTCTTTACATGCTTCAACTTCCTGCTGATATCTATATGTTGAATCCCATTATTGCTCCGATGAAACGACCTAAACGTCGTCGTAATAACAACTGAGTAGTATTTATATTGTTTCTTTCGTCAGTCTCTTTTTAATAATTTTTTGCACGTTAGAATGTACGACTTTTTGTTTTCTGCGCCTACCCTTTTCTTTTCTTGTTTTATTTAGCTCATTTCTTGTTTTCTGATTGGTTTCATGCGCAGCTATGTTCTTCATTCAGGCTTCTCGAGTAGTAGTAAGATAAAATTCATACTTTTTTTGTGACTCACTATTTGTCTGGCTATGTTTTCTATCAGTTTAATTAAATATTTCTTTTTTAGCCTTCATTCGTTTTCTTGTCTTGTTTTTTTATGCTTTCTAGGTTTCTATCTTTTTAGCCTAATAATCGCTTTATCTTTCTTTTTTGGAATCAGGTGTTTCTTTTATTCTTATACTATCGAGCTCGCTCACTGTTTTCTTTCCTTGTAGGTTTTATCATTCTTTGTGCTTGTCTATATGCTATTATCGATTTGATGGAATTCTTTATGTTGCCTCCCCATTGTGATCCTTTTGGCTTTTAACTAGTAGTGCTTACTGACTGCAATTGATATTATTGATTTGATCACGTCCCTTTCAATCCTTTTTGTTTTTTCATTATTTATCTTGTTATGCACAAACCAAGGCTTATCTGTACTCCTCTTACCCCTTTAACTGCAGTTCAGTACACTATGCAGAGTGCTAAGGATAAGCAATATGATATTTCTATTGATTTTCTTTTGAATTACATCGATAGAAACCCACCCTCCTCATTCCTTTCCCGTTGTTTATCTTATTTGTTTTGTCAGATTTATGATTTTGAAAATGCTTTTTTATGGATTAACAAGTCTTTGGACTTAGATTCAAGTTGTTCTGATACATATGCTCAGCAAGGTTTGATTTATATCTGTTTACAGCAACATGGTTGCGCTGAGACTGCTTATCGAAAATCTATTATAATTAATCCTACAAGTTCTCTTGCTAACTGTGGATTAGGATTAATCTATTGTGCTAAGAATGAAATTGAGCTCTCTGTTGAGTACTTTTCACGTGCTTATCACTTTTCCCCTCCCAATGAATCCCTCTCTATTTTATATGCCCGTGCTTTAATGGAGGCTAATCAGTATGAGACGGCACTTAAAGAACTTGACCACTTAATGATTGTTAATTTAGCCTCTTATCGTTCATTTGAGCTGTTAGGCGAACTTTATCTTATTATGGATAATGTTGATTTAGCAAAATCAATGTTCGAGGCTGCTCTTATTGATAGTCCTGACTCTGTGCGTTCCAAGCTCGGTCTTGCACGTACTTTGTTGCGTACTAATCATTTTGAGGATGCTGACTCTCTTTTGAATAATCTTATTGATTGAACAAACTTATTTGTTTCTTTCCATTTCGCCTCTGATTTGCTATAGTAAATTACCTTTTGCTTTGATCATGGCTAATAATCTTGTCTATATCATTCTCGATAGTTGTCGTTACGACAGTTTCCTTAGTGCTAATGCGTCTAATATTTTAAGTTTGGGTAAACTATCTAGAAGATTTACTTATGCTTCATGGACCTCACCTTCTCACCATACCATTTTAATGGGTTTATTGCCTCATGAAAGCCCTCGCAATGTTTTTGCTTCTGAGGTTTATAAAAACGAATTTTCTAAGTGGGTTGAGCGTCTTGATATTCCCAATTTATCCTTCAAGAGTTTTGTGCCTTATCTCTCCTTGCCACGAATGCTCAAGGACAATGGCTATCGCACAGTAGCTCGAGTTTCAATGCCTGTTCTTAATAAGTTTACACCTGCAAGTCAACATTTTGATGATTATGAGTTGATGTCTAATCATAATGACTTTCAGGGTATGATTGATATTGTTGATTTTGACAATGAATCACCTACTTTCTATTTTTTCAATTTAGGTGAAACCCATTATCCTTATATGTTAACTGATGAGACTCTTCCACATATTTCTGGAGTTCATGGAGTTTTTAAGGCAATGGATGATTTCATGCTTACTAATCGCTCAGAAACAAATAATGGCTCTAGTTTTTTTGAAGACCAACAAATGAAATTCTTGCATGAACAGCAATCTTTGTGCGTTAATCATGTTGACTCATTAATGGATTCACTATTCTCTAAATGTCCTTCCAATACTTATTTTATTGTTTCTGCTGATCATGGTGAACTTTTTGGTGAAGATGGTTATTTTGGTCACGGACCTATTATGCATAAGAAGTGTTTTGAGGTTCCTCTTGTTGAGGGTATGTGTCCTTAGGCCTGTTATGTATGTTTAATTAGAGTTTGTTATACATCTGTGTAATTATTTTTTTAAATTTATATCGGTTTTGCTTTATGCTTTTTGTATCAATTGCTTTGCAATTTTATTGTTTTTTAAAGTTTTTATATCAATTATTGATTTTTCTTTTTCTGACAATACTTTGTCCTCATTTTTCGTACAACTGGCATAGGTCTTTTTTTCACTTTAGGTCGAGTCATATTATTCTTTGTCTTTTATGAGTATCCATTTCCTAATTTAGGAAATGACTCTATGTATATTCTATATAGGTATTTGCAATCAATTGTTTCTTTTATTCTCATCTAGCTTCCCTTTTCTTCTTGTTTATCTGTAGTATTTGTTTTCTTTGCTTATTGCTCTTTGTGCCTGCTTTGATGACAGCTTTCACACGTTATCGTATTGCACTTTTCTGCCCTTTTTTAAGTCTTATATCTGTTGACTGCTATTGTTTTTTCTGCTAATTCTTATCTTATTTGTATGTTCCAATGCCTCATAAGTGAGGTGTACTGGTTTTTCTGGACAGGCCCCATCGTTAACCTCTGATGCGGGGCACCGCCCCTGATCGGGGCTTCCGCCAATGAGTAAGCGCCGCACCCACAGTCCCGAGTTCAAGGCCCGAGTCGCCATGGAGGCGATCAGTGGCCGCAAGACGATCTAGGAGATCACCGCTGACCATGCCATCCACTCGATCCAGGTAAGCCAGTGAAAGCGGCAGCTGCTGGACGGTGCCAGCGAGCTGTTCGCCAGGGGCAAGAGGAGCAAGGACAAGGAGGCAGAGCTGTTCCAGCAGATCGGCAAGCTGCAGATGGAGCTGGAGTGGCTCAAAAAAAGTCTTAGCTGCTCTGACGCCCGTGAACTGCGCAAGCTGGTCGATCCAGGCCACCCCGAGCTCAGCGTCAGCCACAATGTGCGCTGCTGGGTCTGTCCAGATCCATGCTGTATTACAGGCCCACGCCGGTGCGGGCATCGACACTACGGATCATGGCCAGGATTGACGCTCTCTACTTGGTGGCGATCGTTGATCTGTTCTCCAGAAATGTCCTCAGCTGGAAGCTCTCGAACAGCCTTGACACGGAGTTCTGTCTCGATGCCCTGGAGATGGCGTTGGCAGGGGATTGCAAACCAGAGATCTTCCGCTCCGACAAGGGCTGCTAATTCACCTCTAGCGACTTCGCGGCAAGGCTGCAGGCAGAGGAGATCAAGATCAGCTGGTCAGGAAGGAAACGCTGCTACGACAACATCTTGGTCGAACGGCTGTGGCACACAGTCAAATACGAGGAGGTGTATCTGCACGCCTACAGCGATGGTTGGGACGCTGAGATTAACCTGGCGCGATTCCTCTGGAGATACTGCCATGTAAGCCCACACAGCACTCTGGGAGGCAGAATTTCCCACGAGGCCTACGCTCAGATCGAACCCTGTTCCTCCCGCCCGGAGTTAACGATGTCAGGGGCCAGAACTTTCCAATAAAAGGCATCCACCTCAAAGTTCACGCCGTTTATTTTTCTCTAATTTGTTCGGTGTTGCTTAATCTTTGTCATTATACAATTTTCTTTTATATCTTCTAGTGCTCGCCGCTATTTCTTTCTTGAGTTTATTGTCATGTTTCTTGTGAATCTGCGTTTTAACTCTCTTTTCGCCTTGGCTTCTCTGCGCTTCCATTATTCTTCTGCATTCTAAAGTTTTTGATTAATTTCTCTGTGTCTATTTTTTCTTCATTTCTCTTTATGCATCTTTTGCTTTGCTAGGTGGTGAATGGATTGGCCTTTATGCATTTTCTGCCGCTCTATATCTTTTGTTTGATTAATCCAAATTTGTCATTTATTGCGCTTTCCCCGCGTTCTCTCTTTCGCTTTTGGTGTTATCCAACCTCAAGTATTTTTTGATAATCAATCTTCCTCTGTTTCCCCCTTTTTTTTTAGGTCAATCTCCAACAGCTGTTGATATGGTAATTATTATCATCTTTTTTTTTGAAGGTTTTATCTTCCTTTTTTAATGAGCCATTGGCTCTTGGCTTAATTTGCTAATCCTAATCCCTCTTTAATTTTTTGTTAATTGGTATATACTTTTTTTTTGTTCTTGCTTGATGTCTCTGTCTGAACTGATTACCCAGCTTCCAGAGCTGATTGGACAGGCCGTCGAGGCAAATCAATGGTTGGGGTATGGCGCCATTTTTGCGGCCATGTTTCTCGAAAATTTGTTTCCGCCTATTCCCTCTGAGCTGATCATGCCTTTGGGAGGCTTCTATGTGCAGCAAGGGCAACTGCAATTTGTCCCCGTTGTGCTGGCGGGTTTGATTGGAACGGTGCTGGGGGCGTTGCCTTGGCATGGCATAGGCCGTTTGATCAATGAACAACGCATTGAGCAATGGCTCGAGCGCCATGGCCGCTGGATCGGCATTAGCCCCGAGGAGTTGGCGCGGAGTCGCCGCTGGTTTAGCCGCTACGGCACGGCCCTCGTGTTTTGGGGACGGTTGGTGCCAGGCATTCGCACCTTGATTTCGGTTCCTGCAGGAATCGAGTTGATGCCGATGGCGCCATTTTTGATTTGGACCACGGCTGGCAGCCTGATTTGGACGCTGTTGCTCACCATCGCTGGGATGGTTCTTGGTGAGGGATACAGCAATGTTGAGGTCTGGATCGACCCTGTCTCCAAGGTGATCAAGGTGGGCTTGGTGATTGCCGTTTTGGCTGGTGGGATCTGGCTGGCCCTCAGGATTTGGCGTCGCCGCCAGTCGGCCGACTAACCAGCGGATAGGCGCCGGCGACCGGCTGTGTTGAGCCCCTCCACTCGAGGAAGTCGCCGGTCGCCGTGGGCCCCTGTTTCAGAAGGGAACTTCTTCGTCGCTCGGGCTCCCTCCCCCGAATCCACCGGTGCCCGCTTCGCTGTCGCGTTTGGAGCCGAGGAGTTCGAGGCGATCGACGCGAACAACAGGCTTGCTGCGTTCTTCACCGCTGTTGCGATCGGTCCAGCGATCCAATTTGAAGCTGCCGATGATGCCCAGGAGTGATCCTTTTTTGACGTAATCGGCGGCAACCTGGGCCTGTTTGCCCCAGATCTCAAGGTTGAACCAATCTGGTTCGTCGTCGCGGCTGCGGCGATTCACGGCAATGGTCAGGTTGGCCACCATGCTTCCCGATTCGAAGTAACGAACTTCGGGATCTCGGCCGGCGCGGCCGACCAGGGTTACGGAATTGACACCCATAAAGGTCTTGTTCTGTGTGGATCAATGATGCGCCACGGTTGACGTGGCTGCTTTTAAGGAGTTCCACCCTCAGCGCCGGATGTATCAGCCGATGGATCAGGCGATGCATGAGCCAGCGCATGACACCCCTCCTAAGATTCGGCGACTTGTGCCACAGCCAGTGCTTTTTCGTCGATTTCAACTCTCCCGTGACATCGGTATCGACCTCGGCACTGCCAACACCCTGATTTACGTCTCCGGAAAGGGGATCGTGTTGCAAGAGCCTTCTGTGGTGGCGATTGATCTGGAGAGGGGAGTGCCCCTGGCTGTCGGTGATGAAGCGAAGCTGATGCTGGGCCGGACGCCCGGGAACATTCGTGCCGTTCGGCCCCTACGTGATGGCGTGATCGCGGACTTTGATGCGGCTGAGCAGATGCTCAAAAGCTTCATTCAAAAAGGCAATGAGGGGCGCGGGATCATTGCGCCGCGTTTGGTGGTGGGCATCCCGAGTGGTGTGACGGGTGTGGAGCGCCGCGCCGTGCGTGAGGCGGGCCTGGCCGGTGCCAGAGAAGTGCATCTCATCGATGAGCCCGTGGCCGCGGCGATTGGTGCTGGGCTGCCGGTGACAGAGCCCGTCGGCACGATGATTGTGGACATCGGTGGTGGAACCACCGAAGTGGCGGTGCTCAGCCTCGGAGGCACCGTGCTGAGTGAATCCGTTCGCGTTGCTGGTGATGAAATCAGCGATTCGATTGGCGTCCATCTCAAAAAGGTTCACAACCTCGTGGTGGGTGAGCGCACGGCCGAAGACATCAAGATTCGAATCGGCTCTGCGTTCCCAGACAACGACTTCGACCAGACCGTGATGGATGTGCGTGGTTTGCACCTCTTGTCTGGTTTGCCGCGCACGATTCAGCTCCAAGCAGGTGATCTTCGTGAGGCGATTGCTGAGCCCCTCAACGTGATTGTTGAGGCGGTGAAGCGCACGCTTGAACGCACTCCCCCTGAGCTGGCCGCGGACATCGTCGATCGCGGAATCATGCTCGCGGGCGGTGGGGCTCTGGTGAGGGGGATTAGTGATCTGATCAGCCATGAAACCGGGATCTTCACCCACGTGGCGGAAGATCCGCTGCTGTGTGTGGTGAATGGCTGCGGACAGGTGCTGGAGGATTACAAGCGCCTGCAGCGTGTGTTGGATACCCCTGAATTCGTTCGCTCTGCCTCGAGCCTCTAATTCCGATGGGCTCCTCGCCGTGGCCGCAGGGAACACGTTCCCGGAGCCTGAAACGAATTTGGCCTTGGCTGGCTCTGCTTGGCGTGCTGGGGATGGTGCGTTGGAGCAAGGGCGCCGGTTTTGTCGACGCCTATGCCTTGCTCACGCGTCCGTTTTGGCCAGGTTCAGCTCAGAAAGAGTGGGTTCAGTCAGCGCAGCAGCAGGACGATGCCACGCGTTTGCAGTTGCTCGAGGTGGATAACGCCCGTTTGAGGGGGTTGCTTTCGTTGGATCGTCAAGGTGCCCAAGGGGCGATTTCTGCTGCTGTGATCTCCCGAACGCCTGAGGGCTGGTGGCAGCAAATCGTGCTGGGGAAGGGGGGGCTGGATGGCATCAAACAAGGGGATGCGGTGAGCGGTCCGGGTGGATTGATTGGTCGCGTGCAAAGTGCCACGCCAGCGACAAGCCTCGTGCGTTTGCTCACCGCCCCGGGAAGTCGTGTCGGCGTTTGGGTGCCTCGGACCCGTCAACATGCCCTCCTGGTGGGAATGGGCACGGCCCGTCCTGAACTGAAATTCATCGATAAAGACGTAAAGGTTCGTCCTGGTGATTTGGTGAGCACCTCCCCGGCCAGCACCCTGTTGCCTGCAAACCTTCCTGTGGCCGTTGTGCAGTCCTTGAACTCCAGAGCGGTTCCAGCTCCCACGGCCCTGGTTCAGTTGATTGCGCCTCCGGATGCGATCGACTGGGTGCAGGTGAGTCGGCGCTGATCGATGGCTCGTCTTCACAGCCAACCGATCTGTGTTGCCTCCGGATTGTTGGTGCCGTTGATCAGCTTGGCGGCACCGTCATGGCTGAGCTTGGGAGGTGTCTTGCCGAGCTGGGCGGTGCTGTGGCTGTTGCCCTGGGCTCTGGTGGATGGACCGGTATCGGGAGTGATCGCGGGCGCGGCGATGGGATTGGTCCTGGATGGCCTCAGTGTGGGAGATGTCAGTCAGGTGCCTGCTTTGATGCTGTTGGGCTGGTGGTGGGGACGGCTCGGGCGGCGGGGCCGACCGATTCAACGCAGTCTCAATCTGGGGTTGCTGGCTTGGATCGGCACGATGTTGCTTGGGTTGAGCCTTTGGGCGCAGCTGTTGGTTCAGGGTGTGGATGCTCCTTTGGCCCAAGCCTTTGCATTGCACACCTGTTTGGCCCAAGGCCTGATGACGGGCCTGATGGCCCCGATGATTGGGTCTTGGCAACTTCTGATCTGGCGACGGCGCACTCCCGCATGATTCAGCACACTTCTCATCGCCATAGGTCCCATCGCTTTAGGTGGCTCGCCTTGGCCGTTGTCAGCACGTCGTTGCTGATGGGGGGATGCCGGCGTGCCGCCGCTCCAGAAGGAGCTCTCCAGCTTTGGACGCTGCAACTAGCGCCCAAATTCAACACCTACATGGAACAGGTGATTGATCGCTGGGATGATGAGCATCCCGATGCGCCGGTGCGTTGGACCGACCTGCCCTGGGGTTCGGTGGAACGGAAGCTCCTGGCAGCCGTGTTTGCGCGCACCGCTCCGGATGTGGTGAATCTCAATCCCCCCTTCGCGGCCAATTTGGCAAGCAAGGGTGGGTTGACCGATCTCACGCCGCTGTTGCCGCCCGATGCCGCTCAGCGCTATTTGCCTTCGGTGTGGCGTGCCGCGCGCGATCCAAAGGCGGGTCAGATTGCCGTGCCCTGGTATCTCACGGTCCGCCTCAGCTTGGTCAACCAGCAGCTGCTTCAACAAGCTGGCGTGAAAGAGCCACCCCGTCGTTGGGAGGATGTCCCGGCCTTCGCCCGCCGCATTCGAGAGCGAACGGGACGCTACGGGCTGTTTGTCACGGCCGTGCCCGACGATTCCGCTGAATTGCTGGAGTCGATGGTGCAGATGGGTGTCGTGTTGCTCGATGAGCAACAGCGCGCTGGATTCGATTCGCCAGAAGGGCGCAAGGCGTTTGCGTTTTGGACCGATTTGTATCGAGAGGGGCTTCTTCCTCGGGAAGTGGTCAGTCAGGGGCAGCGCCGCGCGATTGAGCTTTACCAAAGTGGTGAGCTTGCCTTGCTGGCCAGTGGGGCTGAATTTTTACGCAGCATTCAGACCAATGCCCCTGGAGTGGCGGCGGTGACCATCCCTCAACCGCCTCTCACAGGAGACGACGGCACTGCCAACGTGGCTTTGATGACGCTCGCTGTTCCTCGCCAGAGTCAGCGACCGCAAGAGGCGTTGTCGTTCGCCCTGGATCTCACCAACGGACCGAACCAAGCGCGCTTTGCGCGCGAGGCCAGAGTGTTGCCCTCCTCCCTGGCGGCTCTCAGGCAGGTGCGTGCTGAGCTTGAGGCTGAGCGACCTGCCACTCCCGAGCAGGCTCAAATTCGAGAGGCGAGGTTGCTGTCGGCCAAGACGCTGGAGGGAGCGAGGGTCCTGGTGCCTGCGACGCCAGGGGTGAAGCGACTGCAAAGCATCGTTTACACCCAGCTTCAGAGGGCGATGTTGGGTCAGATCAGTAGTGAGGAGGCGGTGCGTACCGCTGCTGAACAGTGGAACCGTTATTCAGAGGCGCGCTGGCCCTAAGGGAGCCATTCACTGCCTTGAATTGAAAACATAAAGACAATCGAAAGCCTGAGTCGATAGCTTTTTGTCACTCACGAACCGTTTGCGCTGACCGGTAGAGTCGCTTCTCTTCACATTGTGTTGCGATGCCCACAGATGGGCCTTCTGTAAAAGGAACCATTCTTGTGGTTGACGACGAGCCCGCAGTCAGGCGGGTTTTGTTGATGCGTCTGCAATTAGCTGGTTACAACGTCATTTCCGCTGAGGACGGGGAAGAAGCGTTGGAGATGTTCCATAACGAAGCTCCAGATCTCGTTGTGCTCGACGTCATGCTTCCCAAAATGGACGGCTTTGCCGTGTGCAGGCGTCTGAGAGCGGAATCCTGCGTGCCCATCATTTTTCTCTCGGCGCTGGAATCGATTTCTGAACGCGTCGCTGGCCTCGACCTCGGAGCCGATGACTATCTGCCAAAACCTTTCAGTCCAAAAGAGCTGGAAGCCCGTATTTCCACGATTTTGAGACGGGTTGGCTCTGGCTCCGCCACCGTTGAGCCACGGGAAATTCCCAGTGGCCAAGGGGTGATGCGGGTTGGCGACCTCGTGGTTGATACCAATCGCCGTCAGGTGAATCGTGGAACCGAGCGGATCGCTCTTACCTACACAGAATTCAGCCTTCTTGAGTTGCTGTTTCGGGAGCCAGGTCACGTGGTGCCTAGGGCTGAAATCCTGGAGCAGCTCTGGGGATACCCGCCCAGACGTGCGGCCGATCTCCGGGTCGTTGATGTTTATGTCGCACGCCTGCGCGGCAAGCTTGAGCCCGACCCTCGCAATCCTGAATTGATTCTCACGGTGAGAGGGATTGGCTACGCGTCTCAACGCATGGGTGAGCCCGCGGGAGCACCGGCAGCAGTTTGATGAATTTGGCGTAATCCGCTCGCTCTCGTCCCCGTCGCGGGGCAGGATGGCGCCCGACTGCTTCTTCTCTCTTGTCTGAACTTCGTGAGACCCGCTTGGAGAAGGCGAATGCTCTCAAAGAACAGGGGCAAGAGCCGTATGCGTTGCGTTTTGATCTCACCGATCGCATGGCTCGCTTGCAAGCCGATCATGCAGATCTCCCGAACGGCACCGAGCGCGACCTGAAGGTCTCTGTGGCTGGTCGGGTGATGACGCGCCGGGTGATGGGCAAGCTTGCCTTCTTCACGCTGGCGGATGAAACGGGAACGATCCAGTTGTTTCTCGAAAAAGCAACGCTGGGAGACAGCTTTGCTCAGCTCAGTTCCTTGGTGGACGCAGGCGACCTGATCGGGGTACACGGCATCTTGCGCCGCACCGATCGCGGTGAATTGTCCGTCAAGGTGAGCGAATGGCAGATGCTCACCAAGTCGCTGCAGCCCCTGCCAGATAAATGGCATGGCCTCGCCGATGTGGAGAAGCGCTATCGCCAGCGTTATTTGGATTTGATCGTCACGCCGCAGTCTCGTGAGACCTTCCGGCGTCGAGCGATGGCCGTTAGTGCGATCCGCCGTTGGTTGGATGAACGCGACTTCCTAGAGATCGAAACACCGGTCTTGCAATCCGAAGCCGGTGGAGCTGAAGCGCGACCGTTCATCACGCATCACAACACCCTTGATCTGCCTCTCTACCTGCGGATTGCCACGGAGCTCCACCTCAAAAGGCTTGTGGTGGGTGGATTTGAACGGGTGTATGAGCTCGGGCGGATCTTTCGCAACGAAGGGGTGAGCACGCGCCATAACCCTGAATTCACCTCGGTGGAGGTGTATCAGGCCTATGCCGATTACAACGACATGATGACGCTCACCGAAGAGCTGATCGCCTCGGTTTGTGAGCAGGTTTGTGGGACGACCCGCATCACCTACCAGGGCGTGGAGGTGGACCTGACGCCTTCCTGGAGGCGCGCCACGATGCATGAACTTGTGCAGGAGGCCACCGGCCTGGATTTCGCCTCTTTCCAGACCCGTGAGGCGGCTGTGGAGGCGATGCGAGCCGCGAATCTCCCTGCACCGGATAAGGCCGACACGGTCGGACGGCTCTTGAACGAAGCGTTTGAGCATGCGGTGGAACCCAATTTGATCCAGCCAACCTTTGTGCTCGATTACCCGCAGGAAATTTCCCCCCTGGCGCGTAAACATCGCAGCAAGCCAGGTCTGGTGGAGCGGTTTGAGTTGTTCATCGTGGGCCGTGAAACGGCCAATGCCTTCAGTGAGCTCACGGATCCTTTGGATCAAAGAGGCCGCATGGAGCTCCAGCAGGAACGCCGTGCGGCAGGAGATGTGGAAGCCAGCGGCGTGGATGAGGATTTCATTCAGGCCCTGGAAGTGGGGATGCCCCCCACGGGTGGACTTGGAATCGGGATTGATCGCTTGGTGATGCTGCTCACGGATAGCCCCTCCATTCGGGATGTGATTGCCTTTCCGTTGATGCGACCGGAGGGGTGACCTGTCAGCATGGATAATTAAACCCAGTGGCAGGGTCCAATTCCCATGAGTGGTGAGCGCGTAGGTTTCCGCTTCAAACACGCCGATGCGGTGGTCAAGCGCAATCCGCAGGGGCGGTCCCGTCGCGGATGGGTGATGGAGCCCGTGGAGCAGACCACGAGCCGAGGCACCAAGATGCCCGCTTATCGCATCCGCTGGCGTGACAGTGAGCGTCCTGAGATCGTGCTTCAGCACATGCTGATTGCTGATCCAGACCCCACTCCTCCGCCTGAAAATGTGAGCCTCGAGCCACCCGCGCCGAAGGCTTGATCGAAAGCGATCAAACATGTGACGAGCTGAAGCCTTTTTAGCTAGGGCGCTTTCAGCTGAGGCCCTCTTAGCTGAGCCCTTTACGGCGCCTCAGCTCTTCGAGCCCTTGCTGTGCCTCGAAGAGGGCCCAGTCCTCATCAAGGCTTCGCCGAGATGTTGACTGCTTTTCCTGAGTTTTCAGGCTGTTGAGCTGCTCTTCGAGTTCGGCGAACTGAAGGCCAAGCGCCTCGAACTCTTCCCAGAGTTCACGACCTTGCTGCATCAGGGCAACCACGTGCTGATCCGCCCGTTGCGCCAGTTCAAGGGCGCCAGCCCTACGTGCTTTCTCTCCACGCTGAGTCCAGGCTTGGACTTGTTCAGCAAGCGTGAGCAGTTGTCGGCGCAATTCCCTCGCTTGGAGTTGCTGTTGCCCGCGACGGTTGTGAAGATCCCTTTGGCGGTCCTGCAGGTGTTGTTCGCGCAGGAGTTGATCTTGGCTTGGATTGCTGCGCAAAAACTGCTCAAGCCGTTCTTCCAAGCTGCGTTCGAGGTTGTCAATCCAGGAGGGACTCATGGGATTTGATCCGGTGCGCGCGTGATCAATGGAGCTTCGATCTCCTGCTCGAGCGGATTGATCGCCCCTTCCCTTGAACGCAGCAACAGCTGGGTGAGACGGGCGACCGAGCCCTCACCCAGCTCGAGTGCGCCTAGGCGATCAAAGGCATTGCGGTAGACCGTTTCCAGCTCTTCGATCAGGGTTTCACGTTGTAGGCGGACGGTGGCCCGTTGCTCGTCGCGACTCATGGCTCAGCAGGGATGAAGGTCTGGATCTCAGTCTGTGGGCTCTAAAAGATGCAAGGAGAGATCATCCTCTGGATCATGCCAGCGACGCAGCCAGCGCCATCCGGCCCGTTGCGCTAACGCAACAGCGCGTTTAGGGCTGTACTTGAGGCTGTATTCGGTGATCAGGGGTTCATTGCATTGGAAGCTCCAACGCTCACCGGCAATCCTGACCACTTGGTCGCAGCGGCTGATCAAGGCCATCTGCACGCGGTGTTGCTCGGCTTGCCAATCCGCTTGGTACGAAAAGGCTTGGGGGTCAAAATTTGCTCCCAAATCGGCATTGAGGCGATGCAGCAAATTGCGTGCAAAGGCGGCTGAGATCCCAGCGGCATCGTTGTAGGCCGCTTCGAGGCGAACCTTGCTCTTGGGTTGGTCAAGACCAAGAAGGAGAGGTCCCCCATTCAGCAACTGCTTGAACTGGCGCAGCACGCGGATGGCATCGTCCTGTTCAAAATTGCCGAGCGAGCTGCCAGGGAAGAAGCCGATCCGCCGTTGCTGTCGCAGCAATGGGTGCTCAGGCAGGGATGAAAGCGTGCTGTGATCGCAGCAAATGCCCAGCATGGGCACCCTTGGGTGGCGTTGTTGCAGGGCTGTGGTGGCCTTGCCTAAATGCTCGGCACTGATGTCCAATGCCACGTAGGCGGCGGGATGGGCCGCCTCGAGAAGAGGGCCTACTTTTTGGGCGCTGCCAGCACCGAATTCCACGATCACCCCTTCACCGATGGCGGCCGCAATCTCTGGGGCAGACGACTTGAGCAGGGCAATTTCGGTGCGGGTCAGGCTGTATTCGGGTTGCTCACAGATGCGATCGAACAGGCGCGACCCCTCCTCGTCATAGAGAAACCAGGCCGGCAGCTGGCGGGGACAACGATTGAGACCGACCCTGACGAGCTGTTCCATATCCGCTGCTGGCGGATGGAGGTCGATCAGTTCTGTTTTTTGATCGGTTGTGTAATGGGGCTGTTGAGAGGTGGTTGTCATCGGGCCAAGCGCAGGCCAGCCGCCATCCAGCGGCTAGAGGGAGCAAAAAAGTTGCGGTAGGTGTTGCGGGAGTGGCCATCCGGGGTGAGCTGACTGCTGCCCCGCAATACGAATTGGGAGGTCATGAACTTGCCGTTGTACTCGCCAACAGCTCCTTGGGCCGGCTGAAATCCGGGATAAGGCCTGTAGGGACTCGCTGTCCATTGCCAAAGCTCAGCATGGCTTTGCTTGAGCTGAAGCCCCTGCTCCTTGGCGCCCATCTCCCATTCGGCCTCCGTTGGTAGGCGAGATCCAGCCCAGCGTGCATAGGCATCGGCTTCAAACCAGCTGAGATGGCGTACCGGGCGATGGGCCTCCAATGGGCAGAGGCCTGCCAGGGTGAATTCCCAGGCCCAGGCTGAGGGGTCTCGCTGTTGTGGAGCACCCTTCTGTTCATTCCACTCTTGGCGCCAATAGCGCGGTGCTTGCCATTGCCGCTCTGAGCGGATGGCCCAGCCTTCACTCATCCAGAGTTCGGGGCGTTCATAGCCGCCGTCCGCGATAAAGGCCTTGTATTCGCCGTTGCTCACCAAGCGATCCGCTAGGGCATAGGGCTCGAGCCAAACGCGATGCCGGGGTTCCTCATTGTCGAAATGAAAGGGGTGGGCGTTGTGGGTGCTGTTTTGCTCGATGTCTTGGCCGATCTCCACCAGGCCCCCCGCACAGGGCAGCCAACCGGGAGCTGTCCCGTCGTTTGTTGTTCCCTTAGGAGAAGACTCTTCGGCCTCCGGCCAATCCGTTCGGTAGGCCGGTTCCAAGGGCTGACGGCTGAAGGCATCGAGAAGATCCATCAACATCAATTCCTGGTGCTGTTGCTCGTGTTGAAGGCCCAGTTCGACGAGTTGCAGCCAGGGGGAAGGGGAGTCGCCGTTGCTTTGAAGCAGGTCCTTCAGGGCCTGGTCCACTTTGTGGCGCCAAGCGATCACCTCTTTCATCGGCGGCCGGCTGAGTAAACCCCTCTGAGGTCTGGGTTGCCGAGGGCCAACCGCTTCGTAATAGGAATTGAATAAATAGTTCCAGCGGGGATCGGCTCCCTCGTAGCCAGGGCAGTGGGGGATCAGAACAAAGGTTTCGAAAAACCAGGTGGTGTGGGCGAGATGCCATTTAGGGGGGCTCGCATCGGCCATGCCCTGGAGGCAGAGATCTTCGGCTTCAAGCGGCTCAATCAACACTTCGCTGGTGCGGCGCACGTCCATCAGCCGGCGGATCAGCGTGCCGGAGTCCATGGCGGGTTGATGCACGAGATAGTGACCTTAGGGAGGCCAGGCTGCAGGTGCTTTCCCAAAACTCGCCCTAGCATCAACCCATTTAGGCAATGTCGTTGTGATCGGCACGCTGCTGGCTGAGCGCTACCGCTTGGATCAATGTCTGACGTCAGACACGTCCGCACCCCAGGGGCAGCTTTGGCGTGGAACGGATGTGTTGGCCTTAGATGCGCCCGTAGCACTGCGGCAGCTGCAGGATCCTGATGCGCAAGACCGCTTTCGCCAGCTTTGGCCGGCCATGCAATCGGTTCTTCACCCGCTGATCCCACGCTTCGGAGGACTGCTGGAGGAATTGGATTCGCTCTGGCTGGTGAGGGAGTGGCAGGAAGGATCCAGCTTTGGCCAAATCCAGCAGCAGCGTTGTGAGCGTCAGCTGGTGTTTGGTGGCGGTGAAGTGCTGTTGCTGTTGCGTCAGCTTCTTCCAGTGTTAGGCGTTCTCCATGGCAAGGGACTGGTCCATGGAGACATCAATCCCAGCAACCTTCTTCGCCGGGATCAGGATGGGCTGCCGGTTTTGCTGGATTTTGGCCTGCTTCAAAAACTCGGCACCGCCCCGCTCCTAGGAGCCACGGCTAGTTATGCCCCGAGGGCACAAGGCCGTGGCGAGCTGGCCGCTCCCTGGATGGATGTTCATGCTCTTGGCGTGACCGCACTGACGTTGCTAAGTGGACGGGCCCCGGAGGCCTTGCTGCCCGCTGATGCCAGTGAATGGCCATGCCCCCCAGATCTCGAACTCCATGAGGGCTTCCGCGACGTGTTGGAACGGATGCTGAGCGAGCTGCCAGGTCGCCGTTTTGAGCAGGCCGCGGAGGTCTTGCAGGCCTTGAAAGCGGTTCCCATGCCGGAATCGACGGGCCCCATGCCGAGTTCGGATCGAACGGTTGTGCTGGCGCCTGTGCTGCTGCCCTCTCCTGAACGTCCTGCCATGGAGCCGCAGGCTGTTGGCCCCTCGTCTCCTGAGCCTCGCCGGCGTCAGCGCGCCGATGAGCGCCAAATGGCGGCGGAAGGACGGCTATGGCCCGTGGTGATCGCCCTGTTGATGTCAGCGGTGGTGGGTACGGCCATCGGTTGGTTCCTCCTCAGCCGGGGCAACGCCCCGTCTGGCGTCCCCTCCACCGAGCGTGATGTGGTGGGCCGCTCGCCGACGGCCAGCCTGCCGCCGGCAGAAGTGGATCAGCGTCAACAACTGCTGAGTCGATTGAGAGCGTTGCAAGTCGACCGCAGCTGGTTCTTGGAGCTCGTGGATGTCAGCCTGTTGGCCCGTTTCCCGGAGCGGAGCGGTCGCTTGCCCAGTGATTCCCTCGAGGATGCTCCCCTGCGCCAGGTTTGGAATGCGTTGGCCAACGAGTGGCTGGCAAGGGTGGAACAGCTGCCTCCAGGGCTGCGGCGACGCCTGGGGAAACTCGATCAGAAGGATTGGCAGACCCAACGTCAGGCCCTTGTGGCGCAAGGGGTGAATGACAGGGTGGTGGAGCAGCTGGTCTCCGTGGCGGCCAACACCCTGTTGCCGGGTGTAGCCACGGGTACCAAGCCACCAGAACCCTTCCGGCAGCTTTGGTACGCCGCTGCCTTGCGCAGTCTGGAGGAGGTCAAGATTGAAAAGGTGAAGGCAGGGGCCGAGATGGCCACCGTGCTTTCCAGTCGGGTCCCAGCCGATAGCGCGCGCCTGATTTCCATTCAGGTGCCGGCCAATCGTCGGCTTGTGCTCGGCATTAACGGAACACCGTTGATGCAGATGACCGTCTATGCCGCTGACGGCTCTGTCGCGGCAGAAAGGGGCCCTTTGCGAGTGGTCACGCTGGAGGCTGATGTGGGCACGCCTGTGCAGGTGCTCGTGACGAATGAAGGTGTCGCATCCGGCCTGTTGACCTTGTCCTGTCGCGCTGATCTTCCGACTCCGACCCCTGCACCGAAAGCCGTGTCGAAACCGCTGCCAAGGGTGGATCTCAATCCGATTGCCGATCCGGCGACTGGAGCGCAGGGACCGGTGGAGGCTCTGCCAGAACCTCCTGGGCCGAAGCCAGCTGGCGTGAAGGAGAAGGTTTCCCAAGAGCCATCTGCCCAAGAGCAAGCGGTCCAAGAGCCCTCCGCTGAGCCAGAAGGGCTGAGGGGTCAGTAGCGGGCGATGGCCTCCCGTGTTTCTTTCTTGACCTGCTTGTCTTTGGCAGCGGCCCGTTTGTCATGCAGCTTGCGCCCCTTCCCCAAGCCGATGGTCACCTTGATCCAGGATCCCTGCAGGCGGAGGTTAAGTGGGATCAGGGCGAGTCCTTTTTGTTCGAGCTGACCCCGCAATTTGTCGATTTCGCGGCGATGGGCGAGCAGGCGTCTCACCCTCAGTGGGTCGTGATTGAAATAGCGGCTGGCGTGGGTGTGCGGGGAGATATGAACGTTGTGGAGGTGCAGTTCGCCGCGTCTAATCAGGCAGAAGCCATCGCGCAGATTGGCCTGTCCAGCGCGCACCGACTTCACTTCGGTCCCCAGAAGTTCGATTCCCGTTTCTAGGGTTTCGAGGATTTCGTACTGGTGTCTGGCCAGCCGATTGTCGGCCAGCAGGCGATTGGCCGCTGCTCTTGCCGCTGCACTCTTTTTGCCGCCTCCCTTGCCCATCTCGCGTCAGGCCCCACGGCCGATCGGTCTCCCGACCTTATCCAGCTATCGGTACCCTGCGACCATGGCGATTGTTTCTTCTAACGCTGGATCCTCCAAGGGAGCTCCCCGACCGAAGCCGTCGCGGGTGGTGGATGCAGCGCGTCAACAGGATGATTCGGCCGAGCTGAGCGCCACGAAAGAAGACGGTCTCCGGCCGCGTCGGCTGGACGATTACATCGGCCAGCGCGAACTCAAGCAAGTGCTGGGAATTGCCATTCAGGCAGCGATGGGCCGGGCGGAGGCCCTCGATCACGTGTTGCTGTATGGCCCTCCCGGCTTGGGCAAAACCACCATGGCGATGGTGTTGGCGGAAGAATTGGGGGTCACCTGCCGGATCACCAGCGCTCCGGCCTTGGAGCGCCCCCGCGACATTGTTGGCCTGCTCGTGAACCTGCAGCCAAGGGAGGTGTTGTTCATCGACGAAATTCATCGGCTCACCCGCGTTGCCGAGGAGCTTCTCTATCCAGCGATGGAAGACCGACGCCTGGATCTCACCGTTGGCAAAGGCAGTACGGCGCGAACGCGAGCCCTGGAGTTGCCGCCCTTCACGCTGGTGGGTGCCACCACCCGGGCCGGCGCGCTGAGCTCGCCCCTGCGTGATCGCTTTGGATTGATTCAGCGCCTGGAGTTCTACGGACAAGAGGATCTGCAAGCGATTGTGATGCGAGCGGCTGGTCTGTTGTCTTTGCAGCTTTCTGCTGAGGCTTGTGCCGAGATTGCCCGACGTTGTCGGGGCACACCCCGGATTGCCAATCGTCTGTTGCGCCGCGTGCGGGATGTGGCCTGTGTGCGGGAGGTGTCTGGTTGCATCGATGTGCAATTAGTGGATGAAGCACTCACCCTGCATCGTGTGGATGGCCGGGGCCTGGATGCCAGTGATCGTCGCCTTTTGGAGCTGTTGCTCCAGTCCCATGGAGGCGGACCCGTCGGTCTCGACACCTTGGCCGCGGCGCTCGGCGAGGATCCCACCACCCTGGAGGCCGTGGTGGAGCCCTATTTGCTCCAGCTCGGATTTCTTCAGCGCACCCCCCGTGGGCGTGTGGTCACCGCCGCGGGCCGAGGCCATCTGGGCTGGCCGGCGGACGAGGGAGATGCGGCATGAGCATCGATCTCAAGCGTTGTTTGTCGTTGTTGTTGGTTGCCTTCGGGGTTGTGCTGTTCCTGGGGGCCGATCCGGTTCTGGCTGAATCGCTTCCGAAGGACCAGCACCGGGAATTGTTTGAACAGGCCCTGCGCTTCAGCCGTCAGGGCGATCCGCAACAGGCCCTTGAGGGATGGGATCGGGTGCTGGAGCTGGCTCCAGAGGATGCGGCTGCCTGGAGCAACCGCGGCAATGTTCGTCTTGTTTTAGGTGACACCGAGGGGGCGATCGCCGATCAAACCAAGGCCATTGCGCTCGCTCCAGAAGAATCCGACCCCCATCTCAATCGAGGCACGGCTGAGGAGGCCTTGCAGCACTGGACGGACGCCGAGCAGGATTACAACTGGATCTTGAAGCGGGATCCACAAGATGCTTCGGCGCTCTACAACCTCGGCAATGTGCGCGGCTCCGAAGGCGATTGGGAATCGGCTGAAACTCTGTATGGGCGCGCCGCTGAGGCCCGTCCCGGTTTTGCCATGGCGCGCTCCAGCAGGGCGTTGGCCCTCTATCAACTTGAGGCCTTTGACGAGGCTGAGCGGGAGATGCGCAACTTGATCCGTCGTTATCCAATGTTTGCGGATGCGCGGGCTGGCTTGAGTGCTCTGCTTTGGATCCGGGGCTCTAAGGGGGAGGCTGAAAGCAACTGGGCGGCGGCTTCAGGCTTGGATCCGAGTTATCGCGAGGCCGATTGGTTGCTAGAGGTGCGTCGTTGGCCTCCACGACCTGTTGCTGATTTACAGCGTTTTCTGGCTTTGGAAAGTCCATGACCACCACCACCAATCCTCTCCTTAAAGCCCGGCTTGAGGCGATCTTGCCCGCGTTGATCGAGTTGCGACGCCATCTGCATTCCCATCCGGAATTGAGTGGGGAAGAGCATCAGACCGCGGCCCTGATTTCAGGGGAGTTGCGTCAGTGCGGCTGGCGTGTGCGAGAAGGGGTGGGGCGCACCGGTGTGCTGGCGGAGCTTGGTCCGCAGAGCGGTCCGCAGCTGGGCTTGCGCGTGGACATGGACGCTTTGCCGGTGGAGGAGCGCACGGGTTTGCCCTATGCCTCCTTGCAGCAGGGAGTCATGCACGCCTGCGGTCATGACATCCACAGCTGTATTGGTCTGGGGGTTGCGCGTTTGTTGGCGCAGGAGTCGTCCTTGCCCGTGGGGATGCGCCTGTTGTTTCAGCCTGCTGAGGAGCTTGCCCAAGGTGCTCGCTGGATGCGTGCTGATGGTGCCACCGCTGGGCTCAGTGCCCTGTTCGGCGTGCATGTGTTTCCCACCTTGCCGGTGGGCACGATCGGGGTGCGCAGCGGCAGCTTGACAGCGGCTGCGGGAGAACTGGAAATTGAGGTGATCGGTGAAGGCGGTCATGGAGCGAGGCCCCATCAATCCCTCGATGCGATTTGGATTGCAGCCCGGGTGGTGACGGGATTGCAGGAGGCGATCAGTCGTCGCTTGGATGCCCTCAATCCAGTGGTGGTCAGTTTTGGGAAAATCGAGGGGGGCAAAGCCTTCAACGTGATCGCCGATCGGGTCACCCTCCTCGGCACGGTTCGCTGCCTGTGTGCGGATCTCCATGAACGCTTACCGGCCTGGATTGAGGAGACGGTGCAAGGCATTTGCGGGAGCTTTGGCGCCACTGCTCGGGTTCGCTACCGCTGCATTGCACCCCCTGTACGCAACGACCCCGCCCTCACCGCCTTGCTAGAGCGCAGTGCCGTTGAACAACTGGGGGCAGAGCACGTGCAACGCCTGGAACAGCCTTCCCTTGGTGCCGAGGATTTTGCAGAACTGTTGCAGGACGTTCCTGGCAGCATGTTTCGCCTGGGGGTGGCGGGTCCTGATGGATGTGCACCGCTCCATAACGGTCATTTCAACCCTGAAGAGCGGGCCCTCGGCGTGGGGGTGCAGGTGTTGACCGCTGCGATGTTGGCTTGGACTCCCACACCATGAGCCGTCAATCCAGGACAAGGATCCACACCGTGTTGTCACTGGCGGCGCCGTTGATGGTGCTGCTTGGAGTGTCAGCGATGCTGCAGCGAGAAGGTCCCGACCGCTGGCAAGCTCTCCCTGCCATCCTTGTGGGATCTGGTTTGGTGATCCATGCAGTGGTGGGCCGTCGTCAGCGCCGCCATCAGTTGTTGATCGCCTTGCGCACCACCCGTTCTCAGGAGGATTGAGATGGCTAGCACCCCTGAACAGACCGCACCCAACCCTGAGGAGTTGCGTGCAGCGATCGCCTCGGGTGATCCAGTGCAAGCGATGCCAGCCCTCGCCAAGCTGCGAGCGCTTCCCGATTCCGATAACGACAGTGTTGTGATCCCCCTGTTGATCCTGGGCAGTGAGCAACAGGCGTTTTTGGTGCGCTCTTTGAGCTGCAGTGGCCTGGGCTATCGGCGCAATGAACAGGGCTGGCAGGTGCTGAGCCGCTTGCTGCTGGCCGATGACGATCCCAATGTGCGGGCTGAAGCGGCGAATGCCTTGGCGAGCTATGGGGTGGAGCGGGCCTGGCCCCTGTTGCGCGACAGCTTCGCGAAGGATGGCGCTTGGCTGGTGCGTTGCAGCATTCTCTCCGCTCTTGCTGAGCAACCTGGAATCAACCCCTCTTGGCTGCTGGATCTCGGCAGGCAAGCGATCGCAGATGCCGACGGAACCGTGCGGGTGAGCGGGGCGGAAATTTTGGCCCGGGTGGTGCGTGAGCAGGCCGGAGATGCCAACGGTTCCGAAGCGAGAGCGCTGCTTCAGCCTTTGCAGCAGGACGATGATCACCGTGTGGTAGCTGCTGCCCTGAATGGCTTGCAGCCCTGAAACCAGAAGTGGGTCAGACCTGAAATGCGTTGCTAGCTTTCAAAGACCACTAGGGGTGCCCCTGCTTTTTTTGATCGCTGGGGCTGAGATCACACCCTCTGAACTTGATCCGGGTCATGCCGGCGCAGGGAAGTGAATGATGTGATCTGCGGCTGTTAAGTCGGCTCCTGGCAATTCCGCTGCTGCCAAGACCATGCGTACTGAATGGGTTTCCGCTCGCAAGGGCCAGGCCAATGTCTCTCAGATGCATTACGCCCGTAAGGGTGTGGTGACGGAAGAGATGGCCTACGTGGCCACGATCGAGAATCTTCCGGAATCCCTCGTGATGGAAGAGGTGGCGCGGGGCCGGATGATCATTCCCGCCAATGTCAATCACACCAATCTGGAGCCGATGGCGATCGGTATTGCCAGCAAATGCAAGGTGAACGCCAACATTGGTGCCTCTCCGAATGCTTCGGATGCAGCGGAGGAGGTGAACAAGCTGAAGTTGGCCGTGAAATATGGCGCCGACACCGTGATGGATCTGTCCACCGGTGGCGTGAACCTGGATGAAGTGCGTACGGCGATCATTGGCGCATCACCCGTTCCGATTGGCACGGTGCCTGTGTATCAGGCCTTGGAAAGTGTGCATGGCTCGATCGAGAAACTCGATGAAGATGACTTCTTGCACATCATCGAAAAGCATTGCCAACAGGGCGTTGATTACCAGACGATTCATGCTGGCCTGTTGATCGAGCATCTCCCCAAAGTGAAGGGACGTCTCACTGGAATTGTGAGCCGAGGAGGCGGAATTTTGGCCCAGTGGATGTTGTATCACCACCGCCAGAACCCTTTGTTCACGCGCTTTGACGATATTTGCGAGATTTTTAAGCGCTACGACTGCACCTTCTCCCTAGGAGATTCACTGCGTCCTGGTTGCCAGCATGATGCCTCCGATGCTGCCCAGCTGGCTGAACTGAAGACGCTGGGAGAGCTCACCCGTCGGGCTTGGAAGCATGACGTGCAGGTGATGGTGGAGGGTCCAGGTCATGTGCCCCTCGATCAAATTGAGTTCAACGTGAAAAAGCAGATGGAAGAGTGCAATGAGGCGCCCTTCTATGTGCTCGGCCCGTTGGTGACAGATATCGCTCCTGGCTATGACCACATCACCTCAGCGATTGGTGCGGCAATGGCCGGTTGGCATGGCACAGCGATGCTTTGCTATGTGACGCCGAAAGAGCACCTGGGTCTTCCCAATGCAGAGGATGTGCGCGAAGGGCTGATTGCCTACAAGATTGCCGCCCACGCAGCGGACATTGCCCGTCATCGCCCTGGTGCTCGGGATCGTGATGATGAACTCAGCCGGGCCCGTTACAACTTCGACTGGAATAAGCAGTTTGAATTGTCCTTAGACCCCGAGCGGGCGAAGGAATATCACGACGAAACCCTGCCAGCAGATATCTACAAGCAAGCGGAGTTCTGTTCGATGTGTGGTCCCAAGCATTGCCCGATGCAAACCAAGATCACGGATGAAGATCTGGCTGGTTTGGAAGATGTTTTAAAAGCCAAAGGTGGGGCTGGTGAGTTGGCAGGTGTGAAACTTGATAAGTTGTCTTAATCGCTTAGAGAAGAGTGAAGTGTGTGATTCTCTTCACCCTCCATTTATTTGCGAGTGCCACTCTTTGCTCAGCGCTTAGCATTGACAAAAGAGTAATAGATTTTAGTTTTGGCATGAATTAAGCAGTAAAAGTCCTGTCTTTCTTCGTTTTTCTATTTTTATTTTTAATAGCTTACTGCAACATTTTCGTATTGAGATTTGAATTGTTGCTTTTGGGGAGACTTCTTGAAAGCATTAAAGTGCCATTGATTGAGCCCTTGGTCATTACATAAGAAGCGGCTAAACGGAATCAACTGGCTCCTGTCTCTGCTTAATTAAAAACAAGTATTCAAGAATATTTGGCATAATAATTGTTTTGGCATGAGTTGCCATTTTTTATTTTTGAGATTAATTGCTCAATTTATGCAATATAGCCTCTATTTATTATTTTGTCGAAAGGCTTCACCTGAGACTTTGTTGACATTTAATTGGATAATTTCAATCAATGTTTTAAAGGATCATGGTGGTGAAATGTAATTTTTTCAGTTTCTATCGCCTGACAAAAGCTTGTTGCATGTGTGTTAGGGGGCAAGAGAAAGAAATTCTTCTACTGGCCTCATTCATGAATTTAAATGCATCTATTGAGATTAGTATTTATTTCAGGTGTTTATTGATTTTGAATGTGGAAATTTATGATGCGTTTAGGATTAAGAGTTTTCCGTAGATGTGCTGATTGTTTATGCTGCAAATGCATTAAATCCAACCACTGCCAAAGACGTGAACGCCCCTAGGATCAATGCCATAAGTGGTAGCAATTGTCTTATTAATTTGGGCTTAAACGTAATTGCAGCACCAATATAAAATATGGGGTTCGTTCCAGCTATGCGTGCATAGGAAAGTAGGTTCTGATTATCAGACGTGCTAACGATGAGCAGTGCTGTCAAGTAAATAGGGATTGGTATTAAGTCTAAGAACACATTGTGATCGGGGGATCTAAGCTTTTTTGCAGCGTATATTACAATCTGCACTATGCAGTATATGGATATTATGCAAACTATAAAGTTAGCCGCCTTAAAATTTGAATATGATGTGACAGTAGTAAGGCTTTTGAAGGATTCAAAATATGATAATAGTCCCTTCATCGGGTAGCCTCCAGATCTTCCCCATGCACTTTGGATATCTTTGAATGCCAATGGGTTCCCGGTTATGGTGTACAAATAAACCATGAATGTGCCTAAACCAAGTAATGGCGAAATTGCGTACAAAAGTAATTGCTTTATTCTTTTAGGATTTTGATTTTTCTTGTGTTGTAATTCACGTATTGCTTCTGATATTGTAAAAACTGAATTGAAAATCCCCGTTGGCCTTGTCAGGCCTGATATGTACCCACTGGCAAATGCGACAATTGTGAAGTGTCGATTTTGTTCTTGGCGAAATGCGGTGGCTAAGAATAGACCTGTACTAGCAAAAAATAGAGATTCGGGTAAGGGTAAGGAAAAAAAGTAGCTGAATGGATAATAGCTTGAAATTAGGGCAAAAGATAATATTTGATTGTGAGTTGCTAGTTCTTTCTCTTTAAGAAACGAGCTTGTCGCAATTACTCCGATCACGAACAAGAAATTTGCTAACACTATTCCCGCCAAATTGTTGACTGTTCCCAACGAGAACACTGACCAGAAGATTGGCCAGCCAGGAAAGAATGCCCAGTTTTTTTGTGAGGTATGGCTGTCGGTCGTGGAAAATTTCTCTTTGGTATAGCCACGTTTGGCTATACCCCTATACCATCCAGCATCTGCTTTCGCTATAGACTTGGATGAGTATATTATGTCAGATGTGCTTGTATCTCCTTCAAGAAATATGTATGTTCCAGGCTGTCCTTTAGAGATGTTTGATGTTGCTTGTACAAGAAGAATAATTAGAACAACGATGATTCTAGAAGTGATCGATATTCTTAGGATTTGCCTATCATTAGAATTGGTCATTTTGTGAATTTTTGGTTGTGCTCGAAAGGGTTAGGGTTGTGGTGGTAGTCTTTAAGGCGTATTCCATACGAATTTGCTACTTGCTACATAATTCCACGTAAATCCTACAATGATTCCAACTAGTTGAGCTAGTACTGTGTTGCTGGCAACTACTGAATAAAAGGCTGTCGCTAAACCTACATTGGCCACAATAGGCAATGAAGAAACAATTAAAAACTTTAGTAACCCTTTGGCTAATTCCCATTCTTTTAATCGATTGGATCTGAACGTCAGGAAATTATTGATCAGGTAATTTGAGCAAGCGGCAGTAATGACTGCTATCGGTAGGGCGCTTTCAAAGCTAATATTGTCTGAGATTGTTAATATCTGTGAAGTAAAAAGTTGGACAAATACTCCACTGATTCCAACTATTCCGAAGCTGATAGCTCTTCTTGGGATTATTCTGGCGCAAAATGTGTGTATTACAGAGACTAGGAAGTCCCATAAGATTGCGACATCCAGTTTTGAATCACCACTTACTCTGGCCTGAAAATGAAGTGGTACTTCACTTACTTTAAGGCTGCCTTTACTTACTGAAAGAAGTTCGTATATGAATTTGAATCCATGTACTTCCACTGCTCGAACGTTTCTTAGTGTCTTTTCATTTATGCGTAATGCAAAAAAACCGGTCATGAAATCGCTTAAATTTGCGTATCTAGGTGAAAGGCTCCTTCTAGCAAGATTGTTTGCATATGTAGACCCTTTCTCTCTGTTGCTTGTGAGACCATTGATAATAGCATCTTTATGAAATCGACTTCCTATCACAAGTTCTAGATTTTCTTGGATTAAATGTTTTATAGCTTCTGCAGCTGTTTGAGGTTCATGTTGACCATCACAGTCCATAGAGATAACAATGTCCCCTGTTGCATCCAGAATACCCTCCTTAATGGCACTTGCTAAACCGTTTCTCCCTACTCTTCTAATCAATCGTATGTTTTTATGTTTTCTTGCTAGTTTTCTGACTGCTTCCGCGGTTCCATCGGGAGAGTCGTCGTCAACTACAAGAATTTCTAAATCATATTCACTATTGAGCTCGAGGAGTTCAGCGACGATCGGTTGAATGTTCTCTTTTTCGTTGAACGTGGGAAGTACAATGGAAATTAGTTTATTCATTTGCGTACAAATCTGAAGGCTGCCTTTTTGACTGTGCTTGCTGTCTTAATAGAAGACAGCAAGCACAGTTTAGTTTTTGAATTTAACTCTTTTGTATTAGCCTAATAAAGCCTTTGACTTCGTAACAACATTCTCTACGGTGAATCCGAACTTCTCCATGCAAGTGCCGCCTGGAGCGGAGGCGCCGAAACGATTCATCGTGATGCTGTCTCCATCGAGACCAATGAATCGGTGCCAGCCGAATGTTTCAGCGGCTTCCACCACGATCCGCTTGCGAACGGCGTTGGGAAGAACTTGTTCTTTGTAGGAATCGCTTTGCTCATCGAAGAGCTCTACGCAGGGCATCGAGACCACGCGCACTTTTTTGCCATCAGCGGTCAGCTGTTTGGCGGCTTGGACGCAGAGATCGAGCTCGGTACCCGTTCCGATCAGGATCAGATCGGGTGTGCCTGCACAGTCTTCAAGGACGTAGCCACCTAAAGCCACCTTGTCGATCGACGAGTTGGCCTGGTTGGCCATTCCTTGGCGGCTTAAGCACATGGCGCTGGGGCGGTTGCGGTTCTCGATCGCAACTTTGTAGGCGCCACTGGTTTCATTGCCGTCGCCAGGGCGGAACACCAGCATTCCTGGCATGGCACGCAGTGATGGGATGGTTTCAATCGGCTGGTGGGTGGGGCCGTCTTCGCCCACGCCGATGGAATCGTGGGTGAGCACGTAAATCACACCCAGCATGCTCAGTGCTGACAAGCGCATGGAGCCACGCATGTAATCGGCAAACACCAGGAAGGTGCCGCCGTAGGGGATCAAGCCACTGTTGTGATAGGCGATTCCATTGAGGACAGCCGCCATGGCATGCTCGCGCACACCGAAGTGGAGGTAGCGCTTTTCAGGGCTTTCGGGCTGATAAGAACCTGTTTCCCCGGCGATGTCGGTGTAGTTGGAGTGGGTGAGGTCAGCTGATCCACCAATAAGTTCGGGGATTGTGGCTCCCAGTGCTCCAAGGCAAATCTGGGAATGTTTGCGGGTGGCCAGACCTTTGTCGTCTGCGGTGTAAGTGGGAAGGTTCTTGTCCCAACCCTGGGGGAGCTCACCGCGCAGCATGCGCTCAAATTCTGCGGCTTCTGTGGGGTACTTGCTGCGGTAGTTCGCCAAGGCTTGATTCCACTCGGCTTCCTGTGACGCGCCACGCTCGACCGCTTGGCGGTACTGGTCGTAGGCCTCTTGAGGAATTTCGAAGGGCCCATGGGTCCAGCCCAGCTGTTTGCGTGTGAGCTCGGCTTCCTCTTCTCCAAGAGGGGCGCCATGGACACCGGCTGTATCACTCTTGTTGGGTGAGCCGTAGCCGATGGTGGTGGTCACCTTGATGATTGAGGGCTTGTTGGTGACGGCTTTCGCGGCCTCAATCGCGTTGGCAATGGCATTCACGTCGGTGTCGCCGTCGGCTACGTGTTGTACGTGCCAGCCGTAGGCCTCGTAACGCTTGAGAACGTCCTCGGTGAACGACACATCGGTGCGTCCGTCGATGGTGATGTGATTGTCGTCGTAGAGGGCAATCAATTTGCCCAACTTGAGGTGACCGGCCAGGGAGGCTGCTTCTGAAGCCACGCCTTCCTGATTGCAGCCATCACCCATGATCACGTAGGTGAAGTGGTCCACAACTTTGGCGTCAGCCTTGTTGAATTTGGCGCCTAGGTGTGATTCGGCAATGGCCAGTCCCACGGCATTCGAGATCCCTGCTCCAAGGGGGCCGGTGGTGACTTCAATACCAGGGGTCTCAAATGTTTCCGGGTGACCTGGTGTTTTCGAGCCCCACTGACGGAATTGCTTGATGTCCTCGATGGTGACCGAGTCGTAGCCGGTGAGGTGCAGGAGGGCGTATTGCAGCATGCAGCCATGGCCTGCTGAGAGCACAAACCGATCGCGGTTAAACCACTTGGGGTTTTTGGGGTTGTGCTTGAGGAATTTGTCCCATAAGGCGTACCCCATCGGTGCGCAGCCCATGGGCAAACCGGGGTGACCGCTATTGGATTTGTTGACGGCATCAACGGCCAGCATGCGGATGCTGTTGACGCAGAGCGTGTCGAGAGAGGCGGTTGCGGCGGCCATGGAGTGAAGAGAAGGGGGACGAGGGGGGATTGGGCTGAGCTTGGTGTTAGCTCATGCGTCGGAAGGCGAGGCAGACGTTGTGACCACCGAAGCCGAAGGAATTGGACAGCACTGTTCCCAGTGTTAGTTCACGAGCCGTGTTCGGCACAACATCCAGATCACATTCGGGGTCCGGATTGTTGTAGTTGATGGTGGGTGGAACCACACCGTTGCGCAGGGCTAGCACACAGGCCACAGCTTCGATACCGCCCGAGCCTCCGAGCAGGTGGCCCGTCATCGATTTGGTGGAACTCACCGGAATGTCGTTGGCATGACTGCCTAGCGCATTCTTAATTGCTGCGGTTTCGTTGCTGTCGTTGGCAGGTGTGCTCGTGCCGTGGGCGTTGACGTAGTCGACGCTGTCAGCTGAGATTCCGCCATCTTCAAGAGCGAGGCGTATGGCAGCGGCGCCACCGACCCCGCCTGGTGTGGGCGAGGTGATGTGGTGAGCATCGCAGGTGGTGCCGTAGCCCACGATTTCGGCCAAAATCGTGGCACCTCGCGCCTCAGCATGGGCAAGGGTTTCCAGGACCAAAATCCCTGAGCCTTCCCCGATTACGAATCCATCCCTCGTTTTGTCGAACGGCCGACTGGCACTGGAGGGATCGTCGTTCCGGAACGAGAGCGCTTTGGCACTGGCGAAGCCTGCAACGCCCAGGGGCGTGATCGCTGATTCGGCACCGCCGCAGATCATGGCGTCGGCTTTTCCCAACTGCAGGAGCTGGAAGGCATCACCGATGGCATTGGAGCCTGCGGCACAGGCGGTAGCAACAGCGGAGCTGGGACCTTTGGCACCCAGAGCGATCGCAGCCAGACCTGTGGCCATGTTCGGGATCATCATCGGCACCGTGAAGGGGCTGACGCGACCCGGAGCTTTGTCTTTCAAGACATGAGCTTGGGTTTCCATGGTGAGCAGCCCGCCCACCCCTGAGCCGATGCTGACGCCAATGCGATGGGCATTGTCCGGAGTGATCGTGAGGCCGGAGTCGGCGAGGGCCTGCTTAGCCGCCACCACGCCGAACTTGCAGAAACGATCCCAGCGTTTGGCGTCTTTGGGCTCAATGAAGCCGCTGGGATCGAAATTCTTGACTTCAGCAGCGAAGCGACAGGCGTGCTGCGCTGCATCAAACAAGGTGATCGCATCGACGCCGTTCTTTGCGGAGGTCAAGCCCTCCCAATAATCAGCGACGGTATTGCCGATCGGTGTAACGGCACCGAGGCCTGTGACCACGACGCGCTGGAGACCCTCCACCATGCAGATCCTCAGGCTTGCTTGTCTTCGATGTATTTGACGGCATCGCCGACCGTGGCAATTCCTTCGGCTGCTTCATCGGGAATTTCGATGTCGAAGGCTTCCTCAAGAGCCATCACCAACTCGACGGTGTCGAGGGAGTCAGCTCCCAGATCGTTCTGGAAGTTGGACTCAGGTTTGACTTCGCCGGCGTCGACGCTGAGCTGCTCCGTAACGATCGAACGGACTTTTTCGAGGATCGATTCCTGGGACATGGCCGTGCAGACGTGACGCCGCATCTTACGGGCTTGCCCCATGCGTCACCTCGTGGCGTTAACAACGGTGACGGCGTGCCTGCGTTAATGGCTCAGTGGCACCCGCGACGGGTACCTTGATTTCAAGTCATCCGCACCGGAACGGGCACATGTCCCACGCCGTCAAGATCTACGACACCTGCATCGGTTGCACACAATGTGTGCGTGCTTGTCCCCTGGACGTTCTCGAAATGGTGCCTTGGGACGGCTGCAAGGCCGGCCAAATTGCCTCGTCTCCTCGCACAGAAGATTGTGTGGGCTGCAAGCGCTGTGAGACCGCCTGCCCTACCGATTTCCTCAGTATTCGGGTCTATCTCGGGGATGAGACCAGTCGAAGCATGGGCTTGTCCTACTAAATCCAGCTTTTATACCCATAAGATCAGCCCGGCACCGCCGGGTTTTTTTGTATGTGCGGAATCGTTGCGGTGATCGGTTCGCGAGATGCGGCCCCGCTCCTGTTGGAAGGACTTCGGCAGTTGGAATACCGCGGTTACGACTCCGCGGGCATTGCCACGTTGCAGGGCAAGGATTTGCATTGCCTTCGCGCCAAAGGAAAGCTGAACAACCTCAGCGTGCGTGTGGGCAGTGAGGGGGCGCCAGGGCTTTGCGGGATCGGCCATACCCGCTGGGCGACCCATGGCAAGCCGGAGGAGCACAACGCCCACCCCCACCGTGATGGCAGTGGCAGGGTTGCGGTTGTTCAGAACGGGATCATCGAAAACCACCGGGCCCTGCGCGAGGAGCTCACGGCCGCTGGTGTGAGCTTTCTGTCGGAAACCGACACCGAAGTGATTCCCCATCTGATTGCAGCGCAGTTGCAGTTGATGGGGGCAGGAGAGGGAGCTGGAAACGGTGAGATTCTTTTAAAAGCTGTGCAGGCTGTTTTGCCCCGGCTTAGAGGTGCTTACGCCTTGGCGGTGTTGTGGGCGGATGCCCCCGGCGCTCTGGTGGTGGCACGCAAAGCGGCACCGCTGTTGATTGGCCTTGGGGAAGGTGAGTTTCTTTGCGCCAGTGACACGCCTGCATTGGCGGGTTTCACGCGCACGATTCTTCCCATGCAAGACGGCGAAGTGGCGCTGCTCAGTCCGCTTGGAATCGAGCTCTACGACGCGGAAGGAGCCCGGCAACAGCGCACCCCCACCACGCTCAGTGGTTCGGATCACATTGCCGACAAGCGCCATTTCCGCCACTTCATGTTGAAGGAAATCCATGAGCAGCCGGAAACGGCGAGGCTCTGGGTGGAACGGCATCTGCCGGTGGGGCTGCCGGTAAGCAATCCGGTGGCACTTCCGTTTGAAGAGTCGTTCTACGAAGACGTGGATCGGATTCAAATCCTGGCGTGCGGCACCAGTCGCCATGCCGCTCTGGTGGGGGCCTATTTGCTGGAGCAATTCGCTGGACTTTCCACCTCGGTGTTTTACGCCAGTGAGTTTCGTTATGCCCCACCACCGCTGGCGCCCAACACTCTCACAATTGGGGTGACGCAATCTGGTGAAACGGCCGACACGCTG
This sequence comes from Synechococcus sp. WH 8016, assembly GCF_000230675.1. Lineage (NCBI taxonomy): Bacteria > Bacillati > Cyanobacteriota > Cyanophyceae > Synechococcales > Synechococcaceae > Synechococcus > Synechococcus sp. WH 8016. The sequence goes on along the minus strand of NZ_AGIK01000002.1, from coordinate 231,488 downwards.
GCGGCGCTCAGCATGGATGCCAAGCGCCGGCAGGCGCATGGCCGGCCTGGTTATGCACCAAAGCAGCTTGGCGTGACCAATCGCTCCGAGAGCTCCTTGGCCCGGCAGGTGCCCTACATCCTTGATATCGGCGCCGGGATCGAGGTGGGGGTGGCGGCCACCAAAACCTTTCTGGGTCAGTTGTTGGCTTTCTATGGCCTGGCGGTTGCTTTTGCTGCCAGGCGTGGGCATCGCACCGAGGCTGAAATCAGCGGATTGCTGGAGGAACTGCGGGCCTTACCTGAGCAACTGGAGAGCTTGGTGGAGCATCACGACAAGGGCTCAGAAGCGCTGGCTCACCGCTTTGCTGAAACCCAGGACGTGATCTTCTTGGGGCGCGGAATTAACTACCCGATTGCCCTCGAGGGTGCCCTCAAGCTCAAGGAAATTAGCTACATCCACGCCGAAGGCTATCCAGCTGGGGAGATGAAGCATGGGCCGATCGCCCTGCTCGATTCACACGTGCCGGTGGTGTCGATTGCGATGCCTGGCCCAGTGTTTGAGAAGGTCCTGAGCAACGCCCAGGAGGCCAAAGCCCGCGATGCGCAAATGATCGGGGTGGCACCGGAAGGCCCGGATACGGAGTTGTTTGATGCGCTCTTGCCCGTGCCTGAAGTGAGCGAGTGGGTGAGCCCCCTGCTAACCGTGGTGCCGATGCAATTGCTCAGCTATCACATCGCTGCCTATCGAGGCTTGGATGTGGATCAACCACGCAATTTGGCCAAGAGCGTCACGGTGGAGTGATTGCAGCAAATTTCTTCGTTTCCACCAGGGACAGACGCGATGAGATTTGAGATGAAAGCGATTGGAATGGTCGTGCCTAAAGCAGCAACTCCTTGAAGGACGCAATCGTTGGCTCAAGACCTTTCTCTAGCGCCACCGCAGGTGTCCAGCCCAACTCCTTCTGTGCAAGATCAATGGCGGGCTGCCGTTGCAGCGGATCATCTTGGGGCAACGGCTTGCAGATCAACTCCAACTCTGGATTGATCTTCTTTCGCACCAGCTCTGCCAGCTGCCGGATTGTGAATTCCGTTGGGTTGCCGATGTTGATCGGTCCGGTGTGGGTTCCATTCATCAAGCGAATCATTCCCTCGATGAGATCATCCACAAAACAGAAGCTGCGGGTCTGACTTCCATTGCCATAAAGAGTAAGCGGTTCTCCTTTCAGAGCCTGAACGATGAAATTGCTCACCACTCGGCCGTCATCAGGAAGCATGCGCGGGCCATAGGTGTTGAAAATCCGCATCACCCGGATCTCCAAGCCGTGCATGCGCTGATAATCGAAGCAAAGCGTTTCGGCGATGCGCTTGCCTTCGTCGTAGCAGCTTCGGATACCAATTGGATTCACGTAACCGCGATAACTCTCGGGTTGGGGATGGACCTCAGGATCGCCATAGACCTCACTGGTGCTGGCTAACAGCAGCCTTGCCCCGACGCGGCGAGCTAGGCCGAGCATGTTGTAAGTGCCCAGAAAGCTAGTTTTCGCCGTTTTCACCGGGTTGAACTGGTAGTGCACTGGGGAGGCCGGACAAGCCAGATGCCAGATCCGGTCCACTTCGAGCTTGATTGGCTCGGTGACGTCATGACGGATCTGCTCAAAGCGGGGGTTCCCAATCCAATGCGCAATATTCTGCTTTCGGCCTGTGAAGTAATTGTCCAGACAGATCACCTCTTCTCCGGCTTCCATCAGGCGGTCACAGAGATGGGACCCCAGAAAACCAGCACCACCTGTGATCAGATTGCGGGTGAGAGCTGCTGGCATTCAGGTCGTAAGGATTCGATGAAAGATGAGATGGGGCTGAACGTGTTTGGGCATGTTCAAGCCACTCACTGGAATGAATTGCCTTTATCAGAAAATCTACTAATGCCGGTGGGTGAGAGCTTATCGATCTGTTTGGACAAGGACGTGATCGGAACGCTCTGCCCTATGGATCGCTTCTCCCGTAGCGGTCTTCAAAGCGCACGATGTCGTCTTCTCCGAGGTATTCGCCGCTTTGAACCTCGATCATTTCCACCGGGATGCGGCCGGGGTTGGTGAGCCGGTGCTTGCAGCCCAACGGGATGTAGGTGCTTTGGTTTTCGCCGATCAGCTGCTCTTTGCCGTCGCGTTCCACAACGGCGGTGCCGCGTACCACCACCCAATGCTCGGCGCGATGGTGATGCATCTGCAGCGACAAGCTGGCCCCCGGTTTGACGGAGATGCGTTTGACTTGCCAGCGGGTGCCTTCCACCACTCCGGTGTAGGCCCCCCAAGGGCGATAGATCTTGCGATGGGCTTTGCCCTCAGGGCTGCCCTCAGCTTCCAGTTGTTTCACCACCGTTTTGACGTTTTGCGCTTGGCTCCGGTCAGCGATCAGCACGGCGTCATCGGTTTCGACGACCACCAGATTTTCCACGCCGAGGCCCACCACTAGCCTGTGTTCACTGCGTAAGTAACAGTTTTTGCTGCCCTCGCTAATCACTCTTCCGCGCAACACATTGCCGTTTTCATCGCGATCTGCCGTGTCCCAGAGGGCACTCCAGCTGCCCACATCACTCCAGCCTGCAGCGAGTGGAAGCACGGTGCCGAGTTCGGTTTGCTCCATCACGGCCACATCAATGGCCACGTTGGGGCATTTGGCAAAGGCGTCTCGATCGAGGCGCAGAAAATCGAGATCGGCCATGTCTTGCTCTAGAGCGGCGCGGCAGCTGCTCACCACTTCAGGGGCGAGACGCTCTAGTTCGGCGAGCATGGCGCTGGCCTTAAAAAGAAACATGCCGCTGTTCCAGGTGAAGCGCCCACTAGCGAGAAATTGTTCGGCGGTGGCTTGATCGGGCTTCTCCACGAAGCGCGCAATCGGAACGGGCGTTAACGCTCCAGGCACGAGCGGTTCAGAGGCTTCGATGTAGCCGTAGCCTGTTTCCGGTGCGGTTGGCACTATCCCAAAGGTCACCAAGCGGCCTGCCTCGGCTTCCTTGCGGCCGGCGGCGATGGTGGCTTGAAAGTGCGCCCCATCGCGAATCACATGGTCTGCGGCAAGCACGAGCAGGAGGGGATCGTCGCCTTTGGCTGTGGCTTGAAGAGCCGCCACGGCCACCGCAGGAGCGGTGTTTCGCCCCATCGGCTCGAGCAAAATCGCTCCAGGCTCTACCTCGATTTGGCGCATCTGCTCGGCCACGATGAAGCGGTGGTCCTCATTGCAGATCAGCAGCGGGGCACCTAGCGCTTCGATTCCCGCCAAGCGCTTCTGGGTTTGCTGCAGCAGGGTGTCGTCGCCGTCGCCGCCGAGCGGCCAATATTGCTTGGGATAACTAGCCCTCGAAAGTGGCCAAAGGCGTGTTCCCGTGCCGCCGCAGAGAATGACAGGGATCAGCGGGGTGGTCACCAGGGCGCAGGCATTAATGCGAGTTAGTTTCGCTCAGTTCAGGAGCCTGGTTCAAGGGGGGATGAAAAAGATCGTTGCTGGATTTTGTGGAAGCCAGGAGCAGGCTATTTTTTGGAAGCAATTAGGTTGATGCCTGATGGCTTCGCGATGGCGCCGCGCTAAGCAGTTTTTCTCGAAAGCGCCAGAAGAGGTTGATCCTTTCTTGCTTTGGCGGCGGGAGTCAGCCGATGCAGGCCTGGATGGATTCGGCTCCTTTCCCTTTAATCGCACCCTGGAGACGATTCAAAAGAGTGAGGCGAAGGGAGCCCTGGAAGGGGTTCAACTGCTTACGCGATTTTGCGCCTCGGAGCAGCCCTATTGGCATGCCTTTGTGGAGCATTACCGCCGCATGAACGTGAGCGGGATTCATGTTTGCGTGCAAACCGACGTCGATCGCGATTGGTTACTTGCTGATGCGGCAGAGCATGGCTGGACTGAGTTCGAGGTGCATCGCCTGGACGGCTCGCTCACTCCTGATGCGGCGCTCCGTTCCTTGAACCTTGCTCCTTTGAAGGATCTTGCTCCCTACACGTTGTTGTTGGACTGCGATGAATACTTCAGTTTTCAGCGAGCCGATGGCCCGTTGTGCGATTTATTGGAGCGTTATCCCCATGCTCAGCAGTGGCATCTTCCTTGGGTGATGCGGCCTTTGCTGGGCGCTCATGATTGGCAGCAGGGTGGCTTTTGGGGCCATGTGGGCAAGCCCGTGGTTCGTTCAGCCTCGATGCATGGTGTAGCTCATGATCATCTGTTTGATCTTGGCCCTGATGAGAGCTCTGGATCTGTGCCGATCGGGGCGTTTGGTGTGGTGTTGGTGCATCTCTGGGGGCGCAGTTTTCGTGATGGCCTGCTCAAGGTGTTTCATAACCGTTTTGTCGATGCGAAAAGTGCTGATCAGGGCCAGGCTCTTGAGCTGATGCGCCGAGGAGAATTGCCGGTGCGTTTGCGGCTCTTGGCTTATCTCGATCTGCAGCTGGGGTACTTGCCTATGGGGTTTGAGGAGGCTCCAAGTTTTGATCTTGCGCTAGAAGAGGTTCTGTTGCGGCGGGTGATCAGTGAAGACGACGAAATTCGGGCTTGGGAACTGTTTTGCGAGTACCGGGAAAAGCTCCAAGAAATGAAAGACAGCATCCCCTCGTATCCAGCCGTTTCTTTGATTGATTTGGCCAACTGTTTGCCAACGTTGCAGAGCTGATCGCTTAACTAGCAGAGCTCAGAACCCAAGGCTGGCCCTGAACACCCAAGTCCATTGATTGGTCTTTAACACTTCATTTTTGCCGGCGAAATTAACGCCCCAGGTGAACCGCAAGGGGATGCCATCGGACAATGAAACGGAGGCGGCTGCTTGGGCAGTGCCGCTGCGATATTCCACAAAGGTGCCGATGTAATCGTTGAGCACCAGGCTCACGGTGCCAATCGGGCTCCAGCAGAGGTCATTGTCGACTGAAAACGTGCCTTGGCGGTCCTCGAAGCCATCAACGCAGGCGAAACGCAGCGGGTTTTTCCAACTGAGGATGTCTTGGTTAGCGAAGCGCCCAGTTCCAAAGCCTCCGTTGGCAACCAGCAGCGGGTAATCGGTGCCTTGGTTGCCCAGCCACCAGCCCTTGGTTGCCATCAAATACAGATTTCGCCCGGTGTCTGTTCTGTCGTCCCATTGGAGAACCTGTTCTCCGCCAAAGGCGATGCCACCGGTGTCGCCAATCGCGGTGGCGATTCTGAACCCGCTGGAGATGCCTTCTCCCACCTGAGTGCTGCCACCTGCAGATTGATCTCCTTGGTACACACTGCGGAAGGACGTGTTGAGGCCAACGCTCCAGCTTCCCGCTTGGAGGATGTTGGCGTGCACGATCGCTACGGCATCACCACCATTCCACTTGTAGAAGGGGCCGTTGTTCTGACGGCGGCTTTGACCTAAAAGCGAAGCGCTACCAAACCAACGCTCCGACCAGCGCAGGCCATTGGGCACATTCCAGCTGATGTCTGGGCCAACTAAATCGTTGCCAAAGGCGATGGATCGATCGAGTGCTTGAAGTGAAGGTGGCGGCGTCAAAAACTTCGTTGTGGGTGAAGCTTTTGGTTGTTCAAGTGCGATATTCTCATGTAGGAATGGATCGTCTATTTGGATCCAGACGAGTTTGTGAGATGAAGATGTTGATTCGGAGTCACCAGGCAATATTTGCCATTCAGGGTCTTGTTGGGATTTTGCAGAAGATGTTTGGTTGAGTGGTTCCCAGACAAGGGAATCTTTGGTTCTGACTTGATTGATTGTTTCAATAGGAGGTAATGGGGGGATGGGTTCCCATCGGATTGGCTGTGCTGAGGCCGAGAAAGTTCCGAAAAATAGTAGGGGGGTTGGTAAGAATTGAAATAATTTTCTCATTTGCTATTGATTTTGCGTCTCATTAAGCTGCTTCAGCAGAGCAAGTTGCCTCGGCAATGGGTTGCTGCCGGGGTGAACTTGCATCAGATAGTCGAGCGCTTCAGAAGGATTGAGCTGTTGTTGTTGTACCAACCAAGCCATACAAATCAAGGGCGAGCGTTCAACAGCTGCTACGCAGTGCACAAAGACTGGGCCTTGCTGGCGCAGTTCAGATAGAGCGATTAGAGAGCTCTTGAGTTGATGCAGTGTGAGAACCTCGGGGCTGCGATGGTCCGGCAGCAATATGCGTTGGCATTGGAATTGATCTGTGAATCCTTGAGGGGGTTTTGCTTCTTCAAGAGAACACAAGCTCAGTACTCCATGAATTCCGGCTGCTTTTAAACGCTGTATGTGCCGTTCTGCCCTTGGTGCTGGACCAATGGCTAGATCGTTGATTAGGACCCAGTTGATGCGGAAGCGTTGAATGGATTGTGTTGTGCTGGGCTCAACAGCCATTAATTATCCACCCAGCGCATGAATTGGGCCCTGCGAGCCTTCAACCGTTCACTCAACGTGAGGGATTTATTTTTCTTGTCTTGATCACGCTGAGACGATTGCGGCCCAGCTGAATCAGTGCTGTCCTCAGCATCGTCCACATCGGCGTAGTGGGCATAGGCCGATGTGGTGTCGTAAGCGGCGTAACCGTAGCCTCCATATCCATATCCATATCCATATCCATATCCATATTTGCCGTAGCCATATTGCCCATAGCCATAGGCAGAGGAGCCTTGCTGCTCTTGTTTAATCGCGTTGGTGACAATTCCAAGCAAGGGGGCACCGCTCGAGCGGATGCGATTGATAGCTTCCTTGGGAAGGCTTCGATCCACTCGATCGAGGCTCACGAGCAACATCAAACCATCACAGTGCTCGGCAACCAAAGCGGCATCGGCTAGGCCAAGCACCGGTGGGGTGTCAAACAAAATCAGATCAAATTCCTCACTTTTGCCTAAGTCCTCTACCAATTGATGCATCCGTTTCGAGCTCAAAAGCCGGGTTGGATCTGGTGGCCGGCGACCGGCGGTCATGACTGACCAGCCTTCGTAGCCATTAATGGGCTGAAGGGCTTGGCGCCAATGGCTCGAATCGTCCGTTAAGACATTGGATAAGCCACGAAGATTGTTAAGACCCAGACGGGTATGCAGTTGGGGTTTGCGTAAGTCAGCGTCGATCAGTAGGACCCGTTGCCCCATTTCTGCCAAGGTTTTGGCAAGCAGAGTGTTCACTAGGGATTTGCCCTCTGCTGGTAAGGAGCTGGTCAGTGCGATCGAGCGCAGGGGCCTGTCGCTGTTCAGGAAACGGAGGGATGTGAAGAGGTTGCGGAACGCTTCCTGATAAAAAAAGCGTTGGTAGCGAGCTGCTTTTCTCTCGGTCTCACCAACATCGGCTTGGGTTTCACTGTCGAGTTCTTTCAGGGGAAAACGCTTGTCTTCTCGAACGCCTTTAAAAAAGTCCACGTAGGGGATATGGCCCAGCAAGGGGAGATCTCCTATCTCTGCTTTCACCTCACCTGGACTGTGGAAGACATGATCTTTGCGATCGCGCAACAGACCTGCCCCCGCTCCAGCCACCAAGCCAAGCAATGTGCCTAGGGCCAGATTTCTGGGAATGGATGGCTTGATGGGATTTGGATTGATTTCAGGAGGATCGATCACGCGCCAAGGAACGCTGCGCTGGGCAATTTCCAATTGAAAGTTTTCTCGAGCACTCACAAGACCGGCCAGATTTTGATTGGCGATGGTTAAGCGGGTTTGCAGGGCTTCGTATTGCTTGATCAAGGCCGGTTGTTTGAGAAATTGGGCATTGAGTTGAGCTACTTGTTGTTGAGCCGTTTGCAGGCGGCCGTTGTTGAGATTGAGGGCTGCATCAACCGCCTCGAGCTGGTTGCGTAATAACAATGGTTTGAGTTGATTGATGCGCTCTTCCAATCCCGTAACCATTGACGAGTTGGGCTTATAGGTGGAGCGAGCTTCTGCTAGCTCTGTCTCAACTTTGAGAAGCTGTTGCAGCAGACTTTGGTCCACATCGCTAATGGTGAGGCCTTGTACGCCTCCGCCTGCAGTCAGGCCGTTGCCCATGCCACCAATTGCTTCCTGAAATCCCCGTGCTGTGAGCGTTCCGTTGGCAATTTCTTCGCGCACTTTGGAGAGCCGATTGCGACCGGCTTGCAGCGCGAGCACTTGGCTCGACAATCCAGCTTCTTGCTGCCTTAGTGCGCCACCCTCAGCAGTAGGTTCGAGCAAGGAATGCTTGATGCGGAAGGCAGCAACCTCGGATTGAATTTGTTCGGTCTTTGCTTCAAGGGCAGGAGCCTGTTTATTCAGAAAATTCAAACCGTCAGCAAGACGCTGTTGGCGTTCCTGCAGGGCTACTTTCAAATAGGTGTCACTCAGCGCGGTCAACAATTGCTGGTCTTCGTCTTTGTCTCGGCCCACCAAGCTCACTCTAAGAATGCCTTCTGCTTCTGTCCGTTTTTCACCACCTGTGGTGATCGTGATGCGGGAAGCCAGTCCGTTTTCGCTGAGATCGAAGCGCTCGGCGATCGGACTCAGCAGTAGGGGGCTCTGCAGTAGTTCGATCAGGGTGGGCAGGTCATTGCTGGTGGTGTTGCGTGCTAGCTCCTCAAACATCGAGCCGTTGAGCCCACCTGCTGAAGCTGAGTTGTTGCCTGAATCATTACTGATCGGATCTGTAATCAGGAGCGCAAACGAGCCTTGGTAGACAGGCCGAAAGATCCTTTGATATGCCGTGGACACGCAGGTGAGCGAGATCACCCCAGCGGCAGTGACGCCAACTAACTTCTTGCGGCGCTTCAGGGCACGCCACAAATCACGCAAATCGATCTCATCACTTCCATCAACCTGAAGCAAGCCGTCAACCGCTTGTGGATTGGGTTGTGCAGACAGGTTGCTCATAACCACTTCACTCAGCCATCCATTCAACCTAAAAATGGTTTAAATGGCGCGTCCCTATGGGACACTTAGCGCCGCATCTGTGATCTCCTCTCTTCCTTCTGCCATGACGACGCTCAGACCATTGGCACTTTCCGTTCTGATGGCTGCCCAGTCGTTGGTGGCACTCCCCGCTGTGGCCCTTGAAGCAGAGCCGATCAATGCGATGGCTGCAGGGAGCAATGCATTGCAGGCCAATCGCACTTTTTTGGAGGAAGACGCTTACATCATCGGGCCAGGTGATGTACTCGAACTGCGTCTGTTTGATTCTCCAGAGTTGTCTGGACAGCTCGAAGTGTTGAACGATGGATCTGTTCCACTTCCACTGATCGGAAGTGTGCGGCTCACCGGTCTCACCCTTCAGCAGGCAACGGTTTGGGTGAAAACGTTGATGGGCCAAGAATTGCTGCGACCCGACTTGCAGCTGCGGGTTGTGAAACCTCGTCCGATTCGGGTGGCCTTGGTGGGCCAAGTGGAACGCCCGGGTATTTATTCGCTCTCAGTAAGTGAAACAGTTTCAACGGAGGGGGGGCCGTCTACATCGGTGAGTGGTTTGCCAACCGTTGTGGATGCGATTCAGAAAGCGGGTGGCATCACCCAAAAAGCGAACTTGCGTGATGTGCAATTGCAGAGGCGTCTTCCAGGGGAAACGCCTCAGTTCAAGCAGGCACGTTTGAACCTGCTCGATCTGATTCTGGAAGGCAATCAGAGTCAAAATCCTTATCTTTTTGATGGAGATACGGTTCGGCTTGGTAAAGCGGATGAAACGCCAGAAGAGGCCATTGAACTGGCTTCAATGAATCTTTCGCCTCAGGTGATTGGGGTGAATGTGATTGGTGAAGTGGTGACACCGGGAAGGTTGCAGTTGCAAGCGAACACGCCTTTGGTGCAGGCAGTGTTGGCGGCTGGTGGCGCGAAAAACTGGCGTGCCAACAGGGGCAATGTGGAGTTGGTACGTATTAATCGCAATGGCTCTGCAACACTCGAACGTTTTAAAATTGATCTGAGTCAAGGTGCTTCCAATGAGAAGAATCCACCTTTACGCGATGGCGACACCGTGAAAGTGAATCGCAGTGGATTGGCAAAAGCCAGTGATGCGATTGGGGCTGTGAGTCAACCCTTAAGTGGTCTCGTTACGATCTGGACATTGCTGCGCCTAGTCAATGATGGTACGAATTAAGTGATAAATTGATCAGAGTTGAGAAATAAAATATTTAAGCGAGCATTCATTGCGCATTGTTAATGAAACTAGTATATTATAAATGTATTCATCCCTTAATTGCTTTTGTAATAGCGTATTTGCTGTTATGGCAGTACTTTTGGGGTTGATATTTTGGAGAAATGGGAGTATTGACCGGCCTATTGTGAGAAGCTGAACCCAACGGAGAGGGTGTAGGCCTTTTAAAGAAAGCTCCAGGTGTGTAATCAATGCTGACTCAAAGCAGGAAGTCGACCTGCTGATGTTGCCAATCGGAACAAGAGAAAAGCTTTTCGGTCCTTAGATAGAATTCTTTACTCAGTCAATTCATTGCTCTGGGCTTAGCCGTGATGCGCGCTGAGGACGTTTCGACCATGGTGGTGTTGAGCGTGCCAAGCGTACTCATTCTGCGATATCCCATGCCTAACGCTTTAAAGGGGCTGTGCTGACGACGTTTCGATGATTTATCTACTCAGCAAGCTTCTCCCCCTAGCCCTGCTGCCCCTTGGCTTGTCTCTGATCCTGTTGCTGGTTGGACTGATCGGTCGTTGGCGTTGGCCTGTGATTACAGCAGTTGTGCTGCTTTGGGTTTGTTCTCTGGGGCTGGTGAGCCAAACCCTGTGGCGCTGGCTGGAGGCACCCTGGCAACGCACCACTGCTGCTGAAGCTCCTTCTGCTGAAGCGATCGTGGTGCTCAGCGGCGGCCGTCAACCTGCTCCGGGTGCTGCGCAGGTGAGCGAGTGGCACGACCCAGACCGCTTCTTGGCGGGGCTTGATCTGTATCGCGCCGGCAAGGCGCCGCGTTTGCTGTTTACCGGTGGAGTGAGTCCGTTCCTACCCGGCCAACCCCCAGAGGGGCAGCGCTACCTAAGGGAAGCGCAACAGCTTGGAATCCCTTCTGGCGTCATGGCCAGCACGCCCCCTGTGGTGAACACGGCTGAGGAAGCGGTTGCGATTCGCCGATTGCTGGAGGTGCCAAAGACTGCATCGGCGCCGCCCACCCGGATCTTGTTGGTCACCAGTGCTTTTCATATGCGCAGGGCTCAGCGTCTGTTTGAGCGCCAGGGTCTCGTGGTGAAACCGTTTCCCGTGGATTTTCAGGCCCGCGGCGCTTGGGCTGGTCCTCTGTGGCGTGACCCAACCGAGTGGCTTCCCTCTGCGGCGGCTCTAGATGGCAGCTCCCGTGCCTTGCGCGAGCTATTGGGTCGCTTGATCTATCGGGCTTGGTAGCTCTTTTGCTTCAGGGGTTGGGCATGTTGATTGCAGCCATCAGACTTGGTCGTTGAATTACGTATAGGCTATTTTAGTAATTCACTGGTTTGGTTTTGAGAAGCACGATTACCTCGCGTGGCCAGACCGTGATCCCGGCTGCAATTCGCGAGCGCTTTGGCTTAGGCCCGTCTCAACGCTTGGAGTGGCTTGTGGAAGATGACGGTTCGATTCGAGTGATACCTGTGGCAGCGTCTTCTGTGCAGGCCTTTCGCGGGCAGGGCCGACGTGGTGGAGCAACAGCGAGGCTCTTGGCGGATCGGGAGCTCGATCGAAATGCTGAACTGTGATGCCCGCTTTTTGCCTCGACACCTCAGCAATCCTGACCTTGCGAGACGACGAGCCGGGTGCCGAGCGCGTCGCCATGTTGTTGGAAGGGACGGATCCCTGTTTCGCCTGTTTCATTACGCGCATGGAGGTGCTCTACCGGGTTTGGAAAGACGAAGGAGAGAGGAGTGGGCGTCTTGCCTATGAACAGTTGCAATCCCTGCCAATCCAATGGGTTGACCAGACAGAAGCCTTGCTGCTGGAGGCCTCCAGGATCAAGGCGTTGCATCGGCTTTCCGTTGCTGATGCTTGGATCGCCGCAGCGGCTCTTCTCGGCCGAGCAACGTTGCTGCATAAGGATCCGGAATTCGAGGTCATCACTGAGCTGGATCAGGATTGGTTGGCCTGATTACCCACCTGAGCTGAGTGAGAGCCGTTGCAGATCACCGAAACGTTCGAAGTTGCGATCAAAGCTCACCAGGCGCCAGCCGTTGCTGATGGCCAGCGCTGCAAGGTAGGCGTCGGTGCAAAGGCGGGCTGAGAGATCGCCCTCGCGCATCAGTTGGTGAAACACATCCCAGCCATCGCTGGCTGGGAACGCGAGGCTTACCCCTGGTTGTTGGCACAAGGTTTGAAGGAGGGCAGAAGCCTCATGCGTGGTTTTAACGGCTGGGCCCATCAGCTTGGGTTGGCTCAACAGGCGCACCAGGCCCAAGGCCGTCACGGTGCAGAAGTGCACTTGCTCAGCAGCCTGTTGCTCCCAGTAGTTCAGAGCTTGCTGATGATGGAAGTGATCAGGGGTTGCAAGTGCTAACCACACATTGAGATCCGGAAGATCTGCGTTGTTGTTCATGGCTCGAGCAGGTCAAAGAGATCTGCGTTGCTGGTGGTGCTGGAATCAAAAGCAAGTTGGCCCTCAACCTTTGGGAGTTGGCTGGCAGAGCGCGTTGTTGGTATCGCGCAGTGGGTTGGCGTCATGAGCCCTTGTTCCACATAGCTCTGCAACAGCTGCTTGAGTGAGATCTGTTCTCTGGCGGCCCTGGCTTTGAGCCGCGCAAAGAGAGGGTCGGGTAACTCAAGGGTGGTCCGCATTGCTCTTTGAAGCCTTGATGCGCATATTAATGCGCATCAAATGATTTGCGGCAGTCGTCATCCTGCGTTCCGGAAGCGCTAAGAGTCTTGTGGAGGCAAAGAAGTAAGCGATGGACTTGTCAACGTTGACGGCAAAGGGGCAAGTCACGATCCCCAAGGCTGTAAGGAAGCTTGAGGGCGAGTCGGTTCGTCTCATGGTGGTGTCTCCGATCGACCTGGGCTATTTGCGGGGAGTTCAGGCTGGGCTAACGGAATGGGGCAGTGATGAGGATGAAGTTGCCTTTGCGGACTTGTGATGTGGTGTCCAGAGCAGATTGCATGAAGTGGCAGCCCTTAGCCCTGTTGATCGAAAGCCTTGAGGATGCTCAGCACTTCACGGGCCGTTGTTAGGGCTTGGTCTGTTTCATCTGGATCGAACAGCTCGGAAGGCGGTGTTGCATCCACGGGGTAGCGGGATTGGATCGCCATCCGGCTGAGGCTTCGTAGAGGTAGTGCCTCTAAATCCTTGGTCTCTAAGCCTGTCTCCTTAAGCCGCCTCGTCAAATCGTTGAGCACATGCGTGTGCGGAGGCTCCAGTCCCAATTCCAGAAGTGCGCTTTTTAAGCCTTTTTCGGCTGCTTGTGATGCGTAAAAACAGGCTTGCGCCAAGTAGCCGTTGTCACGTGCCAGTTGAGCGAGCTCAAGGTCGTTTTGGGCTTGGCGTATCCATGCATCTGGCCGGGCATTCATGGCTTCTCTGCCAGTAACGGAATAGCGACTTTGGCAGCGTTGCGCCAAACCACTGATGCGCTTTTTGGCAACTGATCCCAGGCCACACGGTCGAGTCCGATCACATCCTCAGCGAGGCCCGAATCGAGCAGTTGATCGACCCATGTGTCGGCCAGATGCTTGTTGGCAGCCACCACGAGTAGATCGGTGTCTGATAGACCGTCCCAATCGCCCCGAGCACGGGAGCCGAACAGATAGATCTGGTCTGGTCGTTCGAGACTGGGCTCCACCAGTTCTTGTAGCGACAGCCGCAGCTCTCTCAGCCATTGGGTGTGACGTTGAGTGCGTAGGGCCGCCAAGCTGCTCGTGGTTGGTGATGGCATGTTCACGTTCTTTGGCGGCTCAAGACTGTTGGCTTGATGCTCTCCTTGATTTCAATCTAGCTAAGGAGTTCTGGCTCATTTTTTATGCCATTGGTCATGGGCTGGGCCGGTTTGACCCACTTAAAGTGATGAGCAGATGCGTAATGTTTGATGCGCACCACTCTCCGGTTCGATGATGGCGTCCTCGCCGCAGCGCGCGTTTTAGCCCGGCAGACGCTGTTCAGACCAGCAGGCAAAGGCTCGCAAAACGATGGAGCGCAGTGCTCCGGATTGCCGCAATTGCCCGTGAAGGCTTCTGGTGGCGTTGTTGATTTGGAGCTTGTGAATCAGCTTCGCGACGAAGAGGCTTGATGGCGGAACGGATGCCTACTTGCTAGCTCTCGCCGTGCATCACCAAGGAACGCTGGTCAGCTTTGATACGCGGCTGAGCTGTCGCGGAGTACGAGGAGGAGAAGAAGCGCTGCAATTAATTGATCCAGGCTGACTCTGCTCGAGTCTTTCCGGTGCTGTCTGTTTGTCCATTGCCGCCCACGCGCAGCCAAAGTTGTTTCATGGGTTGGTGCTGGGTGCGCTCTCTCCCGTCGGTTCAAAGAGGCCATTACGAAACCGGCCTAGCCGGCGGTTGTCGTTCGGCTTGATTTCTTCCAGCAAGCCAGGTTGTGCCTTTGAGGCCTGATAGCGCAGCGATGCTCCACTCACGCTCTGGCTAAGTTGCCCAGAATGGCGTTGTTGCTCCAGTGCCGCAAAGACTTGTTCAGGGGCAACAGCAGTGCTGGTAATCGGATCTACCTTCAGCGCGGCTAGCCCTGAGGCCACATCCAACAATTTGTCTGGATCCAGCACTCCAGCTACCTGTTGCCCCAATGCTGCGCAATCTATTCGGCGGCACTGTGTTGCTGGCAGGCTCCGCGTTTTGAGCACAGCCCAGGGTTTTTGCTGTGGGAGAGCTAGAAGGTTGGCTTGAAACTCAGGACTGTTGAGATCAAGTTGGATCACTTTGTCTCAGCAAAAATTGCATTGAGGTGGTGTTCCAAGGCGTCGAGATCAGCAACTTCAGGAGGGTGGTCAAGGCAGGTAAGGGCTCGATCCAAGCGTTCTGCAGAAGAGGCTTGATGAAGCCAGAGCTCCCCATTAGGAATGGTCTGGGCTGTTTTGATCACCAAGATTCCGGGCTCGTTGCTATCGATCACCACTGTGCGGCCTGCAAACTCATTGCCCAGGGAGATCTGCCCGCTGGCGCCGATTCACTAGATCATTCCATAACTGACCCTAATTAATGCATTCATGGCAGCTGGGCTAGGTGACCTCAGGATTCACTTTCCCTCCAGTCTTCAGGCTTTAAGGCCTGAGCGACGAATGCCACCCACCCTCAACCGCAATGGTGCGACCAGTGGGGATGGTTTTTCAAATGATCCCGATACCATCTATCTAGGCGCTCCAATGATTTGGCAGCTGATATCCGCTGGCAGCAGCGCTTTGCGAATTACACGCGAGCCCTGGAACAACTCGAGCGTTTTTTTGAGCCGCCTGCGCTGAATGAGCGGGAACAGCAAGGTTTGATCAAGGCCTTTGAATACACCTTTGAACTGGCATGGAACACGCTCCGTGATCTGTTGCGCAGTCAAGGCAACGAAAGCTTGCTCGGATCCCGTGACACCTTGCGAGAAGCCTTCCGCCTTGAATTGATTCAAGGCGGTGAGTTTTGGATGCTGATGATTCAAGACCGCAATCTCACCAGCCACACCTACAACCGCGCAACCGCAGATGCGATCGCCGCCAATATTCAGCAGCATTATCTCAGTTGTTTTCAGAGCTTGCGCACTTGCCTGCAGATCCGCTTGGAGCAAGAGGATCGCTGATGGATGCTACGAACAGTGAGAAGTTCCAAACCGTAGTCATTCCAGGGATTTCCGGGCCTCAGCAACAGAGGCTGTTGGATGTATTGATTCAACAAGCCGATGTGGATGCCATCTGGTTGTTTGGTTCGCGAGCGATGGGCAAAGAACGCCCTGGATCGGATATCGATTTGTGCGTCGATGCTGCTCGTCTAACTCATCTAGAGCGGTTGCGCTTGATGGCCGCTATCGATGATTTGTTGCTGCCATGGACGGTGGATTTGGCGTTACGCCATGAACTGCCCCCTGATCTTCTTTCCCACGTGCAGCGGGTGGGGCGCTGTCTCTGGACGAGGAGGTAGTGATCATCCGTCGGGGGAAGCCAGTGGCACGTTTGGTCCGTGGAGGCTCAACGTCTCAGGCCGTGAGTCAACCCCATTGGATGCAGCGCTTCCGGGGTTTGCACATCAATGAGTCCGTTCGCCGATGGCGTTGGGTAAACGCCGCCTGTCGAATCACTCTTGGTCGATCTAGACTGATCATGACCAGAAGGTGAGGTCTGATGCGCGCCAAGTTGTTTCGCAATGGGCGCAGTCAGGCTGTGCGCTTGCCCGCTACCTGTCGTTTTGAAGGGACGGAAGTGGAGGTCATGCGTGACCCTGTGACCGGCATCGTCAGCCTGCACCCCTTGCGGTCGAGTCCTCTTGAGTGGTTGCGCCAGCGTTCAGAACTGCTGGACAGTGACTCTGATGCCTCGGCCGGTTTTGGTGAGCTTTTCGAGGTTGCTGAGCCGGATGCTCCGGCTCAGCAAAGGGATTGGCCGTGAAGCAGCGCTTCATGCTCGACACCAATGCCGTTCGGGTGCTGTTAGAGCGTCGTTCGCCCCAGCTCGACCAATGGTTTGCCGAGGATCGCTGCAGTGTTTCGGCGATCGTGGCCGCTGAGATCCGCTTTGGTTTGGAACGTCGTCGGCTCCCTGAACGGCGAGCAGTATTGGTAAAAAACCTTCTCGACGTTTTGCCGGTTGAACCTTTTGATGCAACTGCCTCTCATGTCTATGGCAAGTTGCGCTTCCGGTTGCAACAGGCCGGGATCACAGTGGCAGCCATGGATCTATTGATTGCTTCCCACGCTTTGGCTTTGGAGCGCACATTGATCAGTGATGACCAGGTGTTTGCTCAGGTGCCGGGCTTGCATCTCGTGCAGGCGAGTTGATCGCGGATCCCTGTTAGGGAAAGGCCTCGTGAGCAGCAGCCAGCCGGCCTCGAGGTTCACCTCCGGCACGATCTCTTCCACGAAGGGCACCATCAGGGGTTGGCCGTCGTGGGGGCGAGCAGCTCGTTGCCGTCACTCATTCAGATCGCTCATCGTGCCGATTGCCTCGCCAGTGTTGCTGTTCTGTTGGTCATGTCATTAGCGCCCTAGCCCGGCAGGCCCTATCCAGGTCAGCAAACGGAGAGGCTCAGAACGTTTTGGAGCAACGCTCTGGATTGCCGCAATTGTCTGTGAAAGCTTCTGGTGGCGTTGTTGATCTGGAGCTTGTCAATCAACTCCGTGATCAAGAGGCTTGATGGCCGAACCGATTGCCCTTCTTGAAGTCAGCGTGCTGGGCCACCTGATCTTCTCTCCCGCGTGCAGCGGGTAGGGCGCCGTCTCTGGACTAGGCTTAAGTGACCAACTAGTCATCTAGGCATGCGCTCTATCGGCCTTGCTCAAGCGAAGGCACAGCTTTCGGCATTGTTGGATGCTGTTGCTTCCGGTGATGAGGTGGTGATCACCCGTCGGGGGAAGCCAGTGGCACGTTTGGTTCGTGAAGGCTCAACGTCTCAGGCCGTGAGTCAATCCAATTGGATGCAGCGCTTCCGGGGTTTGCACATCAGTGAGTCCGTTTCTGAACCTTCTGCGGTGGAGCGGGTGCGCGAGCTGCGAGACGTTTGACTGACAGGTTTTGATGACAGGGAAGAGCTTTTATCTCGACACCTGTTTGCTGGTGTCTCTGGCCTTTGGGGATGGAGGTTTTCCAGCTCTGGAAATTTGGCTCGAACAGGCGCAGTCGTCATCGTTATGGATCAGTCAGCTGGTGATCCTTGAGCTCAGTGATGTTTTGGCGCGTTCGCAGCGCAGGGGTGATCGTTCCGCAGGTCAGGTTGCTGGCATGCACTTGATGCTTTCGGAGTTTGCTAAAGAGCGGCTCGGCTTGCTGGAACCCCGCTCCCCAGACTTCGAGCGGGCCTGTGAGTGGGTGAAGGACAGCCGTTCTCCTGCTCTGCGTGGCGCCGATGCCTTGCACCTGGCAATCGCTCAGAGCCACAACCTTGAGCTGATCACCGCGGATCAGGCTCTGGTTCAGGCCGCCCAAGCTCGAGGCATCCCGTGCCTAATGCTTTGAAAGACTGCGCTAACGATGTTTCGATGATTGATCTGCTCAGCAAGCTTTTCCCCCTGGCACTGCTGCCCCTTTGTTTTTCTTTGCCCCTGTTCTTATTGGGTTGATGGGCTAACAGCTTGGCCACAGCTCCTCTTCGTGGAGAATCACTCGTCGATCTCCTGCCTGGCCTTCGTCATCTCGCTCTGGATCGTGCCGTCTATTGGTTTCGTCCACGCGCTGAGCAGCGGGACATCCAGGTTCTGGCCGTGTTCTTTGGTGGACAAGACCACCAGCGCCGCATGTTGGTGCGGCTGTTGCAAAACAGCTCCCACCCCTAGCCCTCCTTGCCTACGAGCGTTATTTGTTCCTGTCGCCTCTGTTGATCTGCTCTTGCCCAGAAGCACTGTTTATTGATCGATCGTGCATTGGTAGTACGATTTCTGGATGGATGTCTCTACCGTTTCCCCGAAATATCAAGTTGTCATTCCTAAGCGAGTGCGTGAGCAATTTGATCTCAAGCCAGGCCAGGTGCTGCAGGTGATCGCCCTGCCTGGGAGGATTGAGCTCGTGCCTAGTCGATCCGTTTCTGCGTTGCGCGGTTTTCTCGAGGGTGAAAACACATTCGAGCGAGAGAGCGATCGTCTGTGACCTCAGTCCTTCATGTTGTGGATTCCTCGGGTTGGATTGAGGTTTTTACCAATGGACCTCAGGCAGACCGCTTCCTTGAGGTTCTTGACGATGAAACGTCTCTGATCGTGCCTGCCATCACAGTTTTTGAAGTGTTCAAGTGGATCCTTCGTGAACACAGCGAGGCGCAGGCGATCCAGGCGATAGCCGTGATGCTCTACGCCTGCCCATGGCAGACAGCATCATCTTGACGACTGCGAAGCAACATCAGGCTCGGCTCTTCAGCATGGATGCTGACTTCAAGGGCCTTGCAGATGTTGAACTTATTTTGAAGGTGTGTTGATCCGCAGCGATTGCCTTAAGTGCTACTTGGTCGTTTGAATTGATCTGCAAACCACTGCCGCAGGATGATCCTCTCCAACGCCAGCCGGTGATTGACCTGGCGCAACGGGAGTTGGGATGGACGCTATCGGGACCACTTGATAAAGGCCATGGCCCCACGATCGCCTTCTTCAGCGAAAGCCTTGCTGGAGCTACTTTGAAAGCGTGTAGGAGTACCAGGCAAAATGACATTTGCTCATAGCGCCGAGTCTTTCACCTACTGGCGTGAATCCGATGGTCAGTTTCTGGGTCATCTGAATGTATATCCCGATCATTGGACGCAAGGTGAGGACCTCGAGGATCTGAAGGTGCAGCTGCTGGATCTTCATCAAGAGTTCTCCAAGCAAGACCTCCCAGGAATTCGCAAGGTTGGCGAGCTTGTTGTGGCTTGAAACGAACTGATTTCACCAGCCTCAAACTGGGCGCACCCAACCGGTTCCGAGGCACCGTGAGATCAACGAAATTCTGGCCAAGAAAATTCTTCGCGATCTCACAGCTTGAGCTCCGCACGGTTGCTCCGTGCATGCTTCCTGATGAAGACAGGGTGGTGATCAATTGCATCGTTCAGGCCCTGAAAGAGGACGTACTAACGCTTTATGGCGATGGAAGTCAGACCCGTAGCTTCTGTTTTGTGGATGATCTCATCGAGGGGATGATTCGCTTGATGGATCAAGCCCGTACTGGTGAGACGATTGTGCTTGCCACAGTGGAATAGCCCATGAGCGCGTCTGAATGCCCTTGAAGCCGACTCCGGCGCAGCGCATCCCAGGCCGGTTGAGTGCCTTTGGCCCCTTGCCGAATCCCGAAGCCCTGTTGGAGCCGCTCTCCCCTGAAGAACTAGCGAGCTGGGAATCAAGCTCCTTGCCCAAGCTCGATCACAGCCATGACGGCCAGCACGGGTTACTTACTCGATAGTTATGTGTGCTGCTGTGGTGGTGGTTCGATCTGCAGCGTCTGCCTGAGGGGGTGCTTGCCTTGCTTTGTAATGCGGAATCGCCGGTGGTTGTGAGTCCTGCGTCTAACTGAGAGCTCAGCATCACGCAAAGCTCGAGCAGCTTGTGCTGATCACAGCCGATTCGCAACTTGCGGCCTTCCCTTGCCGCCGGCTCTGGGAGGGTTGATCAAAAAGTTGGCTCAGGAGCCTTTGCGTTCGGAGACTGTTCCCAGAGCAATTGGCCGGCGCGCTCGATATGCGCCAGCAGCCCCTCATGGGCAATCAGGTGGTGTAGCTGGAGATCGATTTGCCATGGCAAGAGCAAGTCGTCGAGTTGTGCTCCGAGTTCGAGTAACTCTCCGAGTTTCATGGACGGAGCCTCGAGGCAGAGATCGATGTCTGATCCTGCTCGCTGCCGCCCCAACGCCCGCGAGCCATAGAGCACAACTTTCTCTATGTGGGGATGGGTAAGGATCAGCTCCAGTAGTCGTTGACTATCTGCTTGGGGAATGCCGGGAATCATCGGCTTTGCTCGGCTCGGCGGCGCAATTCTTGCTGCAGACTTTGCAGTTCCTTGCCGAATTGATTGGCGATGAGTTGCGCGATCTCTTCTGCAAGCGCGGGGTTGTAGGTGTGGCTTGTGAGGTTGCGGCTGCGGATCATCGCCATCCAAGTGCTTTCCGTGCCAGGGGCTAAAAGCTCTCTGACCACGGCTTGCCGCACTGCATCTCTTGAGCCACTGATGCCGCTCACACCTTGGTCTACTAAAAAATCTTTGAGCAGAAGCCAGCTGAGCTCGTGGGTGAACTCAAATGCCTTAATTAATCCTTGTTGTTCAAGCTCGCTAAGTGGGCGGCTGGCAGCAAGAGTGAGCGCTCGTTGGAGCGTGGCCAAGGCCCGTTCGTAGTTCTCTAGGCGCTGAAGCCAACGAACATCGGCGTCTGCCATTTAAGCCAATGCAGCTGCTCCACATTACGAAGCAACTGTTTGGTGATAACGGCCCTATTAAGAGACGGGGCTGTTTTCGCTTGCAATAGCTGCAGGCACCGGCGAGGTATAAGGCTTGAAGGAGTATGGAGACCTGAGGTGGCTTTGCCCTTCCTTCAGTAACTGCTCCGGAAGCAAGGTGCTGCTGTGACCCAGGCGTCACCTCCTCGCCTAGATCAAGGTGGACCGGTTGGTCGGCCACTCGGGTGCTTACGCCTTAGGGGCGCGAACGCAGTCCTTGAATTGCTGGGCGAGGAAGTAGTTCAGCTGGTGGGAGGTAACGGTACGCAGGTGTAACGTTACTGTAACGCAGGCGTGCCAACGCTGGCGACCCCCCCCCTTTTTTTTTGACTGAATAGTTGGCTGCGGGGATGATTCGAATTGTGCATTGCCAACCCAATACCTTCAGCTGTGCAGCAACGCCGTGGTAAACTGATT
This sequence comes from Synechococcus sp. WH 8016, assembly GCF_000230675.1. NCBI lineage: Bacteria > Bacillati > Cyanobacteriota > Cyanophyceae > Synechococcales > Synechococcaceae > Synechococcus > Synechococcus sp. WH 8016. Next base: position 210,191 of record NZ_AGIK01000002.1, on the reverse strand, counting down.
CTTAGAGGTCTAATCGAGACGGTTGAGCTCCGCTCTCGTCCGCTGTGACCGCATGTAGAAATGTTGTGTCTGCACGACGTTCTGAAGACTCAATGCCCTCCTCTGATACCCCCACCCCCACCAAAACCGCCCTGATCACCGGTATCACTGGCCAAGATGGCAGTTATTTAGCGGAGTTGTTGCTGGAGAAGGGATATGAGGTGCATGGGATCAAAAGAAGAGCGAGCAGTTTTAATACCAGCCGAATTGATCATCTGTATCAGGATCCCCATGAGGATGATCCGCGGCTGGTGCTGCACTACGGGGATTTAACGGATAGCACCAACTTGATCCGGATTATTCAGCAGGTGCAGCCGGATGAGATTTATAACCTTGGAGCTCAAAGCCATGTGGCGGTGAGTTTTGAAGCACCGGAATACACAGCAAATAGTGATGCGCTGGGCACGCTGCGAATTTTAGAAGCGGTGCGGATGCTGGGGCTTACGGGGACTACGAGGATTTATCAGGCGAGCACGAGTGAGCTGTATGGGTTGGTGCAGGAGATGCCGCAAAAGGAGAGCACGCCTTTCTATCCACGCAGCCCCTATGGGGTGGCGAAGTTGTATGCCTACTGGATCACGGTGAATTACCGCGAGGCTTACGGGATGTATGCCTGCAATGGTGTGCTGTTTAACCACGAGAGCCCCAGGCGCGGTGAAACGTTTGTGACGCGCAAGATCACGCGGGGGCTAGCGCGGATTGATGCGGGTTTAGAGGATTGCCTGTACATGGGCAATATCGATTCACTACGCGATTGGGGCCATGCCAGGGATTATGTGGAGATGCAGTGGCGGATGCTGCAGCAGGAGGGTCCACCGGAGGATTTTGTAATCGCTACGGGGCGGCAGGAAAGCGTGCGGCGCTTTATTGAATTAACGGCATTAGAGCTGGGCTGGGGATCGATCGAGTGGGAAGGCAAGGGCTTGGAGGAAATTGGCAAGCGCAACAGCGGAGAAGTGGTGGTGAGGATTGATCCGCGCTATTTCCGGCCTGCTGAAGTGGAAACGCTGTTGGGTGATCCCACCAAGGCGAAGGAAAAGTTGGGCTGGACGCCAACGACAACGCTCGAGGAGTTAGTGGCCGAGATGGTGGCAACCGATCAAGAAGAGGCCAAGAAGGAGGCTTACTTGAAGCTGAAAGGATTCAATGTGGTTGGCTCGATGGAGAATCCGCCGACAAACCCTGATGCCGTAAAGGCTGCAGGGGGCAAAGTGTGAGCGGCTTGATCAAGGCCGATGACCGCTTTTTTGTTGCTGGAGCGCGGGGCATGGCGGGCAGCGCAATTTGCCGCGCGTTGGAGGAGAAGGGCTATGGCGTTGAAGCGAAAGGCGGAGCCTTGCTGACGCCAACCCGCCAAGACTTGGACTTGCTCAACCACGAAGCGGTGGAGGCCTGGTACAAAGAAAACAAGCCTGATGTGGTGGTGCTGGCGGCCGCAAAAGTGGGCGGAATTGTTGCGAATGACACCTATCCAGCTGATTTTTTATTGGAGAACTTGAAGATCCAAACGAATGTGATTGAAGGGGCTTGGAAGGCGGGGGTGCGGCGGCTGCTTTTTCTGGGTAGTAGCTGTATTTACCCGAAGTTTGCCGAGCAGCCGATCAAAGAAGAATCATTATTGGCGGGGGCCTTGGAGTCCACCAATGAGGGGTATGCGATTGCTAAAATCGCTGGAATTAAGCTTTGCGAAGCTTTGCGGCGGCAGCACGGTTTTGACGCGATCAGTCTGATGCCCACAAACTTGTATGGACCGGGAGACAACTACCACCGAACCAACAGCCATGTGTTGCCAGCATTAATCCGCCGTTTCCAGGAAGCGGCTGATGTCAAGGCCATGAGTGCAACCTGTTGGGGTAGTGGCAATCCCTTACGCGAATTTTTGCATGTCGACGACCTTGGCGAAGCTTGCGTGTTTGTTCTGCAGTACTGGAAACCTAAAGCAAACGACATTTCTTTCCTCAACGTTGGTACTGGCGTTGAATTGAGCATTCGTGATCTCGCCGAAGCAGTGGCACACGCCACCGGTTTCAGTGGCACAATAAACTGGGACATCAGCAAACCTGACGGTACCCCAAGGAAACAGCTTGATGTGACCCGCCTTAAGGCACTTGGTTGGAGCGCCCGGATTGCGTTGACGACAGGTTTAATAAGTACTGTAGAGGAGTACCGCGCCCAGCTCAACAAGAAGTTAGTTAGATTATGATGCATTATATTCCAGTTTACTATTTAAAGATAGCTCAATTTTATAGTGCTCATACATCGCAGGCCAGTGATCAGCTTAGGAGGCTGTATTTAAAGGAATATTCCATTGATCATGGGCTGACTCCTTTGCTAAGTTGATTTTATTCTATTTAGCTTCCTGTAATATTTGAGTTGATTCAATTTTTAGTTTAACGCGTTAGCTATATTTGGTGCTGGACCCGCTTTTTTGTAGAATATTAGTCAATTAAATCAAAAGTGATGACCAAATTTCTCAAGTAGTTTCAATGCTCTCCTTGCTTCAAATCAGTTTTTGCGCTTTATTCCAGCTGATTATTTATTGAGTTGATTGCCGCTAATTGTAAGTGCATTGTCCGCCAGCAAAATTTCGAGGTGGCTGTTATTTGGGACGAGTATAATTGCGAAGCATCGCCCCCGAATTTAAAATCAGGATTTTGACCAGTGTTAATGTATTCTTGGCCCTGATCATTGATATAAATGACCCGGGTTGGTGATTAAATACAGGGAAAATATTGTAATAGTCCTGCTTGGTGAGCTGTTTGCGATTTATGTCGATGACAGCCTCAATATAATGTTTTTTGTGGCTGCCCTTGTCTCTCGCATGATTCTGAAGAACTCCGATCGCATTAGTTCCTCCAAATTCAGGAACCCAGGTCTAGTTATGATTTGCGATCTGATATTCGACTTGGCGCAGCGAGAATTGAGTTGCGAGCCCCAATTTGGCTATTGCACTAGTTATGTAAACACCCATTACCTATTTCTATGAATCGATCTTGTAATGAGTGAAAGTATCCACGCCAGCACGACACTTCGTCTTCGTCATGCCCTACAGCGGCTTTGGGTGAATCTAAAAATAAAGCGTCGGCGCCAGATTTTACTGGTAGCAATGTTGATGATATTAAGCTCAATAGCTGAGATGTTTAGTTTGGGTGCTGTAGTTCCGTTTTTAGCGGTGTTGGCAGAACCGGATAAGGTTTGGGTTACGAGAGAAGTTCAGTCGCTAGCGCCCTTTCTTGGATGGCAGCAACCTACAGATCTTGTGTTGCCACTTTGTTTTGTGTTCGCAGCAGCGGCTGCATTTAATGGGATAGTGCGGTTGCTGGCTTTGAGAGGCACTATTGCTCTAGCCAACGGCATAGGCTCAGATTTGAGCATAGAAGTTTATCGCCGAACCCTTTATCAGCCATACGCTGTGCACTTGCAACGCAACAGCAGTGAAGCAATAAGCGCGATTGCCAGCAGGGTTGATCAGGTAGTGGGCATGGTAAGTGGAATATTGCAGATGCTCACTGCTGGATTGGTAAGTCTGGGGCTGGCGTGTCTTTTGCTTTTTCTCTCCCCGTTTGTAACGCTATCCATGGCATTAGTATTGGGCGGTGGATATCTACTAGCCATGGCGTATAGCCGGCGGCGCCTTCAGCGTTTGGGGCCGGAAATCATGAAAAATCAGACCCAGTTGATTCGCAGCCTGCAGGAAGGCTTGGGCGCAATTCGTGACGTGATACTCGCCGGCAATCAGCCTGTTTACACAACTATCTACGGTCAGGCAGATCGACGATTGCGCCAGCAGCGTGGTCTGGCTCAATTTCTTGCGTTTGCTCCTCGCTACGGTATGGAGGCTGTTGGGTTGATAGCCATTGCGATGACAGCTTTAAGGTTGGTGGCGGGTCCTACAAGTGTTTTGGGTGCGTTGCCTCTCTTAGGCGCCCTGGCGCTTGGCGCACAGCGTTTGCTCCCCTCTTTGCAACTAATTTATTTATCTTGGAACAATTGCCGGGTAAATATTCCCGCTCTGTCGTCGATCTTATGCTATCTGGAACAGCCAATAGATCAGGCTGATCTATTGGCTGTTCCAGCCGCGCCATTGAGACTTGAGCGAGAAATCTTGTTGAAGGGGGTTGGCTTCCGTTACGCTAAGGAGGCCTCTTGGGTGTTCCGGGAACTAGATTTACGAATTGGCCGCGGTGAGCGGATTGGCATCGTGGGCAAAACTGGTAGTGGTAAAAGTACTTTAATTGATCTTCTTATGGGGCTACTTGAACCTACGTCTGGGCGAGTACTTGTGGATGGTTTGGCGCTGGAGGGTGAGAGATTACGTGCATGGAGATCCACAGTTGCGCATGTTCCGCAGAGCATATTTCTTGCGGACGCTTCAATCGCTGAAAATATTGCTTTTGGTGTTAAGAAGGGGCAGTTGGATCTGCAGCGTCTAGAGCAAGCAATTGAGCAGGCTCAAATCGCTAATTTCATTTCTAGCTTACCGAATGGTTATCACACGGAAGTGGGTGAACGTGGGGTTCGGTTAAGTGGAGGTCAGCGCCAGCGTATAGGTATAGCTCGCGCTTTATACAAACAGGCGGCTGTGCTTGTGATGGATGAAGCTACTAGTGCTTTGGATGAGGCCACTGAAGCCCAGGTGATGAATGCAATTAATAAAATGTCTCCTGATTTGACTATTTTAATGATTGCCCATCGTCTTTCGACCTTAGAAAAATGCGATTCTATTTTCAATGTTGGCAATGCCGAGCATCTATAACTCAATATCTTCCAAACTAATTATTAAAAAATATGCTATTCTAGACAAATAACAGCTATTTTTTATTCAATTTCCACTAAATTGCAAAGCAAAGCTATTGAAAATTAAGCCAGCAATTTCAATTCCTGTATACAAGAGTGATCTTAGTTATTATGAACAAATAAGCCTAAAAAGTGCGTTTGCCAAATTAAAAAATTACGATATCTATATTTTAACTAAAAAATCACTTTGCAAACAGGTAAGTTCAAGCATTTCTGCTTTGGGTGTAGCTTCAACTTTTAAGCTACATGTAGTAAGTGACTTTCATCTTGGATCACATTACAATTATAATCAATTGATGTTATCTCGTGAGTACTATCAATTTTATGTCAAATACTCCCATGTCCTTGTTTTTCAGTTAGACGCTTATGTTCACAACGACGAGCTAATGTACTGGTGCATGAAACATTATGATTATATAGGAGCACCAGTTTACAAGTATAAAGATTATTGGACAAAAGAGCTCAATTTTTGCGGCAATGGTGGATTTTCATTAAGAAAGATCAGCAGCTTTATTAAACTTTTAGACGAGAATCCCAAAATATTAACTTTAAAAAGAGTCGTTGAAAGAGCTAAGATTTTTAATTGGAAAGGGAAAACTATTATTTTTCTAAAATTTATAGCAGCCTTGATCTGCAATAAATGTAGGTTGCGCTCTAATCAGAATTGGTCAAAATTAGTTATTGGCTATAATGAGGACTTTATTTACTCAACATGCATAAATATTTCTTCGAAATTTCATGTGTCTGGATTTGTAGATTCACGTCTGTTTGCAATTGATTATTGTGTACACGAGAACTTAAAGCAACTTGAAAAGCTGCCTTTTGGATGTCATGCTTGGTGGACAGTTCCTGAGAATTTAGAAGCTTGGCAGCCTATATTAAATATCTGTCACCCCCCCCCAAATGCCTGAAGATTAAAAATGGACTCACTTACCACTCCCTCAATTATTCAAAATCTTACTCAGCTTGCTTTAGCTAACTCATACCAAATCATTGGAAGTGATCATATAAAAATTGAAATGCACGAGAAAAATAGTGAAATAAGCTATGATGTATCTATTCTCATTGCCACCTACAATCAATCAGATTATATACAAAAAGCAGTTGAATCAGCGGTTAATCAAGTTTCCGAAGCTTTCAGAATACAGATTATAGTTGCGGATGATGGATCATCTTGCGAAAAGCAATTAGCAATTCTATCAAGGCTCTCATTGCAATATAGCGATGTCATTTTCATGGGCGCAAATGCTAATATGGCTGACAAATGCATCTCATTGGGTTACCCATGTTATTTGGCCAATTTTTTAAGACTTGTTAGATTTTCGAAGGGAAAATATATAAACTTTCTTGATGGAGATGATTATTTTCTCCACCAGAGGAAAATATTAAACCAATTGAAAATATTAAATGCTTGTGAAGAATTGGTTGTCAGTGGATCAATTAGCTTGATGTCTAATGCAAAATCCACAATTCCCGGCAAAAGACAAATTAAATATCTTCGCAAAAATAATAATATCTATACTCTTGATTCGATTGTTAGTGAAGGTTTGCAGTTTACGTTTCATTCTCAATTATTTAAAGGATCTCTTGTGCAATCTGCCTTATCTCAGCTTAACCCTTGTGTTAAGTACTTAGATATGTATTTGCTCCTTTATAGCCTTTCCTTTGGGCAAGGATCATTCTCTAACGATTATGGTACATTTTATAGGCTGATTTCAACCTCATTTACCGGATCATTAGATTCTAGCCACTTAAAGCTACTAAGGTTACAAACATTGTGCGGTTTCCTGCTTGCGAGGGGAGATTTTATATCGAAGACAAATCGTATTGAGCTCATGTCAAGCGTGTGCAGAGAAAGTGCAAAGATACCAGTATCTGTTTCTGACCTGAGTATTCCTCCGTCTTTACTTCAAGATTGGCATAGTGCTGCTGTCCAGCTTCTTAATTCCTATAGGGAGAATATCGATAATCCGTTTTTCTTGCTGAAACGCTTGCGTTACCTGCTTATTTTCTGTCCTTTCAAAATGTTAGTTAGTCGGCTGAAAACTTTTAAAGATAAATTTCTTCCCAAATCCCGTAAAGTAAATTTTTAACATATTGTTCTATTGTTTGACAAGTCTTCTTCTCTTAAGGCTGAGTAGAAAATAATTTATAGATTAAAGATAATATAGTTGTGAATAGTCATAAAAGCTAATCCCACCCCCCAGCACACATACATACATACTATTATGCTTGCATGTGAAGCTATTATTCAAGAATAGCAATACGAATGAGCGTCTGTTATATAAAAATCATTATAAGATTAATCTGTATAACATTTAATATGCCGGCTGATCTTTTACGTTGCATTTTAGCAACTTAGAGCTTAGAATTTGTTTGAAAAAGGTTTTATTTATAAAATTGTCGACTTTGAGGGACAAGCTGTATCTTATAAATAATTATTTGTGTTATTTAGAGGGAATTTTATAGTGTTGCTTTAAGAGAGATAATTTAATTTGAATATGATTGTGATGAGTCAAGCTTGCCTGCAGCAGAGCCCTATCGAAACGATCGGTAAATGATGACCCGCAGAGACTTTCTCCGCTTCGCTTTTATCTGTATTTATTGTCGTGAAGTCCCATGCTATCGGGGGTCGCTGGGATAGATAGACAAGTTCTTTTGATTTTAGCTTTCTTACGGCCTTATAGCTTATGATTTTAATGCCAAAGTCCACTCAACTTCTGCGGTATCTCTGTCCATCACGCGAATAGACTGTTGCCAAGCTCCTTGTCAGTGTTGATGAAGAAATTTAATGCTGTTGCATCGTCGTCAACAACTTCATTTCCCACTCCATGTTTGTCGCTAAGAGGTGTTAGTTAGTGAAGTATTGGATATTTCCTGATATTTATTTCATAGCGCCGATCTGGATGAAAACTTTGTTGAGACAATCTTGCAAACACATCCTCTACCACATTCTCCCACGAACAAGTGACGTCTTTCATCTTTTCATTTCTTTATCCAGGCAATTAGGTTTACGTTTCTGCCAACCATAAACAGACACATTCAGGCTTATTTAAATCAAACAACATGTCATTGCCAACATGGCCCGTTTTTGACCACGAAGAGCTGAACGCAGTCGTTAGAGTCCTTTCGTCCGGAAAAGTTAATTATTGGACTGGATCAGAGGGTAAATCTTTCGAAAGTGAATTTGCTAAATGGTCTAATTGTAGCCATGCCATTGCAATAGCAAATGGCTCTCTTGCTTTGTCGGCTGCTTATCTTTCAATCGATATAGGCATTAATGATGAAGTAATTACAACTCCTAGAACTTTTGTGGCGACCGCATCAAGCATTTCACTTCTCAGAGCAACACCTGTATTTGCTGACGTTGATATAAATAGCGGGTGCATTACAGCTGAGACTATTGAGCCGATGATCACACCAAAGACAAAGGCTATATCTGTGGTTCATCTAGGAGGATGGCCTGCAGACATGCAAAGTATTTGTGAACTCGCTAAGCACTATGGAATTAAGGTTGTGGAAGATTGTGCCCAAGCGCATGGAGCACAAATAAAAACTAATAATAAGTGGCGATCTGTCGGTTCCTATGCTGACGTAAGTGCATGGAGCTTCTGTCAAGATAAAATAATGTCCACAGGCGGAGAGGGTGGAATGGTAACAACTAATGACTCAAGCTTGTACAGCAAAGTATGGAGCATAAAGGACCATGGTAAAAGCTTTGAAAAAGTTAATCTGCCACCTAATATGCAACCCAGTGGCTTTCGTTGGCTACATGATAGTTTTGGGTCTAACTTTAGGCTCACCGAAATGCAGAGCATTATCGGTAGAGAGCAATTGAAAAAAATGGAAGAGTGGCATGATTCGAGAAAAACTAATGCAAGAATTTTAATTTCACGACTACAAAAGATTGCAGCGATTCGAATTCCTATCGTTCCGAGTAATGTTGAACACGCTTGGTACAAGTTCTATTGTTATGTAAACCCCAGTTCTTTGAGAGCTGACTGGAGTAGAGACAGAATAGTAGAAGAAATCAAGCGAGAAGGTTATCCAGCCTTTCAAGGTGGATGTAGTGAAGTTTATCTGGAAGCATGTTTCAAGCCGTTAGGCATAACAGCAGATCAGCGGCTTCCTAATGCCAAAACTTTAGGCGAAACCAGTCTTATGTTCCTTGTTCATCCATCAATTACTCCTTTGTTTATGGATGTGTACGCTCAAACAATTTCTAAGACAATTTGCCGAGCTATTTTGTAGCAAAACCAGAGTATTTTATTTCATGTTAGTAACAACTCCTCTCTTTGACGCTTAGTTTATGCCTTATGTATATTATCCTCAACAGGATTGATTGGCTAAAGTCCTGATGTAATGTTTTTTCAAGAATTTCTTTTCAATTCAGCAAAATACCAGATGAGTTTTGCTGGTGATTCAGATTGCTGGCAGTCTGCTTCTAAGTTTTTGGTTCTGTCTATGCAATTTCTCTCAAAGGAACTAAGCTCTTTTTAAAATACAGATATTGTGTAAAATATCATTAGTGTACAAGCTTTTTTACTAGGATGCAAAAACAGGTGATTTTTGTTGTGAGCCCCGGTCGGTGTGGTACAGCGTACCTCGCCAAGTTATTCGAAGCTTGTCAAGCTACAATTGCCTTTCACGAGCCTGAGCCTACTTGTATTGGCAACTCTTTTAGGCTTTACAAAAATCAAGGCAACAGCTCTTTACTTGAGCAAGTCTCCAGACAAAAAGTTAATCTTATTGAGAACTATCTTACAGAATATGATTGCTACGTTGAAACATCAAATATGTTTTCAAAGTCGTTTGGTCATTTCGTTGTCCCTAGTATCCTTGACCGCGGTTATAAAGTCAATGTAATATTTCTGCGTCGAGATATTTCTGAGATTGCTTCTTCTTCTTTAAGAATAAGGTGCATACCACCTTCAGGAATTGGTAGAAATTGGCTAATAACGCCACTGTCACAATCTCCTGTTATCCAGCCCCCAGCTTTTTTCTTTTTTCTGCGCAAAGCAGGTATTGGAAAACTTGAATATCGATTAATAGTCCGTTTGTATTATCTTGCCAAATCGTTAGGTTTGTATCGATGGAAAATTTTTTCATTTTCCCCGCGCCTTTGCTTTGACTCGTATTGGCTATCTCTTCTTAAATGGCAAGCCGAAGAAGTATATCGATTGGGGGAATCTATCGTGAAGACAAACCCACGCATGAGGGCATTCGATATTACATTGAATGATTTAAATGAACTAAGCATCGTCTGTACCTTTTTCCGTGAGTTGGGTCTTTCTCCGGACATCGACAGCTTAAGAAAAGATGTTGGGCAACCACTAAATCAAAAGCTTGCCTAAGGATTGTTGATATAATTTGTTTGCTGTGGTGATATGGAATTGCTGAAGCTGTTTTTAGATTAAGCATAAATTTTTTTGATTAAGCCACTGCGGGATAGACGGCCAATAATTTGCTGCTCCGTGCGGGATCTTAAGTTATGATTTGTATATACGTAATGAATTCAAACTTTTAATTCTGCTTTGAAATAAAATTGCAAGTTCAATGTGGTGAGTGGTCTCTTTGGGTTTTCGAAGGATGAGTAGTCTCCTGCTTTAGGCCGAAAACTTGATTATTATTCAGAATATGAGATTTATAAACTCTATCCTTGGATTTCGATTTGGAAAAGCAGATAGCTCGCTTAAGCCGTCTGACTGCTGTACCAAAATGATTTAGATTTTATTCACTCGTTTAAGCCGCTCTCCGCGCTTTTGAAATCTGGAATTTGGTTTTGCAGAAATTTGTTTTGACTGGCATCATTGACTTACTTCCTTGTTGAGTCATTTAGTTGTGAGTAAATTACTTGTTTTGGGTGCTGGCGGCCATGCAAAGGTTGTAGCGGAGACGGCTCTTGCTTCCGGGCATGTTTCTGATATTTGTTTTCTAGATGACCATTTTTATAATTCAACGCAGGAAGCCTTAACTCTTGGCCGGCCTGTTCTTGGTCCTCTTGATTTCGTTTTTGAGAAAGCATGTATTGATGAATATTCTGAGGTTGTTGTTGCGATTGGTCATGCAACTACTCGTCTGCGTTGGATTAAATCATTGATTGCCGCAGGCTATTCCCTGCCCTCTGTGGTCCATCCCACAGCCTTCGTTTCTCCATCTGTGCAAATTGGTCCTGCTTCTGTGGTATTCGCGCACGTTGCTATGCAGGCTCAGGCTTCTATTGGCATGGGTGTGATTCTCAATACTGGTTGTAGTATTGATCATGATTGCAAACTTGATGATGCGGTTCACATCTGTCCTGGCGCTCGTCTTGCTGGTGAGGTGCATGTTGGGAAACGAAGCTGGATAGGCATTGGCGCTTCTGTGATAAACCAGATACGCATAGGATCTGATGTGACTATTGGTGCTGGTGCTGCTGTAGTAACTGACATTCCTGATGGGATCACTGCCGTAGGCGTTCCTGCGCGACCTCTGTCCAGAAACTGATGCGTTATGTTTTTATTTGTAGTTAACTTTTCGGGAATACACTGATGTAATGCTTGCAATTATAATGTATATTTATAGTGAGTCAATCGACGATTAGGCGTGGAATTAAAATTTCGAGCAAAGTTGTTATGGGTAGCGATTTGCCACGTTATAGTCAAGACCGGAAAGCTGCCGGGGCTCGTATGGTTTTAACGATCAACCTGTATGGACTTAACGATCAATGATCATTGTATTTAAATTGACCGACTATGTTTTTGATTTAATTTTTTAGGCTTTTGCCTCATTATGAAGATATTGCATCTTAGCAACGCACTTTATCCCAATGTTATGGGTGGTACGGAGATCTTCATTCATCAACTGATATCCGCGCAGCTTCGCCTTAACCCTTCTTTGAGGTTGCTTTGGGCGGCCCACAACGTTTCCACTTTTTCAGCTGATCATTCTCTTAAATTTTCTTTGGAGCTCCACCAATGTCTCCTCCCTGCAGTCCATTCTGGCGGGCGCGTCATGCAAGTTGCATCTACCGCTCTTAACATCCCAGGTTTCAAACAGTTACTAGATGATTTTAAGCCTGATGTTGTACACCTTCACTCATTTAGCGATCGCTGTGGGCTCAGTCATGCTTATGCTGCAAAAGCTGTTGGGGCACAGCTTGTAGTTTCTGTGCATGCACCAGGCTTCAGCTGTATGAATGGCACCTTGATCGATGCTAGCGGCAAAATTTGTGATGGAGTTCTTCGTAAACGGCGTTGTACTCGTTGCCGCCTCCATTACGCCGGTCTACCGCGATGGCTAGCAGCTGCGGTAGCTTTGCAGGGGGGGTGGCCAATGTCTGCTGAGACTCCCGGAGCTTGGGCTCATGTTCTAACCTGGAAACAATTGACTGGTGAATTTCATGCCGCCTGGCAAGAGTTAACTTATCTTGCAGATTCTATTTTTGTTCTTGCAGCTTGGAGCCGAGATGTACTCCTTCGTCAGGGTATTGCAGCTGAGAAAGTTCATCTGATCCGCACGGCAGGTCCTCCACCATTGTTGCCTCGTAAGCGAACCCCCATGCAGGATGGTATTTTGCGCTTGGTTTATTGGGGGCGTTGTCATTCAGTTAAGGGTTTGCATTTGGTGATTGAGGCGATTCTTGATCTGCCTCTTGATGCTTCTGTGCAAATCGATTTTTATGGACCTGATTGGAATGACACTTATGGCCAACAATTGCTTCGCCGCATTGATGGTGATCAACGCTTTCGTGTGCTAGGTCCTCTTCCTAAAGAAAAGTTGCTCCCCAAGTTGCAGACTTACGATCTTGCTGTTGTACCTTCCACTTGGCTTGAAACAGGGCCTCTTACTGTATTGGAAGCTTTTGCTGCCGGATTACCTGTTGCTGGCAGTAATTTAGGTGGAATTAAAGAGCTACTTGAGGGCGTCGACGGGTGTTTTCGATTGCCGCTTGAAGTAGTGGCGTGGCGGCGGCTTTTTATAGAGCTCATGACGAATCCACGCATTCTCTCGCGATTTAGCTCACCCTCTTCCAGACAGTTCAGTCATATTGCCAATGAAATGTTCTCTCATTATGGGTATTCAAAATGAGTACAAAAGGGTCACCAATCGCAGGATGTTGTCCTGTTTGTAAAAGTGCCGAGACGGAGTTAGTCGCTTGCCATGTATCTGAAAACTTAGGTTTTTTAGGTAATCGCTATTGCTATATTCGCTGTAATAGATGTTCGATTATTAGTCAGGATCCGCTTCCATCTTGGATTTTGCTTGATGATTACTATAAAAAGATCGATGCAAGGCAGCAAGCCAAGTATTCATCGGATTGGGGTCGTTCATTTCTGGCTAAAGTAAAAAAACACCAGCAGAGACAACGCACTATATCGCTTAAGCAATTAATTCGTTATTTTGCGACGGCAGGAGAACAACTATACCCTTATTGGGGTCAACTTAAACCAGGTCCAATTGTCGATCTTGGTGCTGGATCAGGCGGTTTCTGCATTGAAGCAGGTAGGCGCGGATTTGAAGTTTTTGGTATTGAGCAATCAAATTCTTCGGTTAGTTTAGCTAGTCAAATGGGTGTTGATTTGATTCAAGCGGATCTTGCTGCACCAGTGGCTCGCGTCTTAATAGCGAAAGCATCAAATGTTGTGATGAATCATGTCTTCGAGCATGTTTTAAATCCGGAGCAATTTTTGCTGAATCTTGAGACAACTATGAAATCTGGTGCTCGCCTAATTATCATGATTCCTAATCCTTTTTCGATTTGGCGATTTGTTTTTGGCCGGCGATGGTACGGGTGGGATCCACCAGTCCATGTCCATCATTACTCTATGAAGGCTTTGAGCGATATTCTTGGCAGAACTGGTTTTGAAGTCTTAAAGTTGCGTTCTGTTCGTCGCAACGACTCACTTTTTGCTGCGCTTAATCATGCTGGTTTTAAGCAACGCTTCTTGATTTTTCCGGCCAGAATTTTGATGATTTTTGTGATGCCAATTTTGGCTTCGATGGGACTTGGCCCCGAGCTAGTATGTATTGCAAGAGTTAGACGTGTCTCTTGTTGTGATGATAGTTCTGATTTAACCACTTAGAGGCTCATGCGTACGCGACCTCTTTTGATTGTTATAACCTCTCTTGTGGCAGAAGGTTGTCCTCAGCTTGCTTTGCAGCTCGCTTGTCATCTTAAAGAGCAGGGTCAGCCGGTAGAGCTTCTTTGTCTGCGGAATAAACCTGAGGATCTGCGGCCTGAGTTCGAATCAATAAACGTATCAATCTTTACATTGGATTTGGGTCGTGGCCTTGTCCGTTACCCGAAATTAGCTTTTTTAATTTTTAAAAGATGTTGGCATCTAAGGCCTGTGGCCGTGTTGAGTTTTCCTTTGGGATGGCATGCTTTTATCGCGTTTGGAGCACGACTTGCTGGAGTTCGGCGCGTGTGCGCTCATGTTGGTAATTTACCGCCGGTGTGGTCGGGGTATGCCTTCGTAAAAATGAAATTGCTTGTGCAACTAGGTCGGCCCTTTACGCATCGTTTGCTTTGCTGTTCCTCATATATCCGCGATGCCACAGTGCGTGATTTCAGTGTTGCCACTAGGGAGGCGCGTACTGTGTTTAATGCTTGTGACCTTCAACGGTTTGCAGTTTCAAAATGTCGCACTTTACTTCCTAATAAGCCGCCTAGACTCGGTATGGTTGCTCGGTTGGAGCAGCACAAAAATCAGCCCTGCCTAATCCGAGCAGTAGCTCTCCTACGTGATCAGGGAGTTCAGGCCGATCTCTGGTTGGTCGGTGAGGGGAGCCAGCGACCTAAGTTAGAGTCTCTGATCGCCGATCTCCAGCTGGGTTCTCAGGTGCAGCTGCTCGGCAGTCGCCGGGATATCCCTGCTTTGCTTAGTCAGTTGGATCTGTTTGTTTTTGCAGCCCGGCCTGATGAAGGATTTGGGATCGCGTTAGCTGAAGCAATGGCTGCTGGTGTGCCGATCGTGGCTACCGATGTAGGCGCCTGTCGTGAAGTACTCAATGGTGATCAGTGTGGCCTGTTGGTCGAGCCGAACAGCCCCCAGGCTCTGGCTGATGGAATCCGCCAGGCGTTGGCGGATCCAGAGGCAACCCGGCAGAGGGCCGCCGCTGCCAGAGAGCGAGCGCTGCGCGACTTCAGCGTGGCGATGATGGCACAGGCTTACGGCGAGGAGCTGGGCTTGTTCGTCGATCACTAGCAGCGACGCTGAGTCGAGATGTTTCGCTACGGGTAATGCTGTTTTATAATTCCAACTTCCAACTTGGCCCTCCTGCTCTCCGCACCTGAAGCTGATGCGCAAAATCCAAATCAGACGGCAGTCAAGCTCAAGTCGCCAGATCGAAGCCGCTTCAAATACTCCTAACTCTTTCTCTGACAACTTATTAAATTTAAAAAGTTAATTGCGATGAAATTTTTGTATCTGGTAGAACTAAAAACGATTTTAGCAAAGATCGCTAGAAAAGTTAATCGTCTAAGCTCATTCATTTTTGGAGCTACGATATGGTCAGCAATTTTAAAAACTGAATGCGGATTCAAGCTTTATAACAATATCCAGGAAAATGATTATTTGCCAAGTTCAGCGCTGAACTTCATGATCGGACTCAACAGGTATGCAGAGAGAGCGGCTCTTTACAAGCAAGGGGCTTTCATTAAAACTAAATGTAATGGTAATATCGTGCGATTACCTATATTGTCAAACAAGTCACATTGGCAGTTTTTTCAATCTTATCGCTGGCACGATCCATTTTATGCAGAACTAATTTGTATTGTTCTTGAAACCGAACAGCGAGGGGTCTTTATTGATGTAGGCGCAAATCAAGGACTGCGCAGCATCGACCCCCTGGACATTGGCTGGGAAGTACATGCTATCGAGCCCAACAAGGAGAAAATTCACTTTTTAAGCGAAATTTATAGCATTAACGAATTTAATGAAAGTTCAAGTCTCAGTATTCATGCTTGCTGTGCTGGGCCTGCAAAAGGGAGAACAGAATTACATATTGACGAATCGTCTTACTTGTCACAGGTTACTCAATGCCTGGACGGATCTTTCGAAAGTACTCATAAAATTTTATGCGATATGAATACGGTCGCCGACATTATTCGAGATTGCGAGATTAAACCATCACGGGTTGTTGCAAAGATTGACACAGAAGGATTTGAGATCGAGGTCATTAAAGGCATCAATGACTATTTAAGCCAATTTAAGGCGCTTTTTGTGGAGCTCAACCCTCGAAATACAAGCTTGTTCCTTGAGTTGACAAAATCCGCAGAAGAGTGCTTATGGATCGACAATAAAAATTATAAGCTTGTCGACCTGAGAAAGAAGCCTCCGATGCATCAAGTCGATGTTATTGTCATAAACAGACTTTCGGCGATGACCCTGTCTAAGTTAGAACAGTTTTCAGAAAAACGTAAGCCTTGAAATCCGTATTTGAAAGACAAGCAGAGGTCTAATTCTTATTTTTGCTATATTTATTATGTAAGCATTGTGTCTAAAGTGGCCACCTCACGAGCCACTTGCTTTTGTATTTGATAAAGACCGATTTATCCGCTTTTTCCATTCCGATCGTCAAGGCCAATCGCTATTTGCTCTCCATGCAGCAGGCGTGAACGACATGAGTTATCACGAAAAGTAGGTTTCGCGTCACTCAATCAACAAGTTTCTGTTTCCCAGCGGCCTCAACGCTTTTGGTCTAGCGGCAGCACTGCCATTTATTTATCCTGCCAAGGCCGAAGCGGCCTCTTTATCATCAAAGGAGTCGGCTCGATTTTGCCGCTCAAAGGATCCACTCATGATTCTCATCGGCATAAATACCTGTTTAGCGGCAGTTTGGCATGAATAACAAGGCTACGGACTTGTATAAACGTGCCCAAGTTCAACCTTTGTTTATACCATTGTTCCTTCCGTCAAGTGTTCTGGAAGAGTCTCAACCCCCTTGGCCTTCTATCATCATCTGTGCCGACTCCAGAGTTGCTCCGGAATTGTTTTCGATACTGCGGCTGGTGATTTGTTTGTCGTGCGCAGCGCAAGTAACACACTTTTTAATGAGGGATTTGTCTCGCCCGAGTTTGACGGTTCTGTCTAAAAAATTCCCTTGATTTTGGTTTGAGGTCAGGGCAACTGTGGCGCTGTTTGCGCCGCTCGCACGAGTTATTCACCCATACCACTGTTGATCAGCTCATCAACCCGATTTAAGCCAACTTGGTTTCATGGGGCACTTTTATGACCGCTATCGAGGCCAACGCCCAAGTGGCCGCTTAACAGCTCACGATACGCAGAGATGTTTTGGCCAAGGTTGTTCAAGCGAAATAGCTTCAGATAGAAGACGGGTGTTTCCACATTGCCTATAGCATAGGCTCTATCCTATAAATTGCATTGAGCTCTATACTTGAATTGTTGTTGTTGTGAGATCGGATACATAAACAGGGTCAATACAGCTGATTAAACTGGTTATTTTGGCCTACGTACGTTCAAATATTCTTTCCAGATTCTTGCAATAACTCGTACGTCATGGTTACTTTGTAGAGACATCAGCAAGATGAATCGTAAGTAAAAGAGCATGATCAAGAATTAGGAATGCAGCGGGATTCTGAGATCTTTGGCTTTTGTTTGAATTGCCAAACAGCCTTGGCTGGAATCAGTAAGGGACGTGCAAGCGGAGCCGATTACTTGCCTCAATGGTCTGTGCATTGGAACTGAAAGGTAAAGTCATCAACAGCAAATTTTTTACGGGTGGTATCCATAACTGTTGACCCCTTATAAACACCTTGTATTGCTTAGGCTGTCATCATCTGTTAACTAACGCTTTGCGCAGTTGAACTGCCCTTCGTCGTCGCCGCAAGACGAAATCCAATCAGTAGGGAAGCGCGTCAGACGATAAATTTAGGATTACTTAGGTTAATTCACTATTAATTCGGCTCAAAAGCCAGCTCCGAACCTGTAAGAAATTTTAGCGAAATCGATATGTAATTTGCGTTTCTTGTGTTTAAGGTGGCGTCCGAGTCCCTTTAAAGCGTGGTGTGAATCTTCCCTTGCAAGTGGAGTTGTTGTCAATCAGAGCCTGCCAATTCTATGCAGGCTTTGCACTCTTTTTTCGAATTGCTGACTCCAGTTGGTAATGATTGATTGACGTGACTTCCGCGAGTGCTCACAGAAACTCTTTTTTGGGTAAAAAACCAGCCCGAACAACTTTGGTAAATAAAAAAATGAATGGTAAGTCTGCTTCGGTTTGTGTTCACGTATTGGCCACCTTGTCTGAAGGTGGAAACGAGGTATTGGCTCGAACGCTGATCCGAAATTGGTCAGTTGATCAAAAACATGTTATTGCGATTATTGGGCGGCAGGATGGCCCCATGCGAGCTGATTTCGAAGCACTCGGCTCGCTGAATTTCTTGCCGGCTGGCTGGCCTGTGAGTTGGTCCAAATTGAAATTAACTTGGAACTGGTTGGGAGAAGTGCAGCCAGAATTCATTGTCTGTTACACCTTTAACATTCAAGCTTCGCTGCTGTGTTGGTTGGCCAATATTCGCGGGGTCAAAAGGGTTGTAATGCGAGTTGGAAATCCCCCACCTGATACTTCCAGAGATCGCCGTCGGTGGCGTTGGTTGATTCGCTTGTGCAGGTGGTCTTACGTACCGCTGATAAGTTGCTCGAAAGCTGTGCATGATCAACTTTCCATTCTTGCAAGGCTGCCTGAAGGATCCCGCCCGATTTTGAATGGTTGTGATGTTTCTGGAATCTGGGCGCGTTCCCAAGCTTGCTGTGTTGAACGCCCTCCTGGTGATTTGAAGCGAGTGCTGATGGTGGCTAGACTCGACCCAATAAAGGATCAAGCCACCCTGCTACGGGCCTTTGCCGCCACCAGTCCCGATGGTTGGCAATTGCAGCTGGTGGGCGAAGGTCCTGATCGCGTTTTGCTTGAAGGGCTGGCCCGCGATCTGGGGCTGGTTCCATCGCAGGTTTTCCTTGGCCGCCGCAGCGACATTCCTGAATTGCTCGGCCAGGCGGATCTGTTTGCCTTCTCCACCACCTTTGCAGAGGGCTTTGGGATTGTGCTGATCGAAGCAATGGCAGCTGGTTTGCCGATCATTGCCAGCGATGTGCCCGCCTGCCGTGAAGTGTTGCGGGATGGTGCCGCCGGCGAGTTGCTGCCGTCCGGTGATGTGTCGGCTTGGGCAGAGCGCTTGGAGGGCTTGATGGTTTCTGCCAGTCAACGTGATGCCCTTTCTGATATGGCGCGTTCCCATGCGAATCGTTACGACATCCGCATCACTGCGGAGCGGTGGTGCCGGTTGTTGAGTGCTGAATCGTTATGACTCCTCGTTACTTGGTCTGTTGTGGCGATGCCACCGATATCGCTACGTGGAGCAGTACTCCTTATTTCCTTCTGCAGGCAGGCCTAAAGCAGAAGCTGCTCTGCGGCGGTCTTGATCTACACCCCAAACACCTGAAGCTCCAACGTCGGCTCTGGAACCTCAAGCAATTACTCATTACTGGCAAGGCTGGTGGTTATCAGTACAGCTCTGGCTTCACCAAAACCCTCCTGGACCAGGCCCTTCTAAAGCCTGATCAAAGCCTACGTCTGCTAAGTCATTTCCCCCTGCTGCCATGCCACCCCTGGCCGTCGGCCTGGCGTGTTGATTTCTACATCGATGCCACTACCCACCAAGTGTTTGATCACTACGGCAGTGGTAAGCACCTGGCTGCTGGATATCGCCGCCAAGTGTTGGAGCGGGAACGTAATGCGTACCTGCAAGCCGGCTCGATCGTGTGTATGGCGCAATGGTCCGCTGATTCGGTGATCAACGACTACTGCATTGATCCTGCCAAGGTGCATGTGGTTCCCGGCGGAGCCAACATCGATGAGATTCGGCTTGCAAAGCTGCCGCTCGGGCCGCCACCAACAGCGCCGTGTGTCGAACAGCCCCTGCGCCTCGGCTTCCTTGGCAAGGAGTGGAAACGCAAGGGAGGCCCTTTCCTGCTCGAACTCGCAGACGCCTTGCAGCAAAAAGATATTCCCACAGTTATCCGCGCAATCGGCCCCGATCCGTCTTCTTTACCAGCACATCCGGCCCTGCAGCCCCTAGGCTTCATTGACAAACAATCAGACACCGTCCGCTTCATAGCTGAGCTTCGCAGTTGGCATTTCGGTACACTTTTTTCTGAAGTCGAAGCTTTCGGTATCTCCAACCGAGAATGTTTGCGATTAGGTGTTCCAGTGCTTGCCCATGATGTCGGAGGCATTAATTCCACCCTGCCTTTTTCCGCTTGTGGCCAATTGTTCAAATCTCATCCCAGTCCAGTTGAGGTTGCTGAGTGGATAGCTGTAAAGCTTTACAATTATACGAACTATCTCGCGTGGAGAGCCGAGTTGGCTACGCATTATCAAGAGTTCACCTGGGAACTCTCGGTGCGAAAGCTATCTAAAATAGTTTTAAATTAATTTATGTCTTATTATCAGAAAGTTCAGTTCGGTTGTGGCCTTTGTGCTCCCGCAGGTTGGCTTAATCTGGATTCCACCCCCACATTGTTGCTCGCTCGGTTGCCGCTGTCCCGTTCAATAGCTTCAATTTGTCTGAAGTCTCGTCTCGCAGAGTCGGGAAGCAGCAACTGGCAAATACTAAATAATCTGAAAAATACGCGCGCTCGTTACGGAGATATCATTCGTGGTTTGCCTCTGCCTAGTGGAAGTGTGCGTCAACTTTATTCAAGTCATGTAATTGAACATTTGCCTCTTGCTGCCACGCAAAAAGCACTTAGGGAATGCCATCGCCTGCTGGCCTCCGATGGTCTCTTTCGCTTGGTTGTTCCAAATCTGCGTTATTTTATTGACAGATATGTTTATGCCTCAGATCATGATCACGACATCAAAGCGGCTATTTCTTTCTGTCTAGATAGCGGCATGGGCAGCCCTGCCTGGGGTCCGCTTTGGGGTCGCATTCGCGGAGATCGCCACCACCTAATGCACGATGCCTCCTCCATATCTTCTCTTCTTCGGGAAGCAGGCTTTTCCGATGTACGCCCTGCTAAGTATGCCGATAGTAAGTATGACTTTTCTGCAGTAGAAACTCCAGAACGCTGGTGCGAGCCTGAGAATATTGGTTTTGAATGTCGCCGCTGAGATCAATTTCACCCTCTTCGAGGTGGCTTCGAGTTTTGCTGATATTTTTTATGGCAAATTCCTCCGGATTTGGTTTATCGAAAACTTTATGTATAACTCAAGTGTGCATGATCGGTTTTTTCTAGGATGGCATAATTGAAAGATACTGTATACGATAAATTTTTTCTATAGAATGCAGTGCTGTTTATTAGCCCTCCATCGGGTTGGGCCCTATCACCATTCCCGTTTTCAGGCCGCTTCGTATCTGATCGATTTACACGTGTTGGAAACCCGTCCTGAATCGCAGGAATATCCTTGGAAGTTTCAGGCTGAAGCTTTTTATGGCCTGCATCAGCTCAGCGGGCAGCCCACTCCAGAGGCCGATGCAGCTTGTAGCGTTCTTGATCAACAGCTCGATGCACTGCTGGATCGCTTGCGACCAAAGGTAGTGATAAGTGTTGGCTGGGCTGACCGCGCTTATCAAAGGTTGCTGATCGCATGCCACAAGCGCCGCATCCCGGTGGCGCTTGTGAGCGACAGCCGCCAGCGCGATAAACCCCGCGATGGGGGTAAAGAATGGCTCAAGCGCCAACTTCTGCGTGGCTATTCTTCCGCATTTGTAGCAGGCAGAGAAAGCTACGCCTATCTCATCAAACTAGGGTTTCCCTCTGATTTGATCTGTCAACCTTGGGATGTGGTGGACAACGACCTTTTCGCTGCTGTGTCAACCCAGCATGTGTCTGAACCCTCTACACGCCCTCATTTTCTCTGCGTCAGCCGCTTCGTTAAGAAGAAAAATCATCGTGGTCTTCTCGCTGCCTTCGCCGCCTACCAGCGTCAGGGTGGTGCCTGGGGCTTGAGGCTGATTGGTTCTGGACCACTTGAACGAGAATTGCGCCATGCCATCTCTCAATTGCCTCATCCTGATAGCGTCACACTTCAGCTCTTTCAGCAGTTATCTGATCTAACAGCTAGCTATGCCCAGGCTTCTGCATTTGTACTTGCTAGCAGTACAGATCAATGGGGCCTAGTTGTCAATGAAGCTATGGCGGCAGGCCTCCCTTGCCTGGTGAGTATCTATTGCGGCTGTGCTGTGGATCTGATTGACCATGGCCGCACCGGTTGGTCCTTTGATCCCCGCGATCCGCAGGCTCTAGCTGCATTGATGCAGCTAGCCGAGCGTCAATCACCGCTGGAGCGGGCTGCCATGCAGCAGGCTGCACGCGAGCGGCTTGACGGCTTTTCCCTGCGGGTCTTTGTTGAGGGTATTCAATTGTTGTTGCAATATTCCTGCGATAATCCTCGCTGGTCATGGCGAGCCGCCTTGTTGGCCGATTTTCTTTCTCATGTCTGATGCTTGGTTTTGAACTTCTAGATTTCAGTGAGTTTTTACTGGTTTTTGCACTTGTGGGGCTCTTTGCTATGGAGATTTTGCAGGCCTTCCGTTCGCGATCTTTCCTGCAAGTTTATCGACCAACTATATTTGTTGCCGTAATTTTGTCATACTATGTTTTGTTTGCTCCATTGCAATCTTTGGCGCTTGGTGAGGGATTGTTTTACCGCGGTTTAGATCATCGCGATGTAGTCATTTGGGGTTGGCTTGGAGCGCTTCTCTTTTATGGTTTTCTACTCCTTGGCTTCTACTTCAAGACGGGATTGCCACGCCAAAGGCGGGCGACAGTTCATGTTTCTTCTGAGCGAATATATAGGTTGGGTAATCGCCTTTGTCAGATTGGTCTGTTGATGTTTGTCCTAGTAACGGGCTGGCGTGTTTTGGCTCTTCTAAATCCTTTTTTTGCAAATCAGTATTTTGAGAGCAGGTCTAGTGAGACTGGTATAGATGTGGGTGGTCTATCCAACTATTTTCTTTATTCAATCAATCTTCTTATACCTGGAATTTTGTTGCAGGTTGCTGCGTTGGTGAAGCAACGCAAGCATTTTTGGTCTGTTATTAGCTGGCTATTTATAGCGTCAAGTGTATATATCTCTCTTGGCTTCCGCTATCGCATTGTCCTGTTAATCGTGCCTATTTTTCTTTTGTGGTATTTGGCTCGCTTGAAACGACCTAATATTTCTATTCTAGCAATCTTTTTGGTTGGTTTCATTCTTTTTAATGGGTTTATAGGTCTGACCCGCACCTATGGAAAAGGTCTCGATTTTTCGAGGCTTGATCAACAACTAAACTTGTTCAGTTTAACAAATACTGGCGTCAGTGAAACTGGAGTTTTTCTTGCTTCGTCTGGGGTGATGGCAGAGACTCCCGGTCCTGGCTCTCCATTTGTTGGGTTGCAACCTTTAGTTGCGGCTGTTCTTTTCCCAATTCCTAGGGCAATATTCCCCTCAAAACCTGATGCAAGTTATTATCAAAATGCTTTGCATTCATTTTATGGTGGAAGAGTGTATATTCAAGGTGCTGTTATTATTAATTATGCAGAATATTACCTTGTAGCAGGATTTCCGTCATTAATTCTAATTAGTTTTTTTCTCGGCTTGATGCTGCGTAAGCTTTGGAATTGGTTTTTAGTTCGATCTGGGGAACCGTTGGCACAGTGTGTTTATTTGTTAACAGCTTCGTATCTGTATGTAGTGGTTTCAAGAGGATATTTCCCGCAGGTATTGTTTTTATTTGTTTTTTCGGTTTTTCCTTTGTTTTGGTTGTATCGCATAAACTCCAAGCCTGTAAATGTTATTGCAGTTTCTTCAGTGCTTAGTGATCATTCATCTCTCCCACGCGGCTAATTCCAGCGATGGCGGTATCGCTACTGCGGTGCAATCCCTAAGCGCTGCTCAGCATTCGATTGGGCTTAATTCCACATGGCTCACTGCAGATCGTTTTGAACCACGCCAGCGAGATCGAGCAATAAGCCGTGCCGTGCTGGCTGCTTCTCCGCAATTGGTTCATCTCCACGGCCTTTGGCGTAGCCCCACACGTGTCGCATCCCGCACAGCTGGTTTGCCTCTGCCGCTGGTGATCGCTCCTCATGGAATGCTTGACTCAGGGGCTCTCGCTATCTCCCGTTACAAAAAGCAACTTGTTTGGCACCTTTGGGAGAAGAGAGCATTGGAGTCATCTCGTTGTTTGCATGCACTTTGCTCGGCAGAAGCCGCTGCAATACGTGTGCTCTTGCCTCGAGTGCCTATCGCCGTTATTCCTAATGGCGTGGAACTGCCGAATGCATCGGATGCAGTAGCGAAATGTTTGCCACCTTGGGATGGAGTGATACCTGCCGGGGAGTCAGTGATGCTTTTTCTCGGTCGCTTTCACCCCAAAAAGGGCTTAGATCCCTTGCTCAAAGCTTGGCAGGCCGTGATCCCTGCTGCCAAGCGACATCGTTACTGGCTGGCCCTTGTGGGATATGGCGACGATGGTGCCTTGGCCCGTCGCGTAGCAGAGGCACAGCAGCGCGGCGAGTTAGAGCGTTTACATGTCTTTGGTCCGGTATTCCGTGCACAGAAGGCAGCCGCTCTTTCAGCCGCCACAACCTTTGTGCTCCCTTCTTTTTCTGAAGGTTTGCCTATGGCGGCTCTGGAGGCCATGGCATATCAGCGACCGTGCATACTTACCGAGGCCTGCAACCTGCCCGAGGCGTTCCAAGTTGGTGCCGCGCTACGTGCCGAGTCCAGTCCTTCTGATTTAGCAGCGGTTCTTGAGCGTTGTTTTAAATTGAGTTCAACTGAGCTTGCTGCGATGGGGCATGCAGGTCAATCTCTTGTTCGTATTAGTTTCAGTTGGAGTCAGGCTGCTGCTGATACTCATGAGCTCTATTCATGGGTTCTGGGTGGAGGAGAGAGACCATCATTCGTAAGAAATTAAAAGTAAAATATTTCTTTTGAATTTTTATAGCTTCCGCATTCTGTGATTTTTGATGTTGCTTTTGTCTATGAAGCATAATATGCAAAATCCTCAGGGATTTTGATAATTGTCCATTTGGCTTAACTATTTTTGAAGGCGATTTCTTCGGTTGAATTAATCTGTTATTATGGCTACAGAAATGGATCAATTAATACAAGATCTCCGTAACTATCGCACACCGTCTGGCTGGCATCCTGGTGCCCCCATTTCACGGCAAATCCTGTGGTTCTGCGTCGGGTCGCCCTTGCTCAGTGCCCGTTGGCTGCCCGGCTCCGCATGGCGTGTGCTGTTACTGCGAGCCTTTAGAGCTCGGATTGGCGCGGGCTGCCGAATCAAGCCCGGACTCCGGGTAAAGTTCCCTTGGCGCCTTGTTGTGGGTGAGGCCTGCTGGCTGGCCGAAGACGCCTGGCTTGATAACCTCGCCACTATAACTCTCGGTGATCGCGTCTGCCTTTCTCAGAGTGCTTATCTTTGCACCGGCAATCACAATTTCCACTCCCCTAGCTTTGAGCTGCGCCTTGGTCCGATCACCATTGGCAGTGATGCCTGGATCGCAGCCTGTGCTGTGCTTGCGCCCGGCACCGATGTCGGCCCTGGTGCAGTGGTGGCCCTTGGCGCCGTCGTCAGTGGTATCGTGCCTGCTGGCGCGATCGTGCGCGGCAATCCGTCTGTGGTGGTGGGTGAGAGGATCTCTCGCTCTGTTTGATCAATTAAGGATTAAAAATCAAGTCAATTTTCAGGTATTGCATTCATTTTTATGAAGAACTAGTTTGCGATAATCAATAATTTTTAATTGATTGATTATTGCTTCGGCGTCTGGCTGCATGTATTTTTATCAAAAAAATTTGTATTGATGCCTGCCAGATTCTGTCAAAATAGCAGGGTTTTTATGTTTGGAAAATTTCTTTGGCTGGGGGCAAGATTCCCAGTAACTGCTTAGAAAGCAATTGCCGACTACGGGCTGAATCGAAGTGATTTTTACTGGCCCCGATCTTTTCATCTGCTAAAAAATATAGTTATTAATAGACTTTTCTTGATTCAGGGAGCAACTCCTCAAGGGGTTCGAGTGGTTGCTGCGAGTGCGCTGTGAATCTCAGGATTTACAGGTTTTAGTAGCTATGCAGACAGGGCAGGTTGTAGAACTGAGTAATAGACTGCCCCTTGCTGTTGCTTAGTTTGTTTAACGCCTGTGTTCGCCGATGGTTGACAGCATTATTCTTGCTATATCGCAAATGCATTCGGTCCGGCTTCACACCATGTATTTCGATTTTCAGGGCCTAAAGGAGTCGCGCACATCTCTTAACACCGTTGATGCCCTTTCGTTTGAACACTAATAGGCAGGATCCCTCGCTGTTGATCGCCGTTCCGACGCTCAACTCTCACGCCCTACTCCCGCGTTTGCTGCATTCTTTGCAGCAGCAGAGCTGGCCACACTGGCAGTTGCTTTTTATCGATGGCCCCTCTGGCGTTGAGCACCGCCAGTGGCTGATGCAGTGCTGCGCAGGAGACCCACGTTGCCGATGGTTGGAGCAGAACTCAGATGAGCCTGGAATCTTCGGAGCGATGAACCAGGGTTTTGCCGAAGCCTCTCCTGGCGATTGGTTGCTGTTCTGGGGCTCTGACGACTGGGCCGCCGCCCCCACGGTGCTGGCCCGCGTGGCGGCTTCTCTGCAGCAGGCGGCAGCCCAGGGCGTTACAGCCGATCTGTTGGTATGCCGTGGTCGTTATGTCGATGCCGCAAGCGATAGTCTGACCCGCCCTACGGCGTTTAAGTCCGCTGGCTGGCTCAATGCGTCTGGCTATCGACGGGCCCTGCTGCTTGGGGCTACTCCCCCACATCAGGCCACCCTCTTCGGTCCGGGTGCCCGCCGCCGCATGCCGCGCTACGCCCCTGGCTTTCGCCTCTCGGCCGACCTCGATTACTTCTTGCAGCTGAGTCGCTCGGTTGAACTGGTTGTGCAGTGTCTCGATCTAGAGCTGGTGCACATGTCTGCCGGTGGTATCAGCGGCCAGCAGACGCATCGCCGCCTCCAAGAGGTGCGTTGCGCCTATCGCCGCGCTTTCGGTTGGTGTTGGTTCTTCCCGTTTCTTCTGCGCTATGTACGTCGGCTGGTGAGTCTGTTGGAGCGCCACTGCTGATGCAGCTTCATCTCTTTGGCGCTGCTACTCCCACAGGTGAAGCCTTTGGCCACTGCGCTGCCCTTGTTGAGCCGAGCTGGAAGCTATATGTATATTCTCGTCGGTCATTCATCCATCGTGCCGATTTCCGTGATCCCGTCGCCTTCCGCCCAGCCGGCGAATTGGGAGCGTCGGCGATCTGGATCAGCTTTGGGCCAATCTGGTTGCTTGCTCCTTTCCTCGAACAGCAGGCCCGCTCCCACCCGGAGCGAGTTAGTGGGCTGCGTGGCCTAATCGCCTGTTCCTCTTCCTCTGCTCTCACCAAACGCTACGCCGCTAACCCCTTTGACCGACATCTGGTTAGCAGCCTCACCAGCTCTGAAGAGCAGTTGCTCAGCACCTGCCGCCGCCTGGAGATTCCCTGCCGAATCCTCCAGCCCACCCTCATCTATGGCCAGGTCGGCAGATATAGCGACCGCAATCTGAGCCGTCTGCTGCAGCTTCTTCGCCGTCTGCCGCTGCTCCCCCTGCCCTCCTCCACCGGTCTTCGCCAGCCGATCCATGCCCGTCAGTTGGCGGCGGTGGCCTTCCGTATGGCTCAGCAGCTCAGTCGCCGCGATTGTGATCCTGCGCTGTCGGAGCGGATTCCTCTCGGTGGAGACGTGCCGCTCAGCTACCGCGCCATGCTCCAGGCTTTGCAGCAGGCCCAGCCCAGCGGGGATCCGGCCCGTCGGTGCTACCTGCTCCCTATCCCCAGCCGCCTGTTTTATCTGCTGATGGCGCCGCTGCTGCTGTACTCCCCCAAAGCCTTTGAAGCTGTGCTGCGAATAGGCGCTGACCTCGCTGGTTTCATCCCCAGCCATCAGCTGCTGGCTGAGCCCCCTCAGCCGTTTCCGCTGCCCGATCTGCCTTGAGCCGGCTCTCATTCAATGGCTCATATCTCGGTTGCTCTGATTATTGTCAGATCAGCCCTCAATAACCCTGCGGACCCCGGCCATAGCGACCGTGGTGCCCGTGGGGAATCTTCACCGCATCCATACCGCTAAGGAATTCCAATAGAAGTAACCCGATCAGGAGTTGTAGATAAATAAAGCCGTACTTCTGCGGCTGACCGTCAGTCAGATATGGGAGAAGGTTTAATATCTCTGGCCTATGGTTAAGCGGCTTATTGGTATAAACTATAATTTCAATGGATAACATCACTTAATAGTCGCTTGCCCTAATAGTTTGGGCAATGTGAGTGAACCTTTTAAAGGTCAAGTCCGTTGCACTGGCCTACTTTTAATCGTCTGCCGGTCTCTTTAGGTCTCATGCAATTATGATAGAGGCTTCATTGCTTCGGGGATTCTTCTTGACATCTTATATGTCTGCTGAGTAGTGATCTGAAGATTTTTTGCGCATGCAGCTCTGGAGAATTAGCTAATTTTGAAGCCTGTGAGCTTGTTCTGTGGTTGCGTCTGTGACTCCATTGAATTCTGTTGAGATCTTGCATCTATTTATTTCGTGATCACGTCTTCATTTGTGCTGCTGTTTTCGGCCATAATTAGTGGAGTGCTCCTATGGGTTTTGATTCCGCAGCTGCATGGGCGCCTTATTGATAAACCCAACGCCCGCAGCTCCCACCAGCGCCCCACACCTCGCGGAGGTGGGCTGGTCTTTGTGATCGTGGCCGCGCTCGCTAATGCTTTGGCTTTGTTCAGGGGCGTGCCGTCCGGTTCTGCCATCAGTGGTGTGGTGATGTGCGCCTTGCCCTTGGCTGCTCTGGGTTTCCTCGACGATCGTCACAATTTGGGTTCCTCTGTGCGTTTTGGCGTCCAGTTGGCCACAGCTCTGCCGTTGATGCTGCTCAGCCCTTTGGCCACAGCCTTGCCTGCAGCTGTCCCGAGCTGGTTCTTGTCATTACAGGCACTCACGCTTCTGGTAATCACCATTACTGCAGTGATCAACTTCACCAACTTCGCTGACGGCCTTGATGGCCTGGTAGCCGGATGCATGGCAGTGACCATTGCCACGCTGTCTTCTGTGTTAGATGCGCCCTGGCCGTTATGGGCCCTGGTGGGATCGCTGCTTGGCTTCCTGTTTTGGAACTGGAGCCCCTCCAAGGTATTCATGGGGGATGTGGGCAGCACCTTTCTCGGCGCGGTGTTCGCTGGCCTGGTGCTCCAGGCCTCCACCTGGCCTGAGGCGCTTGGTTACCTACTGGTGGCAACTCCACTGCTGGGAGATGCTTGCATCTGCGTACTCAGGCGTTCGCTAGCTGGTCAGCGCGTGTTCCAAGCACACCGTCTCCATCTTTATCAACGCCTCCACCAGGCTGGCTGGCCTCATGCCCGCGTCTCTCTCACATATATATCCGCTACTGCATTTTTGGCGTTTGCCCTTCTCGTCGGAGACTGGATCTTGGTTTTCGGCCTGGCTGTTTTTGAGCTGTTGGTTGGGATCTGGCTTGATCAGCGGGTAGCGGTGCCATTTTCTATGGCGTCTAAAAGCTGATGGATTCTTCATTCTCAAAAAAAGTAATAGTGGATTTGCCGCCATTACTCCGTCGGCTGCTGCTAACAGCCATTGACGCTCTTTTATTACCTTTGGCGGTGTGGCTCAGCTTCTGGCTGCGTCTAGCTCAGCCATTCCATCCCAGTTTTCAGGCTGCCAGCCTCTGGCTGCTGCCAGCGATATTGCTGTTCGGCCTGCCCTTGTACGCCTTCACTGGTCAATACAAAGGCCTAACGCGCTACGTCGGCAGCCATGCTCTCTATCGCTTAGCTGGTCGCAACGGGGTGCTTGTGCTTCTTCTGGCAATGACTGGCGTTACGTTGCGCTTGCCGATGCCGCCGCGCAGCAGCTGGATTCTGCTTTGGTTATTGCTCACCGGCATCACAGGAGCGGTGCGCTTTGCCTTGCGTGATCTGCTCTTGTCGTTGCGTTCGGTGGGCCAAAAGCAGATGGTGCGTGTCGCTATCTACGGCGCAGGTGAGGCAGGCGCCCAGCTCGCGGCTGCCCTCCGCCTAGCTGGCAACCACGAGATCGTGACCTTTCTCGATGATGCGCCAGTGCTCTGGCGGCGCACGATCAATGGCATTTCAATCCAGCCGCCTCAGGCGCTAATTGAGATCCAGGATCAGCTTGATCAGGTGTTGCTGGCAATCCCCTCAATGCCCCCGCAGATAGCGCCGACGCATCGTTGCTGAGTTGCAGCACAAGGCGATCCCGGTGTTGCAGATTCCCTCGGTTGATGACCTCACCTCAGGTCTGGCTCGAATCGATGCGCTCCGCCCCGTCGCCATTGAAGATCTGCTCGGACGCGATCCCGTGCCTCCAATACAAGAGCTGCTCGGTCCTGGTCTCCGCGATTCGGTGGTGTGCGTCACTGGCGCAGGAGGCTCGATCGGTGCGGAGCTTTGCCGCCACATTTTGCAGCTGAGCCCTAGGGCTTTGATCCTGCTTGAGAGCAGCGAACCGTCGCTCTATGCCCTAGAGCAGGAGCTGCGCCAGCTTCTGCCCTCTTCGGTGGAGTTGGTGCCGGTTCTCGGCAGCGCCGCCGATCCAGCGCTGGTGCAACGGCTGTTTGCAGACCTTGGCGTTCAGACCGTGTTCCATGCCGCCGCCTACAAACACGTGCCCCTGGTGGAAGTGAACCCGTTGGCGGGCCTCGCCAACAACGTGGGCTGCACCCGGGTGGTGTGTCAGGCCGCGGTGGTGACTGGCGTTAGCGAAGTGGTGCTGATCTCCACCGATAAGGCGGTGCGACCCACCAATGTGATGGGCGCCAGCAAGCGCCTGGCTGAGCTGGTAGTTCAGGCGTCGGCATTGGAGCTGCTTGAGAGTGCCAGGGCAGCGGGCGAGCCCCGCACCCGTTTGGCGATGGTGCGCTTTGGCAATGTGCTGGGTTCGTCGGGTTCTGTGGTGCCTCTGTTCCGCAAGCAGATCGCTGCCGGTGGGCCGATCACGCTCACCCATCCCGAGATCATCCGCTACTTCATGACGATTCCGGAGGCGGCTCAGCTGGTGCTCCAGGCCGCCACCCTCGCCCGAGGCGGTGATCTGTTCCTGCTGGAGATGGGTGAACCGGTGCGCATTAAAGACCTGGCCGAACAGATGGTGCGCCTCGGAGGTTTGTCGCTTCGTGATGCTCAGAATCCCAGCGGCGACATCGAGATTGTCTGCACTGGTCTGCGCCCCGGCGAGAAGCTTTATGAAGAACTTCTCATTGATGCTGAGTCTGAATCCACCCAACACCCCCTGATCTTTCGCGCCCAGGAACAGGCCATTCCGCCAGACGTGCTCTGGCCTCGCCTCGATGCGCTCGACGCCGCGATCTCCGCCCAGGATGTGGACGGTGCCCTTGCTCTGCTGGCTGAGCTGGTTCCCGAGTGGCAGCGGGGGGATGGGACAAGACAGCCGTGAGCCGATTTTTTGCGGGTGAATGATGCGTTTATAGCAATAAAAGGATTGCCAAAGCGCTTCTCCGTTCCCGTGGGGGCATGGCGCGATCTGCTGCCAGCGCGGCCGGCGGCTGTCAGGTGGTCAAACGCTTCAGAGTGAGTGCGCAACGCTGTTCGATCAGCGAGATGATGCGCTCCACCAGTGGTTGATCCGAATACAGGGCTTCCGTTTGCAAACCGTGGGCACAGCTTGGCAATTGCTTGGCGATCCCCGCAACGCGCTTTTTCGTCTGAGCTCCAGACAATCCTGCTGCCTTGGCCAATTGCTCCCAGTGACGCACCTGCACCTCGGAGAAGCAGTATTTGCTGCCCACTTTCATGGCCATTTTGTCGGTGAGCGTGGGATACACCGCTGTGCAAAGCAGGTCGTAAAGCGGAGCCAGGATTCCTCTCTGCTGTTGATAAAGGATCGAGAAATTCTTGGCGTGGGCGTCGTGATTACCAATTAAGGCATTGAAGATCACTGCATCCAAAAGACGGATCACTTCCGGAGCGCTGGGCCTGGTGGCTCGGCGCAGCAGTGAGAAGCAGGCCTGCAGATCAGGTCCACCCTCATTCTGATATTTGAGATCGGGTGGCACCGCCAGAGCCTGGCAGAAGTCCTCCTGATGCAGGCGTCTCCAGGCGCCATCGTCAGCTCGGCAGCGGTCGTAACGGCGCACCAGCAGGATCCGTTGATCAGCCGCCATCAGGATCCGGAGTTTGAGGCCATCACTGAGTTGGATCAGGGTTGGTTGGCTTGATTACCCACCTGAACTGAGTGAGAGCCGCTGCAGATCGCCGAAGCGTTCGAAGTCGCGATCAAAGCTCACCAAGCGCCAGCCGTTGCTGATGGCCAGCGCTGCAAGGTAGGCATCGGTGCAAAGGCGGGCCTGGAGATTGCCCTCGCGCATCAGTTGGTGGAACACATCCCAGCCATCGCTGGCTGGTGTCGCGAAGCTCACCCCTGGTTGTTGGCACAAGGCTTGAAGGAGGGCAGAAGCCTCATGCGTGGTTTTAACGGCTGGGCCCATCAGCTTGGGTTGGCTCAACAGGCGCACCAGGCCTAAGGCCGTGACCGTGCAGAAGTGCACTTGCTCAGCAGCCTGTTGCTCCCAGTAGTTCAGAGCTGGCTGATGATGGAAATGATTCGGGGTTACGAGTGCGAGCCATACGTTGAGATCCGGGAGATCTGCGTTGCTGCTCATGGCTCGAGCAGATCAAAGAGGTCTGCGTTGCTAGTGGTGTTGGAATCAAAAGCAAGCCAGCCCTCAACCTTTGGGAGCTGGCTGGCAGAGCGCGTTGTTGGTCTCGCGCTGTGGGTTGGTGCCATGAGCCCTTGTTCCACGTAGCTCTGCAACAGCTGCTTGAGTGAGATCTGTTCACTGGCGGCCCTGGCTTTGAGCCGCGCAAAGAGAGGGTCGGGTAACTCCAGGGTGGTCCGCATCGCTCTTTGAGATCTTGATGCGCATATTAATGCGCATCACTAGTTGTGTTGTTATTTGCATGCCTATTGGCTCTCTTTTTTTCGATCTCTGATCGGCTTGATTGATTTTCAAGACTGCTGCAGTTGGCCTGTGAAGGTGTTCGCTGATGTTGGTTCGCCTGAGGGTGGTGTCTCTGTTCAGGCTGGTCTCGCGGAGTCGGGATGTGGCGAGGATGAAGCAGTATTCGTCTCGCTTGAGGAGCGTTGGATGACTTCGTCTTGCTGCTTCACTTAAAATGATGCTAGATGCGTGATGTTTGATGCGCACCACTCTCCAGCTTGATGACGATGTGCTCGCCGCAGCGCGTGTATTAGCTCGCCAGCGTCGCCGTTCTGTTGGTGATGTCATTAGCGACTTAGCCAGGCAGGCCCTATCCAGGTCAGCAGACGGAGGGTTGCAGGTCGTTTTGGAGCAACGCTCTGGATTGCCGCAATTGCCCGTGAAAGCTTCTGGTGGCGTTGTTGATCTGGAGCGTGTGAATCAGTTGCGCGATGAAGAGGCTTGATGGCCGATCGGATTGCTTTGCTGGATGTGAATGTGCTGATCGCTTTGATCGATCCCAGGCACGTGCACCACGAGCCATCCCACCGCTGGTTTCAGGCCCATGGCCGCCATGGCTGGGCGACGTGCCCCCTCACTCAAAACGCGCTGTTGCGGATTCTCGGGAACCCGCGTTATCCCAACAGCCCTGGCGGGCCTCTCGTTGTGATGCCATTACTCCAAGAACTGCTTGCCCACCCGACCCATGTTTTTTGGCCTGATGCGTTGTCCTGGGAGGCCGCTGGAGTCTTTGAGGCAGAAGCACTGCTTCACCACGGGCAGATCACGGACACCTACCTGCTAGCTCTCGCCGTGCATCACCGAGGAAGGCTTGTCAGCTTTGACAGGCGTCTGAGCCCTCGTGCTGTACGCGGAGGAGAAGAAGCGCTGCATTTGATTGATCCAGGCTGATGATCTTTAGAAGGGCATGGATTCCGTTATCAAGCCTCCCCACTCTGCTCGCCTCAGCCAGTAGCTCAATGCCCGATGCTGAAGTTGTACTTGTACTGCTGATCCCAGTGAGGCCGTCTTGAGCGCCCTGATTACCTTGCTGCTCTTGGGATTGGCGATTGCCTGCTTCATCGGTGGTTGGCTGGCGCCTGAGCTGGTGGCCTTATTGGCTGCAGGCCTGCTGATGGCCACAGGGGTGCTCACACCAAATGAGGCCTTGGCTGGTTTTGGTAGCCCTGCTCTGATCACCCTGGTGGGTTTGTTCGTGCTCTCCAATGGCTTGCTGCACAGCGGAGCATTGGATCGTTTGCGCGAATTGTTGGCATCGCCGCGCATCCGTAATCCCAGCCAGTTGATGCTGGTGTTTGGTTTTGTGGTGGCGCCGATTTCCGGCTTCATTCCCAACACTCCGATCGTGGCGATCTTGCTGCCGGTGGTGCAGGGCTGGTGCCGGCGCCGCGGGATCAGCCCGTCGCGGGTTCTTATGCCTCTTTCGTTTGCCACCTTGATCGGTGGCACGATCACCCTGATTGGCACCTCCACCAGCTTGCTGGCCAGTGATTTGGTGTCACGGTTGGGCTATGGCTCCTTTGAGCTGTTTTCCTTCACCGCCATCGGTATTCCCGTGTGGCTGATTGGTGCCTGTTATCTGGTGCTAGCAGGGCGCTTCTTGCCCGATCGCGGCGATCAAAGCGACGACAACCTCCAAGCGCTGAGCCGTGATGGCTACCTCACGGAGGTGGTGATTCCGCAGCGCTCTCCTCTTTGTGAGGTCACCCTGCATGAGAGCAGGCTGCAGCGCCGCTTTGATGTGGATGTGCTCGATGTGCACCGCGACGGCCAACGCCTCCAGCCCCCTCTGGCTCAATTGCGCTTGCAAGCATCTGATCGCTTGCTGTTGCGCTGCAGCCGCCAGGAGCTGTTGCGCTTGCAGCAAGACCGGATGGTGGATTTAGCCGGCACCCTTCTCGCCGAAGAGCTTCCCCACATCCGCCATGCCGAAGTGTTGGTGCCGGCCGGCTCTTTGCTGGCCGGTGCCACGCTGCGTGAGCTGCGCTTTCGCCAGCGTTTCAATGCCACGGTGCTCGCGGTGAACCGTGCCAACAGCACCCTGCGCGATCGCCTAGGACGGGTGGTGCTGCGCGAGGGAGACATGCTGCTGCTGCAAGCTCCGCTTGATGCTCTGCGAGGACTGCAGCAATCCAGCGACTTGGTGGTGCTCGATCAGCTCGACGACGATCTGCCCTCGACCCACCGCAAGGGTTTGGCGATCAGTGTGATGCTGGCTGTGTTGCTGCTTGCCGGCTTCCAAGTGATGCCCCTGGTGGCGGCGGTGCTCGTGGGCGTGGGGGTGCTGGTGATCGGCAAATGTCTCGATGCCGGAACGGCGCTGCGCTCGATTCGCTGGGATCTCTATCTGCTGCTGGGTGGCCTGTACAGCTTCAGCGTGGCTTTGCAGAAAACGGGACTGGCCGATCAGGCGGCCTCAAGTTTGCTCACGCTCTTGCAGCACAGTTCCGCCTACGTGTCGTTGTTGGTGATCTATGCAATCACCTTGGTGGCCACCGAACTGCTCAGCAATGCGGCCGCCGTGGCCCTGGTGTTGCCGATCGCCGCTGCTGTGGCCACCGGCTTGGGGCAGCCGCCGATGTTGTTTGCCACCGCTGTGGTGTTTGCGGCTAGCCAGAGCTTCCTCTCGCCGATTGGCTACCAAACCAACCTGATGGTCTATGCCCCTGGGCGCTACCGCTTTCTGGATTTTTTCCGCTTTGGTTGGCCGCTCTCGCTGGCCTACACCCTGATGGTGCCGCTGCTGTTGCTTTGGCTGGCTTAGAGCTCCAGTAGTCCAGGCGGCGGGGTGAGCAGCAACCAGCCCTCCTCCAGCTGCACCTCCGGCACGATCGCCTCCACAAAGGGAACCAACACCGTTTTTCCGCTTTGCAGCTTGATCTCCAGCAGGTCATTGCCGCCGCTGATCAGGTTGCTCACCGTGCCGATCGGTTCATCACTTCCGGCCAAGCGCGCCTCTAAGCCCACCAGATCGAGCAGGTGAAACTCACCATCGGCCAGCTCGGGCCGGTCCTCGGCGGGCACGAGCACGGTGTGGCCAACGAGTGCTTCGGCGCTGGCCCGGTTGTT
This sequence comes from Synechococcus sp. WH 8016, assembly GCF_000230675.1. Classification (NCBI taxonomy): domain Bacteria; kingdom Bacillati; phylum Cyanobacteriota; class Cyanophyceae; order Synechococcales; family Synechococcaceae; genus Synechococcus; species Synechococcus sp. WH 8016. Next base: position 174,255 of record NZ_AGIK01000002.1, on the reverse strand, counting down.
TACCCCCTTGAGACGCACCACGTAAAGGCTTTTGCCCGGCAGCTGCCGGCCTTCGAGCAGCTCCACTTCCTTGGGCGCTGATCCCTTGGCTTGCAGCCAGCGAGGCCCCGGTTCCGTGAAGCGCTCCGGGAAGTCACTGGCCGGGTTGAGGCGTAGCTCGCCCCGTAATCCTTGAGCGCCCACGAGCTGCCCCACCGGCAGCCATTCGTCTGCGCTGTTTGGTTCAGCTGAACTGGGTGACGGAGAGGAAGTCATCATTCGATAATGGATCCACGACTGCCCATTTCTCGTATGGCCTCCGCTGCACCGATCCTGCCTGGCGCCACGGTCACCGTGGTGGATGCCCGTTCGATCTATGCCGGCTACACAGGCTTTGTGCAGCGCATCAGTGGCGATCGCGCAGCCGTGCTGTTTGAAGGCGGCAACTGGGACAAGCTCGTGACGATGCGCCTGAGCGATCTCAGCGCTGCCTGACGCGATGACCCTGCGTCTGCGATTGCGGAAGATTGTTCTTGAGGCAGACACACGGGCCGGCCGTGTCTACAACCTGATCATTTTCGGCACGATTCTGCTCAGTGTGGCTGGATTGTTGGTTCAGCCCCATCCCTTGAGGTTGGCCGCCCCGGGGGAAGTGCCCAGTTGGGTGGGGCAACTCGAGCATGGTTGTTTGTTGGTGTTCATCGCCGACTTCCTGTTGCACCTGTGGGTGTCGCCCAGGCCGCGCCAGTACCTGTTCAGCTTTTACGGCCTGATTGATGTGTCAGCCGTTCTGTTCTTTTTCGTTCCCCAGATCAGCAGTGGCCTGATCCTCTGGATCTTCAAGTTCGGGCGGGTGCTGCGCGTGTTCAAGCTGCTGCGCTTCCTCGATGAAGCCCAGCAGCTTGGCAATGCCCTAAAGGCCAGTGCTCGCCGCATTGGCGTGTTTTTGTTTTTTGTAGTGATGGCCCAAGTGGTGCTGGGCTACTTGATGGTGCTGGTGGAAAGCAGCCATCCCGAAACCCAGTTCCAGACCGTTGGCCAAGGGGTGTATTGGGCGATCGTCACGATGACCACCGTGGGTTACGGAGACATCGTTCCCCAAACCGTGCTCGGCCAGTTGCTTGCTGCGGTGGTTATGCTATTGGGCTTCGGAATCATCGCCATTCCCACGGGGATCATCACCGTGGAAACGATGCAGCAGGTGCGCCGCAGTGGCCGCACCTGCCTGAGTTGTGGAGCACAGAGCCATCGCTCGGAAGCGTTGCATTGCGATCAGTGCGGAGAGGTCTTGCCGCCCCTATCGGCGTGAAGCGTGATGGCGTTCACTGCCGAATCCAGCATCGGGAGAAGATCCGCGTCCGCTGCGATGCTCTGATCGCGAAAGATCAGGGGTGAAACCTTCAGATGCCGAAGAGCCACCACAGCATCACCTGGGTAACAGCCAGACAGCGCATCAACTGTTGAACAAATCGGCAATGTGCTGCTCCACGGCCTCCCCAAACGCTTCATCAACTTGGGAGGCCTGAAGGGAAAGAGCAGAGAGACTTCCAGGATCCTTCAAGCCGGCAGCCGCAGCGCAGGGAACCAACTTCAGCTCAGCTTTGCCTTCAGGGGGGTTCTTGTTCAACTCTTTGCCTCAGCTGGTTTGAGTTTGAGAGCTTGATGGAAGGCTTGCAAGTGTTGTTTGTTGCATCGCCGCTTTAGCCGCCTGCTGCTCTGCTTGGCGCCGCGACCCACCCCAGGCTTCTGCCCTTGGGTGGTTTTGGTCCTGAATGAACACTTGGCAATGAAAGCGCCGCGGATCGCCATGGCGCCGGCTGATTTCCTGGCAGGTGTAGGTCGGTAGCCCTAGCCCCTGCGCTTGGGTCCATTCCTGCAGCGCCGATTTGCTGTTACCGCGGTGGGGATCGGCGAGCACTTCGCGGCTTGTTTCCTGCCAGTAAGGGGCGAGCCAAATTTGGACAGGAGACACCTTGCCAGTGATTCGGTAGATCGCGCCGATCAGAGCTTCGCAGTGCTCGGCGCGGAGGGTGGCGCGTGCTGCTGTGTCACCGCTGGCTTTGGCTCCCAGCTTGATGAGCGCTTCGATGCCGATTTTGCTGCCGAGCTCCGCCAACCAGCGGTCGCTAACTAATTGGGCGCGCAGAGCAGAACGTTCGCCTACAGGCATTTGGGGGTGTTCGGATTCAATGAAATCCGAAGCCGCCAGCCGCAACACCGCATCACCAAGAAACTCCAGCTGTTCGTGATGGCGGGCGAGCCCTGTGGAGGTGTGGGTGAGCGCTTCGTCGAGATGCTCCAACTGCTCCAGGTTCAGCTCTTTCTCTTTGGTACCGCTTGAGCCTGCAACCAGCTGGCGCCAGAGCGCTTGCAGTTGCTGTTCACGCTGGGGAGTGATCACAGCAACTCCTTCGGATGCGAATGCCTTGGTTTTAGCGGCACGTTCCCGTTGACGCAGCCCGAGGGACCATCAATAAAAGGGGTGAAAGCAGGACATAAGCCGGGTTCTGTTCACCCTTCCAAGGAAGGGGGGTGATCATCTATCTGGGATCGCCGTTACCGACGACCTCGAGCGGCGCACTATGGCGGAACGGGGAAGATGGCCACCCGTCGTTCCTAGGCCTTGCTCCCAGCCGGGGTTTACCGAGCCAGCACCTCTCGATGCTGCTGGTGCGCTCTTACCGCACCTTTGCACCCTTGCCTGTGCCGGCAGAACCGGCCATCGGCGGTGTGTTTCTGTGGCACTCTCCTCACGGTCACCCGCACTGGGCATTACCCAGCAAGCCTGGCCATCGGGGAGCCCGGACTTTCCTCAACCGATGACTGCAGCCCGAAGGCAACACCCATCCATTGCGATCACCTCGCCTACTTTCAACCCCCATAATGGCCTGTGAGGGGCTGTAGCTCAGCCGGATAGAGCGACGGTTTCCTAAACCGTAGGTCGTGGGTTCGAGTCCCGCCAGCCCCGTTTTGTGAAACCCCGTTGACTCCATAACTTTGATGGATGTCAAGGACCGAAAAGAGGCTCTAGCCAGCAGTTGCTGTTGAGGTCAATGCTGTTGGGGGCGATCCCACCGGCGTGAAGCCTGCTTCAGCGACTCATTGTGAGGCGGATGTCCTTGAGCAGCAGCAACAAGTGCAGGGGATCAGTGGGTGATCGCTCGAACTCAGGGATCAGATGTTCATAGAAGCCTCGGGCTTGCCCGGATTCGGCATGCACCAGCAAGCCGCGGCAGCCGATGGCGTCGCTGAGGCTCGCGACCCTTGAGATCACATCCAGCAGCAGAGCTGCACCGAGGCCCTGGCCTTCATGACGTTCGTCCACCCCCAGGCGGGCCAGCAGAGCGACGGGCTGCGTGATTCCCACGCTCGCCATGCACCAGGCGTAGTAGGCAACGACGGCTGATTGATCGATCTCTTTAACCACAAACACGCGGGTGGTGCCAGTTCCATGGGCTTGCTTGGCGAACTCCACAAGCCAGGTGGTCTGCTCCTTGGAGCGGCAGAGGAAGCCTGCGAGTTGGTGACGGGCCGCCAGCAGCTCCGGGGGGCTGTAGCGGCTCACGGCTGGGGTTGATCCGCCGCGGGCTTGGCAAAGGGTGAGGGACGCTCCAGCAGGCGCGTCAGGCCGGGCAGGCTGCGGGCCGGGCGGCTGTTGATCCGCTCCCATTCCTGCTGGGCGTCTGCATCGAGCAGAACGTGCTGCCGATCAGCCAGCACCCGCTGTGCGGCTAGCCGCCCCTGGGAGAGAAGGAAGGAACTGCGGTCGGTGCCGAGGGCAGCAGCGGCCCGATCCAGCAGGTCGCGGTCGTCCTCTGTGGCCCGCAGCTCGATTCGGCTCGTCTTGGCCGGCCGGTAGCCGGGCGGCTTTGTGCTGGTCACGTCGAGAAACCCACCAGGAACGTACGGACACTGTACGGCGCTCATCTGAAAAGGGGAGTGCGGCCCCCAGCGATGCAGATCGGCTGATAATCGATCAGAGCCGGATCGCTTCAGATGGCTGGCCGGATTAGTCCCAACAGCCCGTTTTTAAATCCTTATTGGTTGCAGAGCTTTTCATGGAGTCTCAAGGCCAGAGACTGGCTCAATGAAGCGATTCCTTGTCATGAATCGCTTCGCCAGATGAAGCGATTAAGCTGAGCCAATGGCTTCATCTTGGATCTGGCAGCAGCCGGACTGGCCCCAGTTCCGTTGGAAGAGCTCCTCTCTGGAGCCTCTGCTTGAACAGGCCCGTTTGGCACGTCATGAGCTGCTGAGCAGGCTGGAATCGCTAGAGCCCCCGCTTGATCGCGAGGCGATCTCTGCCTTGTTGGGCCGCGAGAGCTTGGGCACGGCGGCCATTGAAGGGGAGCTGCTGGATCCCGTCCAGGTGCGCTCTTCAATCGCGCAGCGGCTGCGCCTCCCTCTAACCGAAGGTCACCCGACCGCCAGCGCCCAGGTGGAGGGCCTGCTGGATGTCTTGATGGAAGCCACCAGCAGCCTTGAAGCTCCCCTTTCCCTGGCCACGTTGAACCACTGGCACCAGCGCTTGTTTGCCGCTGGCCCCGATGGCCTGCGCGCCATTCGTATTGGTGAGCTGCGGGATGAGGCCCCAATGCAGGTGCTCTCTGGAGTGATCGGCCGCGAGCGCCTGCACTTTGAAGCGCCACCCCGAAACCAGCTCGAGCGGCAGCTGGAGGTTTTCCTGGATTGGATCGCCTCCCCGCCAGCTGAGCTCGACGGGCTGCTCCGGGCCGGCCTGGCCCACCTCTGGTTCCTCACCCTCCACCCCTATGAAGACGGCAACGGCCGCCTAGCCCGTGCCATCACTGATCGGCTTCTGGCACAGGACTGCAGAGCCAGCGTTCAGCAGGGGTTATCTGCCCGCGCCCTCGGCATCTCTGCTCAGATCTCGCGCGAGCGCGAGGCGTATTACACGGTTTTGGAGCGCTGCCAGCGAGGAGATCTCGATGTCACGGGCTGGCTGAGCTGGTTCTTGGAGCAGCTCACGGCAGAGGCGGTCACCAATGGCGCCGTGATTGATGCGGTGCGGCGCAAGGCGGCTTTCTGGTGGAGCCATCGTTACAGCGGCTTCAACAACCGCCAGCAGAAACTGCTCAATCGGTTGCTGGATGCCGAACCGGAGGGCTTCACGGGCGGCATGACCCTGCGCAAGGCCATCAGCCTCACCAAAGTGAGCCGCGCTACGGCCTGGCGAGACCTGAGCGAACTCGTGGAACAGCAGGCGATCGAGCCGATCGGGGAGGGCCGCAGCCGCGCCTATCGGATCCATTGGCCAAGCGCTTCAGAACCCCTTGCGCTCTAAAGCGTCAGTGAGGCGAGTGATGGCGGAAGCTAGTTGAGCTTGGGGGTCAGGCTTCGTTTCCTCAATGACCTCTTGCTTCCGCTTTGAGGCCTCAATTGATTTCACAATCAAGAAGCACACAAAGGCGATCACGAGGAAGTTGATGATCGCCACAATCACGCTGCCTGCAGGCCAGGCATTGATCGAGTCCACATTGGCGGCCTTCAAGGCCGGCTCAAGCGCATTGGTCATGATCAAGGTCACGACGGAGCCAACAACCTTGCCGAATGCGCCAGCAATCACAACGGCAATGGCGAGATCAACCACATTGCCTTTGTTGATGAAAGCTTTGAAGTCTGAGATCAAACCCGCTTTGCGTGTCATGAATGCGTGAATTGGATATCTATTAAGTAGTCATTCAGAGTGCGCTTTCCCGCCAATTGATACGAATTGATTGATTCGGTGTCTTGACGCGATGGGCTAGCCAGATGCTTTAGTCCCGCTATTTTCGAGGGTGTGAACCGGTTCCATGACCCAGCTTCACGAGCTTCGGCTGCGGCTTTTGGTTCAGCAGGAAAGCGAGCGCATCGCTGCCAGCCAGCCAACAGACCTTGATTTGTCTGTGGTACAAGCGCGCTGCCTCTGCTGGCTCGCCCTCTTGGCGGAAGCCCATGAAGATCAGGCCAGTGATGCTGAGAGTCGTGGAGACACTGAACAAGCGATGGGTTGGTTTGCCGACTCCATGCGTTTGCGCGATGCGCTCAATGTGGTGAGCTCGATCGAGATTCCGCTTCCAGGAGTTGTGGACAGGGATGGAGATCCGTTCGGTGATCAGCTTGGTGATCGGTCTGGGTTCGATCAGGATCCACCGCTAACGGCCTGATCAGGTGCGATGATGGGACATAACTGAGGGTCTGCTTTGCCTGAAGAGCCCTGTCAATGTCCTGACTGTCAACGCTTCTATCGAGAGCACGACCGTCTGATCAGAGAGTCACCAACGTTGCGTCAGCAGCAGGAGCTGAGTTGGGCGGCGCTTCAAGCCTTTAGAACCCTGTCTGGTCGCGTGCTGGAGGATCTCCAAAAGCAACACGGCACTCCGGGCGCTGACGCCCAAACCCATGCCACCCCGATGGGTGGTGGAGAAGAGCCTGCTGATGCCATCCATCAAGCAATGGCTGATCTTGAAAATATCAATGCTCATTTGTTTTCCATCGAAGCGTTGATGGAGCGCATCTTTGATGTGCGTGTGCCCGACGATATTGAACAGAAATTCAGGGAGCTGGCCGGTGAGCTCGCCCCCGACCCTCTTAATGCTGATCGCTTGCGTTTGAATCGCCTGTTGCACCAAACCCCTGATCTTCCTGATCGCAGCTGAACCAGCTGAGATCAATCCCGCTCAAAAAAAGCCCTCGCGTTGTGCGAGGGCTTTTTTAATGCAAGTTCAATGGCTGTGCCCTTAATCAGCGCACGTCACAGGTGATCTCAACCGGCATGGGCTCCACTTTCCAGATGTCACGGCAGTAGTCACGGATCGAACGATCCGATGAGAAGAAGCCGCTTCTGGCGCTGTTCAACACCGACATCCGGTTCCAATGATGGCGATCGGTCCAGGCCAGGCTCACCGCATCTTGAGCGCGCAAGTAATCGGCAAAATCAGCCATCACGAAGAAGGGATCATTCCCCGTGAGGTTGTCGATCAGAGGACGGAACAGCTCACCATCGCCATTGCTGAAGTGACCCATCTCCACCAAGCGGATGGCCTCAGCGAGCTCAGGAACAGACTCCACCACTTCCCAAGGCCTGTAACCGCTTTGCTTGAGGGCAGCAATTTCTTCCACGGTCTTGCCGAATAGGAAGAAATTCTCCGTGCCCACGTGCTCACGGATTTCCACGTTGGCGCCATCAAGGGTGCCAATCGTGAGCGCTCCATTCATCGCGAATTTCATGTTGCCGGTGCCGGAGGCTTCCTTGCCAGCCGTTGAGATCTGTTCGGAAAGATCAGAGGCTGGATACACCTGTTCGCCGAGCTTCACGTTGTAATCAGCCAGGAACACCACCCGCAGCCGTCCGTCCATGTCGGGATCCGCGTTGATCGTTTCGGCGATGCCATTGATAAAGCGGATGATCAATTTGGCCATGTAATAGCCAGGTGCCGCTTTGCCTCCAAAGATCACCGTGCGTGGTGCCATGCCATCGGCCTTGCCGTTTTTGATCCTCAGGTACTGGGTAATCACCTGCAGAGCATTGAGATGCTGGCGTTTGTACTCATGGATGCGCTTCACCTGCACATCAAACAAGCTAGAAGGATCCACCAACACTCCGGTGTTGCGGTGGATGTAGGTCGATAGCTTGCGCTTCACGGAGAGCTTGGTGTCTTCCCAATGCGTCAGGAAGCCCGTGTCGTTCTGGCGATCCTCAAGTTTGCGCAGGATCTCCATGTTGGTGACCCAATCGGGGCCCACATGCTCATCAAGCAGGGTGGAGAGTCCTGGATTGGACAGGGCCACCCAACGCCTTGGGGTGACGCCGTTGGTCACATTGGTGAATTTTTCGGGCCAGAGCTCGGCGAATTCAGGCATCAGCTGCTCGCGCACCAAATCGGAGTGGAGGGCTGCGACGCCATTCACGTGATGGGCGCCAATGGTGGCGAGGTGGGCCATGCGGATGGACTTCCCACCCTCTTCATCAATGATCGAGAGCTTGCGTTGAATCGCCTCGTTTCCGGGATAGCGCAAGCGCACCTGCTGCAGGAAGCGGCGGTTGATTTCGTAAATCAGCTCTAAATGCCTGGGCAGCAGGCTTCCAAACAGGTTGAGATCCCATTTCTCAAGGGCCTCGGGAAGCAAGGTGTGGTTCGTGTAGGCCACAGAACGCCGGGTGATGTCCCAAGCCTTGTCCCACTCCATATGGCGATCATCGATCAACAGACGCATCAGTTCTGCAACCGCGATGGCCGGGTGAGTGTCGTTGAGCTGAACGGTCCAGTACTCGGGGAAGTCGTCGACGGAAAGACCACGGTTATCGAGGCTGCGCAACATGTCCTGAAGCGAGCAGCTCACAAAGAAGTGTTGCTGCTTCAGGCGTAGGCGCCGGCCCTCATCGGTGCCGTCGTTGGGATACAGCACTTTGGAGAGGGTTTCGCTCCCCACTTTCTCTTCCACGGCGCCGTAGTAATCGCCGATGTTGAAGGCATAAAAATCGAAGCTTTCCGTGGCATCGGCCCGCCAGAGACGCAGCCGGTCGCAGGTGTTCACGCGATAGCCGAGCACCGGCACATCGTGGGGAACACCAATGGCGTGATCCGAGGGGATCCAGCGCGAGCGGTAGTGGCCTTTGTCGTCGAGATAGCTCTCCGTGCGGCCACCAAAGCCCACGAAACAGGCCTGATCGGGTTGCGGAAGCTCCCAAGGCCAGCCTCCCTTCAGCCATTTATCGGTGACCTCCACCTGCCAGCCATCGCGGATCAGTTGGTCAAAAATCCCGAACTCGTAGCGGATGCCATAGCCCGTGGCTGGGATTTGCAAGCTTGCCAGCGACTCCATGTAGCAAGCGGCAAGGCGCCCCAAACCGCCATTGCCGAGGCCAGGCTCCTCCTCCACCTCGATGATCTGTTGCAGGGATTCAATCCCGAAGCGCTTTACGGCCTCTTCCGCTTCGTTCTGGATTCCCAGATTGAGCAGATTGTTGGCCAGTTGCGGTCCAATCAGGAACTCCGCAGACAGATAGGCCACCGTTTTTTGCGGTCGAGCTCGAATTGCCTCCAAGCTGGCCAGATAACGGGTCATCAGCCGATCGCGCACGGCATAGCTAAGGGCCATGTAGAGGTCATGGCGGCTGGCGGATGGAGCCAGCTTGCCCAGCGTGAAGAACAGATGCTCTGTCATGCCGTCAAACACGGCATCAGCATCCAATCCCGCCCGTTCTGGGTCGGCATAGCAACCAGGAGTTGGAAGGCGAAGATCGAGGGGTTCGGAGCTGCTCATGGAGGGAGAAATATGGCGTTTACGTTTTGTTGTGCGTTAAGTGTGCTGGTATTTGGCCAAGAAAGCTTGAAATGGTGCAGGAACTGTGACCCAGTCTTCTCGTTAAGCGGATGGCCACAGGGTTGTGAGTGGTGGCCTTCCTTTCCCTGCTCCAGCCTCAATGCGCGGTTCGCAGGGCTTCCCTCTTTGTTGCCATTAGCTAGCAGGCTTATGCAATGCACGGCCTTCGATCCCTTTTGCCCTTAAGGTCCCGCTGAGAAAACATGCAGATTTCAATGCTTGCTGCTGCGATTCCGCCCCTTCTCACGCCGCTGCTGGCTGAACTGTCAGCCCACGATCTCGAGATGGCTGCCACCTTGATTGGGGTTGGCCGCTTCATGTTGATCTTCGTGGCAGCGCGAGCGCTGGCCGAGGTTTTGGTTCGTCTTCAGCTCCCCACAATCTTGGGAGAGCTTCTGGCTGGTGTGTTGATCGGCGCGTCCGGTTTGCATCTCTTGGTGCCGCCAGAAACCCAAGTAGAGCTGAGCAATGGCTTAATCACCCTGCTGAGCTCTCTGGGCAATGTGCCGCCTGAATCGGTCACGGAGCTCTACAACGAGAGCTTCCCAGCCTTGGAGGCTGTGGCCCAGCTGGGTCTGTTTGCCCTGCTGTTCCTCACCGGTTTGGAGAGTGAACTCGATGAGCTGATCGCGGTGGGCACCCAGGCCTTCACCGTGGCTGTGGCCGGGGTGGTGTTGCCCTTTGCCCTGGGGACCTGGGGGCTGATGGCCATCTTCCACGTGGGCGCGATCCCAGCGATCTTTGCCGGCGCGTCGATGACCGCCACCAGCATTGGCATTACCGCGAGTGTGTTCGGAGAACTCGGATATCTAAAAACCCGCGAGGGGCAGATCGTGATTGGTGCGGCCGTTCTCGATGACATCCTCGGGATTGTGATCTTGGCCGTGGTGATCGCCTTAGCTTCGGGCGGAACCCTGGAGATTGGTCCAATCCTCAAGTTGGTGGCTGCAGCGGCTGTGTTTGTTGTGGCGGCGATTGGTTTGAGTCGTACGGCAGCGCCTGCCTTCGATTGGTTGATCGACAAGCTCAAGGCCCCGGGTGAGGTGCTGGTGGCGTCCTTCGTGATCCTGGCGCTGAGCTGCTTTACCGCTACGGCGATTGGCTTGGAAGCGGCCCTTGGTGCCTTCGCGGCAGGGTTGATTCTCAGCAGTTCGAAGCACAATCACGCCATCCAACAGGCCGTGCTGCCGATCGTGACCCTCTTTGCCACGATCTTCTTCGTGCTCGTGGGTGCGGGCATGGATCTGTCGGTGATCAATCCTTCGGACCCTGCGAGCCGTACCGCTTTGGTGATCGCCGCTTTCCTGTTTGTGGTGGCGGTGATCGGCAAGATTGCGGCTGGTTGGGCCTTTGTGAGCAAGCAACCCACCCGTCGTCTTGTCGTTGGGCTGGGAATGATGCCGCGCGGAGAAGTGGGTTTGATTTTCCTGGGCCTTGGCACCAGCGCCAAGCTGCTTTCACCGTCTCTCGAAGCAGCCATCCTGTTGATGGTGATCGGCACCACCTTCCTGGCGCCGGTGCTGCTCAGGTTGGTGATTGGTGGTGACAAACCCGATGACGACGACAAGGTCGACAGCGAGGTGGCGGCTGATCCGGTGGGTTTGATCTAACCGCTAGAGCTTTGAGGCCCTACTCCCCTTGCCCGCGGGCGACCACGAGAAACAAACTCCAGCCAATGGTGATTAAGGCCAGGCTGGAGGCCCAGCCTGGTCCGAGGGCCCAGGCCAGGATGAGTTGGGTGATCACCCCCACAGCGAGGGCGAGCAGCAGACTGCTGATCACCAATGCGGCCTGACGCCAAGCTCCACTGAGGGGCCCCTCCTCCAAGCTGGCCTCCAGTCGTTGTAGTGGGCCACTAAGTGGTAGGTAGAGGGCAAGCGCCCAAAACAGGCCTCCGCTGAGGGTGCTGCTTTGCAGCAGGGGCCCCATGTCGTATGTGTCCATCGTTGGCAATTGCCCGGCGCTGCGGAGGAATGAACTGGATGCCTAGCATCGCCGCCCGACGGGATGTGCGTGGTGGGTGAGACCTGGTGGCAGTTTGAGAACCATGCGGTGCATGGTCTTTGCCAGATGCCTGAACAGCCTGAGGCCGCGGCCCAGGCCAAAAAGCGACCCGCCGTGTTGCTGGTGCATGGCTTTGGCGCTTCGACCGACCACTGGCGCTACAACATTCCAGTGCTGGCAAGTGAGTACGAGGTGCATGCCCTCGATCTCCTTGGTTTCGGCCGCAGCGCCAAACCAGCCGGGCTCACCTACGGCGGTGCGCTTTGGCGAGACCAGTTGGTGGCCTATGTCCAGGAACGGATCGGCCGCCCCACCGTGATCGCCGGAAATTCGCTTGGGGGGTTTGCGGCCTTAGCGGCTGGTGCTGCTTTGAAGGACCAGTCGGCGGGGGTGGTGCTCCTGAATGCGGCAGGCCCCTTTAGTGATGAGCAGCGTTCATCACCCGGGGGCTGGGGTGCGATCGCCCGTCGCACCATTGCTTCGGCCCTGCTCAAAAGCCCGGTGCTGCAACGGGTGTTGTTTGAGAATTTGCGCCGCCCGGCCACGATCCGCCGCACCTTGAATCAGGTGTACGTCGACCGCACCAATGTGGACGAGGCCCTCGTGGAATCCATTCGCCTTCCGTCGCTGGATCCGGGGGCGTTTGGCGTGTTTCGCACCGTGTTCGATATTCCCAGTGGCCAACCCCTGGATGAATTGTTTGATCAGCTGCAATCCCCCCTGTTTCTGCTCTGGGGGATCCGCGATCCCTGGATCAATGCCGCTGGACGTCGCGCCAGCTTTCAACGCCATGCTCCGGAGAACACCCATGAGGTGGTGTTGGAGGCCGGTCACTGCCCCCATGACGAGGTTCCTGATCAGGTGAACAAGGCTCTGCTCGATTGGCTCGGCTCCTTACAAAGCTCACAAACCAAACCAGCGGCGGCTGGATCGAGTCACACCCGCAGCGCGGATGGCTGAACTGTGGTCACACTGAAGAGGCTCTGGGTTTCATGGCCATGACCCTTCGTCAACTGTCGACGCCGTATCCCCATTGGGAATATGTGCATCCCCAAAGTGGTGATCGCCTACGGCTTGTGCCCGAACGGGGCGGCATCGTCACGGAATGGCTCTGCAATGGGCGGGAGATTCTCTATTTCGACCAGCTGCGCTATGCCGACCCGGCGCAGAGCATCCGGGGGGGAATTCCCGTGTTGTTTCCCATCTGCGGCAACCTTCCCGGCGACCGGCTTCCCTTGAAAAGTGGGGAAGCCACTCTCAAGCAGCATGGGTTTGCCCGTGGCTTGCCCTGGCAGCTGGAGCTGCTGGATGACCAGAGCGGCGTGCGTTTGCGTTTGACCGATACGGACGAGACCTTTGCGCACTATCCGTTCCGTTTTCGCCTGGAGATGGCGGTGCGTCCGGTGAGTGGTGCGTTGGAGATCACCACCACGATTGCGAATCTCAATAAGGGAGGAGAGTTGATGCCGTTCAGTTTTGGTCTTCACCCCTATTTCAATGTGACGGACCTCAGCCGCACGAGCATCGAGGGCTTGGCACCCCAGTGCCTGAACCACCTCGTGATGGCAGAGGCTGAAACCGGAGATCAATTGAGCCGACTGCCAGAGGGAGTGGACTTTCTCACCCGCCCGGCTGGACCGGTCACCCTGGTGGATGAGGCTGCGGGGACGCGCTTGCAGCTTCAGCATCAAGCGCCGATGGATCTCACGGTGGTCTGGACAGAGCCTCCGCGTCCGATGGTGTGCCTCGAGCCCTGGACGGGACCGCGCCAGTCCCTGATTAGTGGGGACGGCAAGCTAGAGCTCGCTGCGGGCGAGAGCATCCAGCTCAGTTGTCGCTACGCGCTGAGTTGAGAGGCGTTGCGACCCCAGGCAGTCGCCCTCTTGAGAGTTGTTGTTTGGGGTCAAACTGACGCTTCACGGCCTCAATCAGGGGGCGGGATGGGGCATCCAGCCAGGCCGGTAGAGCCCCGGGCTGGGTCCCTGGCCCTGGTTGGATCAGCACGCTGAGCTGCCCCCCTAACGCCATCACCCGTCGCCTCAGCGCTTCGATTTGGTACGGCGGTGTGGGGTGACCGCTGGTCTGCCAGCCCTCACCGCTTCCGGCTCCAGCGGCCAGCCTCCAATGCCAGCCCGAGAGCGCCGTGCATTCACGCGAGCTCAGCAAGGCTTGGAGCTCGGCGGGGGGGAGGCAGAGGCGCAGCAGCCAGGGCGGATCTGTGCTTAGGCCAGATTGTTCGGGGATCGGGTGGTCCCACGGCTGTCGCTCTGCGCTTACCCCCGCCTGGGCAGCGAGCGTCTCGAGCCGGTTGAGCTGGTCGACGACCGCAGCATCACTGATGCTGGCTACGCCAAGAAGGATCCTTGGCCCCTGGTCTGGGCGGAGCTCCCAATCAATCCACTCAGGTGTGAAGCTGCTGCCCACCACCTCGGCTCTGAATGCTTCGAGCTGGCTGAGCTCACCCTCTAGAACAAGCTGCCCGCGTGGTTCACGCAGCGGTTGCACGCGCAACGTGACCCCGGAGATCAAGGCGACACTGCCCCAGCTGCCGCAGAGCAGGCGCATCAGGTCATAGCCGGCCACGTTTTTCACCACCCTGCCGCCGGCTCGGGCGCTCACCCCATCGCTGCGGATCAAGCTGATGCCAATGATCTGGTCGCGCACGCCGAGGTGCCGTTGGCGCAGGCCTCCGGACAACCCCCGAGCCACCAGCCCGCCGATCGTGCCCGCCGATAAAGGCGAGGCCATGCTGCTGCCCCAGGGCCAGTTCAGCGGAAGCCATTGCTGATGGTCTGTCAGGGCTGTTTGCAGGTCCGCCATGGGCATGCCCGCATCCACGGTGATCGTGAGGTCATCCACGGCGTGGTCAACAATCCGCGAAAGGTGGCGCATGCTCAGCAGCGGCCCCGCATCAGCGGCAAGAGGAGGGCCCCAGTGCAGACGGCTGCCTAAGCCAGAGGGAACCCAGGGCGTCCCATCGGCATGCATGGCGGCGATGAGTTGGCCAAGCTCCTCAAGAGAATTGGGTGCTAGGACCGCAGTGGAGGACAACCCTTGTTCAGGCACGTGAGCGAACAGGCCAGTTCAGTAAACCCATCGATCGTGCCATGAAGATTGTCGTAATCGACGACGATCCCACCGGTTCTCAGACGGTGCACAGCTGCCCGCTGTTGTTGCGTTGGGATGAAGGGGCATTGCGTCGAGGGTTGAGGCACCCCTCGCCGTTGCTGTTTGTGTTGGCAAATACGCGGGCGCTCCCGCCTGAGGCCGCGGCCAGCCGCAACCGCGAGATTGTGGACGCTCTGGCGCTGGCCATGGCCGCTGAAGGCATTCAGGAGCATGAACTGCTGCTCGTGAGCCGTGGTGATTCCACCTTGCGCGGCCACGGCGTGCTCGAACCAGAGGTGCTGGCGCAGGTCTGGGAGGCGCACTTCGGAGCGGTGGATGCCACCTTGCACGTGCCCGCCTTTTTTGAGGGAGGGCGCACCACCGTGGATGGGGTGCATCGTTTGCATGGAGAGCCGGTGCACACCACAGCGTTTGCCCAGGATCGCCTGTTTGGTTATGGCACCAGTAATTTGGCGCAGTGGCTCGAGGAAAAGAGCGCTGGCCGGATCGCTGCCAACGCCGTGGTTCGCATCCCGCTGACGCTGCTGGAAGCAGAGCGATCTGCGGATCTCTTGGCTTGTCTTGAGAGCCTCGAAGACAACAGTCCCGTTGTCGTGGATGCGACCCGTCCCGAGCAGCTGCAGGCGCTCGGAGTCGCCATCCGCAGTTTGCAGGGGCGCAAGCGCTTCTTGTTTCGTTCTGCCGCAAGCCTTCTCAATGGACTCGTGAATTCCGGTCCGACGCCCTTAGGACCCCAGCCCCTTGATGCCCATGGCCTGGCGGGCTTGCGTCGCAGTGATCTCCACGGCCAGCCGCTCCCTGGTTTGGTGGTGGTGGGCTCCCACGTTCCTTTGGCGGATCAACAGTTGAAATCTCTCTTGGCCAACGTGCGTTGCCGCGGCATTGAGCTGCCGGTGGCTCGCATCGCCCGGGTGCTGGAGGGGGGATCTGCTGATCTGCTCTTGCCGGATCTGGAGGCGGAATGGCGGAGTCAACTGGAGCGAGCCCTGGATGAGGGGCACACGCCGGTGCTGTTTTCCAGTCGTGGTGAGTTGCTGTTTGGATCAGGGGCGGCAGCGGCTGCGGGGCGGCTGCGCTTTGGGATGGAGCTGGCATCCCTGATGGCCCGTTTGCTGGCCGGCGTGGCAGCGCGGCTTGGCTACCTGATCAGCAAGGGAGGCATCACCACCGGCACCCTGCTGGTGGAGGGGCTTGGCCTCGAGGCTGTTCAGCTGGAGGGTCAGCTTTTGCCAGGCCTTTCACTGGTGCGATCCATGTCTCCCTTGGATCAGGGGCTTCGGGAGCAGGAACCCAGCGACCCATTGCCGGTGCTCACCTTTCCGGGAAATCTTGGTGAGCCAGACACCCTCACCGAGGCATGGCGTTGGCTCGAATGCTTGAGGGGTGAAGGGCTTTAGGCCTTGCTTGGCGTTGGGCTGAACGGTCCCACCCCAGCGGAGCGGGCGAGCAGTTCCATGGGGTGCTCCACCTTGGGACCGTCTTGGCTGAGGTAACGCCTTAGTTGCAGGCTGCAGCCGATGTTGGCGCTGGCCACAATCTCGGCTCCCGTGCTGCTGAGGTCGTCGGCCTTGAGTTGGCCGAGTTCAGCTGCCTCGTCTGGTTGCACCAGGTTGTAGATACCGGCACTGCCGCAACACACCCCGGCTTCCGTGGCTTCTTTGAGCTGGAGTTCGGGAATGGCACGCAGCAAGTCCCTGGGCTGGGCGGCAATCCCCTGGCCATGGATCATGTGGCAGGCGTCGTGATAGGCCACCTTGCAGGGCAGCGGTGTGAGCGCTTGTCGAAACGACTCCGAAAGCCCCCGATTGGCCAAGAATTCATGCACGTCCAACACCGGCGCATTGAAGGTGTCTGCACCATCGAGCAGTTCCCCATAGGCCTTCATGGTGTGCCCGCAACCGGAGGCGGCCACCAGAACGGCATCCAGGGCGTCCTCTTGAAAGCTCTGCACCAACGCCCTTGCCAGCTCCTGGGTTTGTTGGAGTTGGCCTTGGTGGTGGCTCACCGCCCCGCAGCAGCCTTGATTGGCTGGAATTACCACCTCGAAGCCATTGGCTTGCAGGACGGCCACGGTGGCTGCGTTCACCCCTGGATCAAAGCAGCGTTGAACGCAACCAAGCACCAAGCCCACCCGGCCGCGCTGTTCGCCATGTGCCGGATTCACCCTGGGGAACCGATCGGCAAACCCCTCGGGAGATAAAGGAGGCAGGAGTGCTTCCATCGCTTCCAGTTGCGGGCCCAGCAGCTGGAGTAGCCCTGTTCTGCGAGTAAACCGCTGTAGCTCCGTCCCGGCATAGGCGCGCAAGGGTTGCAGGAGCGCGCGTAGGCGTTTGGGGTAGGGCAGCACCAGGAGCAACAACTGCCGGAAACTGGTTTGCCAGCTGCTGCGGAATTCAGGTTGGTTGAGTTTTGGGCGGGTCGCTTCAATGAGCTGGTCGTAGCGCACGCCGGATGGACAGGCGGTGACGCAGGCGAAGCAGCCCAAGCAGCTATCGAAATGGCTGGCCACCGTGGCATCCATCTCCAGCTCTCCAGCTTCGATCGCCTTAAGGGTGTGGATGCGCCCGCGCGGGGAATCCATCTCTGTGCCCAGCACCCGATAACTGGCGCAGGTGGGCAAACAAAATCCGCAGTGAACGCAGGGGTCGCTTGGGTCGACAAAAGCCATAGGCCGATTCTGGCTTGAATCGGCCTGTTGTTGCTCAAAAGCGCTCCGTTTAAAAACGCTTGATGATGGCGTCTGCAAAGCCACTACAACTCACCGGATCCACTTTGGGTTCCATCAAGCGGGCGAGGTCGTAGGTGACCTGCTTGTCTTTAATGGCAGCGCTGAGGCCCTTGGTGATCAGGTCGGCCGCCTCTTGCCAGCCGAGGAATTCCAGCATCATCACCCCGCTCAGGATTACGGACCCGGGGTTGATTCGATCCAATCCGGCGTGCTTGGGGGCGGTGCCATGGGTGGCCTCAAAGATGGCGGCCGTTTCGCCGATATTGGCTCCTGGAGCCATGCCAAGGCCTCCTACCATCGCGGCGGCGGCATCGGAGATGTAGTCGCCATTGAGGTTGAGGGTGGCCAGGATCGAATATTCCTGAGGCCGGGTCTGGATCTGCTGGAAGATGCTGTCGGCGATGCGGTCATCCACGAGCACCATGCTTTTCCATTTGCCGTAGCCGTGGCTTTCGCCAATCGCGGCGAGCACATCGCGCACTTCTGAATCAATCGCCTCTTTTTTCTCGGGCGTGAGGCTGTCGTAGCCGGGCTCAATCATCCGCGCGTTGTCCTGGGCGCTGAGGGAGTGATCCCGGTCGAGATTGTCGAGAATCCAACTTTCTCGTTCCGTGATGCAAACGTCGCGGAATTCGGTGGTGGCTAGCTCGTAGCCCCAGTCACGGAAGGCCCCTTCCGTGAATTTCATGATGTTGCCTTTGTGCACCAGCGTCACGTGCCGCTTGTTCCCTTCCAAGCGCAGGGCGTGTTGGATGGCTTTACGGATGTGGCGCTGGCTGCCGTGCTTGCTCACCGGCTTAATACCGATGCCGGATCCTTCCGGGATTTGCCGTTTGCCGAGCTTGCCGTTGGCGGGAATGACCACCTCATTGAGATGCTTGCGCAGCTCTTGGCCGATCGGATCATCGGCTTCCCACTCCACCCCCATGTAGATGTCTTCTGTGTTTTCCCGGTACACAATCACGTCTAGATCCTGCGGGCGTTTGTGCGGGCTGGGCGTGCCTTCGTAGTAGCGGCACGGACGAACGCAGGAATACAGATCAAAGATCTGGCGCAGGGCCACATTCAGCGAGCGGATGCCGCCACCCACTGGAGTGGTGAGGGGCCCCTTGATCGCTACACCGAAGCTGCGGATCGCTTCGAGGGTGTCTTCAGGAAGGTATTGATAGGTGCCGTAAAGGTCGCAGGCTTCATCACCGGCGTAAACCTTGAACCACTCGATTTTTTTGTCTCCCTTGTAAGCCTGCGCGACAGCTGCGTCGAGCACCTTCTGAGTGGCGGGCCAGATATCAACGCCTGTTCCGTCACCGCGAATGAACGGGATAATCGGATCGTTGGCCACCACGGGTTGGCCGTTCTCGAAGCGGATTGGGGTGCCCTGGCTGGGGGCTGTGAGCTTCTCGAACTGGGCCATGGAGGGGTCGCTGCCTGGCGGTATTTTGGATTTGGAGAGCTTATGACTCGGGAGGTGCTGCCTAAGGCTCTCCGTAAGCCTTCACGCACGATCGATGGTGAACCTCAACATCGATGTGGAGTTACCAGGGGGTTATTGCTGCTGTGGATGAACCGTAACGGCAGCTGGCGCAAGCTTTGGTGACCCTTCACTCTGGGTTCAGCGGAGATGAACCCAGTGAATGCGGCGATGGCGGTCCATAGCGTGGCATTGGCCCAGTCCTTGGCCTCCGGCATCACGCTGGTTCGGAGGCAGTTCCCTGCGGCTCAGCCGAATTTGAGCCCCTGGCGTGATGACCCATGCACCCGCCATTGGGACGAGGCCACAACCTTGGATTTGGCCTTTGATTTCCCAGGTTGGAGCCCGCGGCTGCAGTGTCGCAGCTTGTTGCTGCAATTACGGCTGAAGCCGGAGGAGGGAGAGATGTCCTCGTCTTGTCCATCCCTCCTTGGCGTGGTCATGCGTGGCATGACCTTTGACGGCGAACGCTGGCGTTTAGCAACGGTGGGCGATTGGTTGCCGGTTGGTCCCCATCTACCTCAACGGGATCAGGTGGAGCGGTTGCAAGTGATTTGTCGAGAGTTGTTTGAGGTGTTCGAACATGGTGTGACCGATCGCACCTGTTCTTAACCCTTCGCAACTGATCAGAGCCATCATCGCAAACTGAATTTAAGGTCATTGAATTGCTTCGTCTTTAACTCGTATGTCCGTCGCTCTGGCTACCCAGCTCCGGGAAGGGACGAAAAAGTCACACACCATGGCCGAGAACACTGGCTTCGTGAGCTGCTTCCTCAAGGGTGTAGTGGACAAGCTGAGCTATCGCAAGTTGGTAGCAGATCTCTTCTTTGTCTATGAAGCCATGGAAGAGGAGATGCATCGACTCAAGGATCACCCCGTGTTGGCCCCGATTGCCTTTGAACAGCTCGATCGCGTCACAGCCCTCGAGGAAGACCTCGCGTTCTATTTCGGCCCTGAGTGGCGTCAACAGATTGAAGCCTCTCCTGCCGCAACGGAGTATGTCGCTCGGATTCGTGAAGTAGCTCAGACGGCGCCTGAGTTGCTGGTGGGTCATCACTACACTCGCTACCTGGGCGATCTCTCCGGTGGGCAGATCTTGAAGAACATTGCTCAGAAGGCGATGAACAACCCCACCGATGATGGATTGCACTTTTATGTGTTCCCTGAAATCGCGGACGAAAAAGCTTTCAAGACCAACTATCGCTCCGCGATGGATGCCTTGCCGATTGATCAGGCCATGGCTGATCGCATCGTCGAGGAGGCCAATCAGGCTTTCCACCTGAACATGAAAATGTTCCAGGAGCTTGAAGGCAATCTTGTTGCTGCCATCGGCAAAGTCCTGTTTGGTTTCCTTACGCGCCGTCAGCGAACTGGAAGCACTGAGGCTGTTGTGGCTTAGATGTTCAGCGAGGAAGATATTCAAGACTCCTCAAGATTGTTGACTCCAATTCGGGTTCTGGTGCCTGGCACCGGGCCCCGTTTTCGCTGTGGTGGATTGAGCGTTGCCTTGCAAACGGCTCGACTCCTATCGGAGTTGCGTTCCACGCAGGTTGTGACTTACCGCGAGCGTGAACTTGGTTATCCATTTCTAGAAGATGTATTGAGGCGCGAAACTGCACCAGGGGAAGCGCTTTGGCTGGTGAGCTGGGGGTTTGATGTTCCCCAGTTGATTCACAAATTGAAGGGAAGACCTGTTGCTTATCAAGCTCACAGCAGTGGATATGGTTTCGACCTCCCGCCAGGTGTTCCAGTTATCGCAGTCAGCCGCAATACTCTTGGTTATTGGGGAGATCGTGTACCGCGGAATCCGCTGTTTTTGATCCCCAACGGATTGGAACAGAAATGGCTGGAAAATGGTGCACGTCCCAGACCAAACCAAACTGCTGACTTGGCATCAAAACGCTCTATCGATGTTTTGGTACAGCAGCGAAAAAGCAGCCCCTATGTGCTTCATCAATTAGTGCCTGCGCTGAGGAAGAATGGATTGCGTGTGGAAGTGCAAAGCGGTTGGGTGGACGATCTTGTGAGCTTGTTCAACAGCGCCACCGTCTATGTCTATGACTCTGCTGAGTACTGGCGTGGCAGCGGTGTTAGTGAGGGTTTTGGGCTTCCACCCTTAGAGGCTCTGGCATGTGGTTGCGTGGTGTTTAGCAGCCTGAATCATGCTCTCGTTGATACGTTGACTCCAGGTGTAACGGCCCATCAGATTGGCTGCGGCAGCCTTCGCTATGACGTGCAACGGATTGAAAAGGCCGTGGCGAATCCGCAGAGATGGCAAGCCCCAATTCGAGAGCTGGCGGTTCTGATGGACTTGAGCTCGGAAGCTGTTATGCAGAAGCGATGGAAAAACGTGCTCAATCAGTTGCAATCATGTGCTGATGCAGGGGGAATGAGCCCATCAGATCAACTTCTAATGTCAAAATCTACGTGGCGCTTGAAGTGGGAAAAGAGGATAAGACTTGTGTTGGCTAAGGCTAGTAGATTGCTTGCTAGCCATTAAAGATTTAAATAAATACTGATGTTAGATTTTGGCTTGAATGATAAATGAGGGATCCATTAGTGGGCTTGGTCTAGATATGAGTTGATAATTGATTTCCGAAAGATTTGCAATGGATGGGCAGATGTCGCACTCTAATTAAGCCTGTCCTGCTTCTGTCTTAGACTAAAACACTAAAGTATGCAGTTACAGGCAGAAGATGCCGCAAGTTTTGATAGGTTTCCCCTCGGTTTTGGCAAGCTTTTTTATTGGGTAATGCTAACAGATTAATGGCTGAATGCTGCTCATGCTATGTGTAAATATCTTTTGTTTTAGCCGGGAAAGCTGGTTTATTGATGGAGAGGAGTGTTTTTTGGCAGTAAAGATTGACGGCATTCGTTTAATCTACGATTTTTCTGGTTGAGGTTGTTATCGGGTCTTCTCAAACTTGAGATGGTTGACAAAGAATTTTTGATTTTGGTGGTCAATCGGTTGTCCGGCTGACACATCCTCGGGATGTGGCGGAGGGCTAATGGATTTATATTCTTTAATACAGATGCTCAGAGGGCTCTTGTTGAAACGACCCTTTCTTGAGCGGACCTCTTTACGGCGCAGTCAAACGCTTCGCCTGTTGAGGGCTCTTATTGCTTACCTGCCTTCGCAGCAACATAGAGTTTTAGGTCTATTGCTATTGATCTCAATAGTTGTTGGTATTGGAGATTTGGTTTTTGTAGGTTTAGTGGCAAAGCTTGTTGGCTCTTTTAGTGGTTCAGACTTGGCCAATAATGTTCCATTTATTAGGGTTTTTGGGGGTGATGCCTTAAACCGTGGGCTTTGGATTGTTGCAATTTTATTGGCATTGATTTGGATTTCTACCGCACTAAAATTTGCCTCTAAATTAATAGAGGTTCGAGTTAGTGCAGATATATGGGCTGTTTTTGGCAATCGTGTTTACAGTAATCTGATTCTTCAAGGCTATGATTATTATAAGGATACTAGTTCAATTACACTGTTAACGAGATTGAATCGCGTGCTAAGCAAAGTATCGGATAATATAGTTATTCCAATGCTGTCCATTGTTAGCAATATCCTGTCTTCGGGTATTCTTGCTTTAGGAGTTGTTGTAGCATTTGGTTGGATCGCGATAGCTGTATTTGGTCTTTTGACTATATCGTATGTTTTAGCTTCACACTTTATTTCCCCCCGTCTCCGGTTTTTGACAAGTCAGCAATACATTTACAAAAGTAAAGTTAATCAAATATTGATTGAATCAACGCGCTCAATTCGCGATATTCATTTACACGGTGCTGAAAATTATTTTATAAATCGTTTTGGTGCGATTGGGACTCAGGGAAAACGTTACGATAGATTATTAAAGTTACTTCCTGACATTCCACGATTTGTCATTGAACCTGCTGGTGTAACTGTTCTATTTGGTTTGGGTTTATTGCCGCCTTTGCTTAGCGGGGGTGGAACTGACTCTGTTCGCGATGCTTTGCCGGCTTTAATTGGTGTTGTATTTGCGTCCTTGAGACTTGCTGCTCCAATGCAATCTGTTTCGAAATCAGTTAATAAATTACGAGGATCTCTTCCAGACCTTGAAGATGCATTGAGTTTGTTGGAATTAGCGCCTGTCCGTTATGCCTTTCAGTCAGAACTACCAGTAACGCCTGCGGGAATCATGCCTCGCCATACAATTAAGCTTAGCAATGTATCGTACAGCTATAATGAATCTTCGGGCATGGCATTAAGTGATGTTGACGTCACTGTTCCAGTGGGTGCCCGGGTTGCATTGGTAGGTAGTACGGGAGGGGGGAAAACAACAGCGGCTCATATTATGCTTGGATTGTTAACTCCAGTGGAAGGTGAATTACTTCTCGATGGAGTTTCTTTGCAAAGAAACGAACTGCAAGCATGGCAGAAATGTTGTGCTTTTGTCCCTCAAAACATAAAGCTGCTTGATGCAAGTGTGCGTGGAAATGTTGCATTTGGTGTTGACGATGACGATATTAATGAGGATCGGCTTTGGGAATGTTTAGAGATGGCTCAGCTTGCAGAGTTTGTTTCGGAGCTTCCGTATGGCGCTTTCACCAAAATTGGAGAAGATGGAATGCTCCTTTCTGGTGGTCAGCGTCAGCGCTTGTCATTGGCGAGAGCTTTTTATAAGCAAGCTCAGGTGCTTGTATTAGACGAAGCGACTAGTGCCTTAGACAATAAAACGGAGAGTGAGGTAATGGAAGCCCTCGAGCTTATTGGCCGACGTTGTACAACAATTGTCATTGCACATCGTCTTTCTACTATTCGTTATTGTGATCGTATTTATGAGTTTAATCATGGAAAGGTAGTTGCTTATGGTAATTATGAACAGCTGCAAAACCGTTCATCTAGTTTTCGAGAATTGGTTGAGCTGCAGGATCTTTAAATTTAGTTATGGCTGACGTTGTTGTACTGGCTACTGCAGATTGGGAGCACCCTATTTGGACGAATAAGCAACATGTTGCTATTTCAATTGCGGATACTGGATTTCGTGTTCTTTATTTGGATTCATTGGGATTAAGGCCGGCTAGGGCCACGGGACGTGATTTAAAACGCATTATTAAACGTTTGTGGCGTGGGTTGTGCCCTCCTCGGCGCGTCAGGCAAAACCTTTGGGTTTGGTCGCCATTGGTTATTCCTGGTGGATCCGGAAGCTTTGTGATTTTGATTAATAAATTAAGTTTAACTTTTGGTCTTTGGCTTGCTTTGCGCTTTCTCAGATTTCGTAAGCCTTGGCTGTGGACTTACAACCCCTTAACGGCATCCTTCCTTAATCTTCGATCATTCTCTCTCAAGATCTATCATGCTGTGGATGCTGTTCAGGAACAGCCATGTATGCCTCGCGAATTGATTGAATCGCAGGAGCGCCGACTTTGCGGAGAAGTTGACCAGGTTTTTGTAACCTCTCCCGCATTGAAGAGAAAGTTGGCTCCCTATTCGCGGCATATTCGCTTTGACCCTAATGTTGCTGACCAGGCTCACTTTTCTAAAGCAATGTCTTTGTCGCTGAGCTCTATTCCAGCAGATATTGCATCAATTCCAGAGCCACGGATTGGTTTTATTGGTGCTGTAAGCAACTATAAGCTGGACTTTGCTTTGATTGCTGCTGTCGCTCGTGCTCATCGTTCATGGCAGTTTGTGTTTATCGGTCCGACAGGTGAGGGCGAACCATATACGGATACAACACTTTTGGATATCGAGCCAAATGTTCATTTACTTGGGCAGCGTCCATACGGTGATCTTCCTAATTATTGTGCAGGCTTTTCTTGTGGCTGGTTGCCGTTAAAGCTCAATCCTTATACCCAAGCTATGTTTCCAATGAAATTTTTTGAGTATTTGTCTGCAGGCCTTCCAGTCGTTGCTACTGATATCGATGCGCTTGGGCAATTCGGTCACGTTGCATTTTTATGTCAGCCCAATGAAAAAGATTTTTCTAAGGCCTTGTCGTTCTCCTTGCTGAATAAAGGGCCTGATTTGGCTTTACGTCTGGCTTTGGCTGCTGAATATACTTATCCTGCTCGGACCCGAAGGATGCTCAGGGTATTAAGGGATCTGAAGGGATCTGAGGGGATTTGAGGCGAGATGGGAGTGGTTGCTGCCTGTACATTGATCATAAATTGTATCAGTGGGTGTTAATCTTCTAACTGATACTATCTAGGAAATTAACTTTCTCTGATTTTTAATCAATTTGAATAATAATTCGGGCGTTACCATGATCAACGGGTTTCATTTTTTGTGCGTTGACGAAGAGCGACTCCCTTCAAGAGGTGAGTCACGGTAGGGAAATTGTTGCATTCATTTCTGCGAAGATTTGTTAGACAAGGGTGTTCAAACTATTTTTTTCGCCAAAAAAATTAAAAAATTTTGCTTTTGTCAAGGAGTCTCAAGGAAATGAGATGATTGCTTGATGCTTTTGTGTAGCCTAGGGTTAGAGCAACTGTTTGGTCTGCATGATTTTCCTTTGCCGCTGGATTGTCTAGACAGCTTTTAAATAAAAATTGTATTTTAGTTTACTTCGCCCATTAGAGTTCTACTAATGGAATCGATTCGAATCGCTTTTAGCATCGACTCGCTCAAGCTGGGAGGGGCGGAAAGAGTCCTTTTGCGTTGGGCAGCTTGGTGCAGGGAAGCTGGGTGGGACGTGGTAGTGATTACACGTCAGACGGCTGATCTTGATGTCTATCCATTACCTCAAGGAGTGCGCCGTTGTTTTGAGCCTCTTTTGCCTGCTGCATTGGATCGGCTTGGGTGGGTTGCTTTTCCCCTGAGGGTTTATCAGCTACGCCAGCTTCTACGGCAACAGAGATGTCATCTAGCGGTTGGTGTGACCACGCTTCCGTCGGTGAAGCTGCTTTTGGCCTGTTTCGGCTTGCAGATTCGTTGCATTGTGTCTGAACGGAATTATCCCCCCGCTAAACCACCGCTTTTGCCGTGGCGCTGGTTGCGGCGTCTGACCTACCCCTGGGCAGACCTTCATTTAGTGCAAACAAAGATCACCGGCTTGTGGTTGCGTGATCACTGTGGTGTGCGTCGTCAGCTGCTTCTGCCGAACCCCGTAGCTTGGCCTTTCCCTGATCGTGAGCCTCGTGTCGATCCTGATCACTGGATTGATGCCGATGCTCCCTTACTTATGGGAGTTGGCACCAAAGCGATGCAGAAAGGTTTTGACAAGCTGATGCCCGTCTTCAAGACGTTGGCTGGAGAACACCCCACCCTTCACTTGGCTCTGCCTGGTGTATCCCAAGGGATCTATCACGGTCGCGATCAGCAAGGCTGGTTGCGGGGGCTGTTGGGAGACGATCCGAACCTTCAGCAACGCTTCTTGCTCCCGGGAACAGTTGGAAACATGTCACGCTGGTATTCACGGACCACTGTGTTTGTTCTGCCATCTCGTTTTGAAGGTTTCCCAAACGTGCTGCTTGAGGCGATGGCTGCAGGGTGTGCTTGTGTCGCTAGCGACTGCTTGACGGGTCCTGCTGAATTAATCCAACACGAGGTTAATGGTCTGTTGTTGCCCGAAGATGCAACCAGCGACGATTGGGTCATGGCTATCCGAGAACTACTGAATGATCCTCGGCGGTGCATGGCACTGGGTCGTGAAGCAATAGCGGTGCGTGAAAGGTTTTCCTCTGAACGTCTCCGGCATGATTTTCTAGAGGCTCTGCGACCGCTGAGCCATGGATGATCTCTGGGTTGTACTTCCTCATCTCGGCGCCGGAGGTGCACAGAAGGTTGGTCTGCTAGCTGCTGAGCATTTTGTTTCTCAGGGGTTTCGCGTTCGTGTGTTGTCCCTTCGACATAGCCATCCCATCAAGCAGAAAATCCCCTCAGGTGTGGAGGTGTTTGATCTTGAACCAGATATTCATCCTTGGTTTCGCGACGTCTCGAATCGATCGTTGAAAGCGCGCAGTCGAAGATTTGTTTTGGCCCAAGTTCTCAAGCTTCTAAGGATCTTTTTCCTTTTAGCGATTGCAGCATCGTGGCCGTTGATTGAGCATCAAATGCATCCGGATAGTGATAATTGGGCAAGCCAATTGCTGCGTCTAGGGATGCCATGGCTGGCGGGATATCGCTCCAAGCGTTTGCGCCAGGAGATTGTGGAGAAGCGTCCAAAACGGGTCTTAGCTCTGCTCACTAAAACTAATATTCTTTGTTGCGCTGCTGTTTGGGATCAGCCCGTGCATTTGGTGGTTTCTGAGCGCAATGATCCACATAGGCAGACCCTTGAGCGTCTTTGGAGTCGCTTTCGCAAGGTGTACTACCGGCGAGCTGATGTGGTGACGGCCAATACCAAGGGAGTGATTGAGGCTCTTCGCTCCATGGGCGACTGGCAACGCCTGGAATTGCTCCCCAATCCTCTGCCCGCATCGTTATCTCGATCTAGTGATGGGCCAACACCAGAACGAACACTCCAGATTTTGGCAGTTGCTCGTTTGGTTCCTCAGAAAGGATTGGATGTGCTTTTGCAGGCGTTTGCCGCCTTGCCCTTGCACTGCCGCAACGGATGGAGCATCACATTGGTGGGCGATGGCCCAGAACGAACAGCCTTGGAGAATCAGGCTCTCTCTCTGGGTATTGCTGAGGTGGTCAGCTTTGCTGGCTTCCGCACCGATCCACTTACGTTTATGCAGCAAGCTGCGATTTTCGCCCTTCCATCACGGTTTGAAGGTATGCCTAATGCGCTGCTTGAGGCGATGGCGGCTGGTCTGCCTTCGGTGGTGAGTGACGCGTCGCCAGGCCCCCTGGAAATGGTGACCCATGGAGAGCACGGCTTTGTGGTCCCACGGGATGACTGGCGCGCTTTTTCTAAGGCGCTCGAGAAGCTGATGTTGGATTTGCCTCTGCGCGAGCGTCAAGGTGCTGCCTCAAAGGAGAAGTTGTGTTCGCTTGATTGGAGTGTGGTGGAGCCCCTCTGGCGTTCGGTTTTAGCACTACCCAACCCCTGATGACAGCTCCCACGGCATCTCAGCACAAGCTGCTGGTTTTGGCGCCGACCCGTCGCGCCGCTAGTGAAACATTTGTTCGTGCCAATCTTCAGGGTTTGCCGTTTGAACTGACGGCTTTTTTTGGTGATGAGCGCCCCCTTAAAAGTCCTTGGCGATTGGCTTACGGATTGGCGATTTTGATCAGTAAGGTGTTGACACGCCTGAGATGGTTCCGTCTTGCAAGCTGGCCCGCAGCCATCGTGACCTTGGGTTTGATTCGTCAGCATCGCCCCAAAGCGGTGATGGTGGAGTTTGGGTTTGAAGCTGTAAGAGTGATGGAGGCGTGTTCCTGGACAGGTGTGCCTTTGGTGGTGCATTTCCGAGGATCGGATGCTTCCGCCCACGCTCGTTTGGGCCTGCTGCGTGACAGGTATCGCCGTTTGCTTTGTATTGCTGCTGGTGTGGTGGTGAAGTCGAAGCCAATGGCCCAAACGCTAGAGACCCTTGGGGCTCGACAAGATCGTCTGCTCATTAGTCCGTCTGGAGCAAATACTGCCTTGTTCAAGGGCAGTGCTCCGGAGAACACTCCGCCGGTCTTCCTTGCCGTGGGTCGTTTCGTTGAAAAGAAGGGTCCGCTCCATACGATCCGCGCTTTTTCACTCATCCACTCTGCCGGAGTGTCTGTGGAGGAGCAGCCGCATCTTTGGATGGTGGGGGAAGGCCCTTTGCTGGGAGAAGCCAAGTCTTTGGTTCAGTCTCTCGCGTTGCAAGAATATGTTCACTTTTTGGGTCTGCGAACGCAGGAAGAGATTGCAATGCTGATGCGCGATGTGCGTGGATTTGTGCAGCATTCTTTGGTGGCATCTGATGGCGACAGCGAAGGGAGTCCTGTGGCCGTGATGGAGGCCCAGCTGAGTGGTTTGCCTGTGGTTGCGACTCGTCATGCGGGGATTCCAGAGGTGGTGTTAGAGGGCGAGAGCGGCTTCCTTGTGGATGAGGGAGATGTGGCTGCTATGGCTAGGGCGATTACTCGGTTGATTGAGGATCCGGAGCTGGCGGCACGGCTAGGAAGTTGTGGTCGCAGAAGAGTTCAGGAGTGCTTCACCATTGACCATCATTTACATCAAGTATCAGATTTATTGAGGCAGGTGATTGAGACTTCTCGCTAAACAAATCCAAGAGAAAGAGTGTTTAATGATTTCAATTGGACTCATTCATAAGCAAATATTTCATTTAACAGAGTAAAGTCTTGAGTGTCAGTGGAGATTCGAAGTGCATTCTCGTTTTAGATATGCATCTGCCCGGGGGGATTTAATTGGATTCATTGCAACAGCCCAATAAAGGCCAAGTGCCATCAAGTGATTCATGGATTCGGCGAAGAAGACTATACCTTCAAAAGCGATGGTGAAAGCAGCGCCTTGACATAAGATTTTGTAGGGAATTTGTCGATTACATATGTAGTTCGAAATTTAAAAATAGGCACTATAAAGGCTTCTTAAATGTCCTGTTGTATTGAATGAATAGAGAGAACAGATGATCAGGGAGAAGCAGATAGCTGTCATGGTAGATGCCTGTTTTAATTCAATGATAGATCTTTGGGCGAGGTGATATTGCCGTGTATGCGATCGGTTGTAGCAGAAAATAAAGGATTTATATGACAGATGTTTATTTCAGTCTTTTGATTTCTGGGCTCTTTATTCGAGCATGGTGTTGGGCGGGATCAATCTATCCCTCAATAAGGTAGGAGTCTAAAATATATCTTCAACTACAGCGCAGAGACGACTTAATTGAAAGTTTCGATGTAAGCCATTGGCTAACTTCCTGTACAACGAATTTGGTTTTGATGTAAACTAATTGGTTGGTTCAATGGCAAAAAAAACTTTAGGAAGAAGGGATAAGTTTTCTGGTCTATTTATTTGTAACCGCTTCTTGCTTTTCGTAAAAGTCTTCTGAGTTTTGGTTTGTAATTTCAAGTTCCAACCGAATACTTCCTCGATCGATGCTGTAGCTTGTGAAGCACTCGCCTTATTTTTACCTGGATTGTCTTAGCAGTAGCCAGCT
This sequence comes from Synechococcus sp. WH 8016, assembly GCF_000230675.1. Classification (NCBI taxonomy): domain Bacteria; kingdom Bacillati; phylum Cyanobacteriota; class Cyanophyceae; order Synechococcales; family Synechococcaceae; genus Synechococcus; species Synechococcus sp. WH 8016. The sequence goes on along the minus strand of NZ_AGIK01000002.1, from coordinate 144,619 downwards.
GAATGTATAATGAAATGGCTCGACGATGCAAGTCCTAAAGATTTTATTATGCCGATGAAAAAGAGATTAAATCTGATTTTATTTTTTTTAATTATTTCTTTTATTGTTTATTGCGCTCATCTAGACTTTCAGATCATTGATCCATCAGGGATCGGCGATGATGCTTCACAGAACTTACGTACTGGCTTAAATCTAGTCAAGCATGGTGTTTATAGTGAGAAGGGAGTCACAAATGATGTTATAGCTGGGTTTAGACGGGAGCCTATTCCCAATTTTATTCTTGCTTTCCAGCTAAAGTATGCTTCTTTGTTTAATGCTGACTTATTGAATTATTCGGGAAAAGATGAGTTTCCATCTGAGCTTCTTCTGGTCGCTAAGCAGGTTAATATAATTTATGCATTGGGACTAATGATTAGTTTATGGGTTTTGACTTTAATGCTTGTTGCTCCAGCTTGGATGGCAAATACTATATCTTTCCCTTTAATTGCTCTTGTGAATGAGCAGTTTATTGCTGGTGAGATGAATACTTTAGATACTGAGCTACCAGCTGCTTTTTTCATGGTACTTCTAGCTCTTGTAGCGCTGGTAATGGTGAAAAATCTACGTTTAGGTTGGATCCTTATGTCAGGGATTTCATTTGGACTTTTAGTGATGACTAAGCAAAGTGGAGCTTATGTTGCAGTTATTTGTATCCCAGTTGTTCTAACATTATTGCCTTCTGCTCGAACTAAATTTTTCATGAATCTGTTTTTGTTTTCTTTGGGTTTCGCAGTTGTCGTTTCTCCTTGGGTTATTCGGAATCGAATTGAATTCGGGCGTTCTGTGATTTCCAGAGGCGGGGGAGATGTGTTATTGATACGCTCAGTTTTTAATCAGATGTCACCTTTGCAGTTTAGAAATGCTTTTTATTCATTTTCTCCTAAACCCATTCGTGATGATCTGTTAGGGCCAATAATGGGTCTCGAAAGCCAAGATCATTCATGTGGAAAGATTCTTGATGTTTTTAATCGAAAATTACTTTGTGATTCTCAAGCCTTAGATGAAGGTCGATATCAGGATGTAAGGTCTTTTTATATACGTGGAAAGCGAGCCGAGCCCCTGTCCATGAACTTATCAAACTCACTGCGAAAGCGGGAGGCTTTATCAAGAATATTGGCTAACCCTCTTCAGCATCTGATCATATCTTTCCCTTTGGCGTGGAGAGGAATCTGGGCTGTTCGTCCCGAAGGTTGGGGTGACGTTATTTTGAATATTTTATCATTTTTAGCTTTACTAGCTTCTCCATTGTTGTACTTTTTGGAGAAGCGTAAGTCTTGGTTGATCGTTTCAATTGTTCCAATTGGGTATTTCCTGTTTTATGCACTGTTTAGTCATTTTATACCACGCTATTCTCAGCCATTAGTGCCATTAGCCTTCATATGTTTCATGATGGTAGTAGTTGATATCGCTTCGAAAATGTTGCCTCCTTTTGTTGTCAGGCTGAGGGATTATTAATAATCAGTTTTTGATTCTTTGTCGCAAGCCAATGGAAGGGACAGTGTGAAGTGTTTGCAGCAGTTTTAAGCGAAGATAGAAATTTTAAGGATTCAATTCCGTTTGTCTATCATGTCAGCTAATAACGCAAACATTAATATGTTGAGGCTTGTAAATCCGAAAAGTAATGTTTTTTCGGTTAAGTTGCTAAGGACTGCAATGTCGTAAATCCCGCTCAAAACGAATAAAATCGCTAGGCCTATGAAGAGTGGAGAAAGAAGTCTCAAGGGGGCAAAATACATGCCTGTTCTAAGTATTAGTTGAGTGAAACGTAGGGTGTCCTTAATTGGCTTAATGTGGCTCTTCCCTATACGTCTTGTATAGCTAATAGGTACATACTCCACCATGTATTTATTCCTGAAAAGGCAAATAGTGATTGTTGTTGTAAAGCTAAATCCGTCTGGAAGCAGCTTAAGGAATTCAAGTGCAAGCTCGCGCCGAAAAACCCTTAGCCCTGAATTCATGTCGGGCACATCAGAGCCACATAGAAATGATACCCATGGCACAAGTATCATTTTGGGGATAGAGCGAACTTTGGAGTAGCTAACATCTGCTCCTATTCGAGCGCCAACTAGCATATCAAGTTCCTTTTCCAGGGTTTTGTTTATTAGCTCTAAAATCCTGTTATTGGGATATGTGCCATCAGCATCAGTGATGCAAATATATTCGCTATGGCTTTTTCGAATGCCAGTTTTTAGTGAAGCACCGTATCCGCGGTTTCGCTTGTGGTGAACGATTGTGAGAGGGTAGGTTTTGAACTCTTGTTGTATGGAATTTAATACATGTTCGGAGCCATCTGATGACCCATCATTGACAACAATTACATCGATATCGCTCGCCTGTGATTTGTCAAGACTGTGAAATATTTCTTCTAACGTGCCTCTTATGGCGTCTTTTTCGTTGTAACAAGGGATAACGATAGAAGCTTTCATGTCGTTGATCAGCTGATACGTCTATTGTACGACCGCAGCCTTTGTATTTTCCAATGAAGATGTGGGCGTGGTTCTTCTCTGTAAGGCCGGTATCATTTAAGCAGCTTCTGCTTTTAGTTGCACCTGCAATAGTCGTTGGCTTTTTAGTGAGAGCCTTGTTAATTGCAGCGATCCCTCAAGGATATTTTGGAGCCGATAGTGGTTCTTATTATGAATTCACGAGCCTGTTTTGGAATAATAATGTTCTTTTTGATTTAAATGAAAAGCGCAGATGGTTTTACCCAATTTTCTTGTTCTTTACTTCTGTCTTGCCTATCCCTCCATGGTATTCAGTCCCATTGATTCAGCATTGTCTTGGCCTTTTGTCGATTTTGGGGATTGGATGGAGTTGTGCTCAAGTAGTCAAACGGCCCAGGTTAGTAGTTCCATTTGTTGGCCTAATTTGTAGCTTATGGCCCAGGACGATTTGGTATGAACATGAATTTATTGCTGAGTCGTTGCAGCTTACATCTTTTATTCTTGTTGTAGCGTTGCTGCTGACTCCTTCAATTGTGAGAAGCCGTCATGGATTGGTAGCACTAATGATTGCTTTTTCACTTCTTGCAGGGATGAAGGGTTCGAGTCGCTTTATCTGGTTGGGATGTGTCATCGGTCTTTTCCTTACGCATCATGATCCACGCAGATGGATGTGGACAAAAATTTCTGCTTTTCTGGCGGCATTTTCTTTTTTGCTGTTCTCTACCGTTGGCAAGAATTCTCAGGGTGATTGGTTGGCTTTGAGCTCATCACTTCCATTGGTTCGTCTTGAAGGTAACCCCTATCCCCATTATCGATCTTTCTTGCGCGATCAAATCATTGAGTCACGAGCATATGGTGATAATTATCCTTGGAAAGTGAAAGTTTATAAAAAGCGTTTGAGACAGAAGCGTAAATCGCTTTCTTTTAGCCCTCAATGGGCGGAATTGGTTGGGAATAAGAAGGAGTTTTCTAAAGTCTCACGAGCTTTTTGGACTGATGCTGTTTTTCACAACCCAATTCGTTTCGGATGGTTTACTCTGAAAACATTTGGCATAGCGTTGTCTTCCTCCATTAATAAGCCACGCTTAGATCCGCAAGTTTTTTGGCCTGAGCAACTCTCAAATACTCAAGAGCGCATGGAGCGAAAATTTTATTATTTCAAGCGTCTTTTTGGAGTTAAGGACATGCATTCTTTTAGGGTTCTGTATGAGAATGGTCGTAAACATGAATATGCCGCATACCCCTTAATGGTCAAAATGAATCAATATTTTGGGTGGATGGGACGCGATCAGGTCACGAGTTCTGGCGGCGCCAAAGATCTCTTTCCTTCTTTGTATCTGAAACCTATGGGTTTTTCGGCAGTTTTCGGGGTGATTGGCGGAATCACTTTCTCTAATAAGCGTTTAAAGATCTTGATTCTGTTCATTCCTTTTTTCTTGTATTTGGCTGGTACGTATGCAGTTGGAGATGCTGTTTCTCGTTATCTTCAGCCAGTCGAATGGTTAGGGGTGATCTTTGCGGGTGTTGCCTTGGATTTAGTTATTGGTATGGTGGTGTGGATCCGTTTTCGATTGCTTACTGTTTTTAATAGTTGAAAGTTTATGATAATGCATTTATTGTTTGACCATTGCATGTATTGAAGTCGTTTATTTTCGAAAACATTTTCGAAAATATGGCAATTGGGTAAGACGATTTTTGATTCCTGGCGTTCAAGCACTATAAAATGTTCGTCCTGAGTCGTCCTTTTATCGCTTTCTTGTCAGAGTGATTTTGACGAATGGTCGTGATGTGCATGCTTGGTGTTTTCCACAGACTCTGATTGGCTTCTTGTTTCTTTTGCGAGCAGTGGGTGAGCGCGGACAGCCATTTCAGGCTCAGAAGTCACCATTCTTGTTCATACAGGGATCTGTCAGGCTTGGTTCAATTGGAGAGTGATTGGTTCTGTGTTGGTTGAGCGCTTAAGGGTTGCCGTGCCCTGGCTGGATGCCCTGATCCCCCTATCGCTTCTGGGGTTTGTTTGGGAACGCAGCGCTGATCCCTCCGTCACGGTCTGGCTTCTGGCCCTGTGGTGCGGGCTCAAATTGGTCAGCCGTCTTGCCAAGACACCGTTGTATGGAGTTTTGATCGGTGTGTTGCTGGTCAGCTTGAGTGCCCTGTTCCACCCACTCACGGTTTCGGCGCCAACGGATCTGGTTTTGGTGTTGCTCGCCTGCGCTGCGGGGCTTCAGCAAACCCCTCGGCAATGGAACATTGCCTTTTGGTGTCTGCTTGCGGTCGTTCTGGTTTGTCTTCCTTTTGTGGAATGGGACCGCTTGAACGGCAATCTTCAGCTGATCCCTTTGGCTCAACTGCGCGACTGGCTCCCTCAAGAGGCGCTTCGGATTCAGCGGATCACCATTAATCGATCAGCCTACTTATTTGGCTTATTCAGCCTGATTGGTTACTCCCTTTGGCGGTTTGAGCGGCGCATCTTGTTGCGTTGGCTGGCTGCAATCTCAGGGATCCTTAGTTTAGTGATGGCTTTCGCTACTGGTTCGAGAGCAGCCTTTGCTTATCCCCTTTTGGTTGTGATCCTCACCGAAGCGGCTTGGCGGCACCGCGATGTTGTGGTGCGCTATGCCCGCTCGTTTGCGACCGCTCTCCTGATGGGAGGTCTGTGCTTCAACGTGTTGTTGTACTGGCCATCAGGCCCTATCGCTAAGGGCGATCCCAGTGATGTCGGTCGGGCTGAGGTGGCGCGATGTTTTCTCGCGGAGTCGGCCCGTTCATGGCAAGATTTTTTGGGTGGGCATGGATACGACCGTGTCTCTGATCGGTGCGTTCAGCAGGTGTTCCTCCCGGATCCACCACGTGGCATACCCCACGCTCACAACGCTTTTCTTCATGTGTTGGCGGATCAAGGCGTTGTCGCTTTTCTGCTGATGGTTTGGGCGCTGTGGCTGGGGTTTACGCGTCTTTTCTCCAGATTTGGCCAGGCTGCCCCTGTTCTGTCCTTTGTTGGGTTGAGTTGCTGGTTGTTCATGCTGGCGGCGGCTTTGGTTGAATCAACTTTGCTGAAGACGGTGTTGCAACAAGTGGTGTCTGGATATCTTTTGGCGATTCCTTGGTGGGTGGCGTCTGCTCCCAGTTCGTCAGATCGCTCGCATACCATCAGCGGATGAGTTTTCTTGCCGGTCTGAATGACGCCCAAAAGCGGGCTGTTGATCACCATGAAGGCCCTCTTCTGGTGGTTGCTGGAGCGGGGAGCGGCAAGACCCGGGCGCTGACCCACCGGATTGCCCATTTGATCGGTGAGCATGGTGCCGATCCTGCTCAGATCTTGGCGGTGACCTTCACCAATAAGGCCGCCAGAGAGATGAAAGAGCGGTTGGAACTGCTACTCGCGCAGCGATTGGCTCAAAGTCAATTCGGTCAGCCCTGGAGCACGCTCCCTCCCGTGGAGCAGCGTCAGTTGCGCACGCGGATTTATCGCGAGGTCACGAAAGAATTATGGATTGGCACCTTCCATGCCTTGTTTGCACGGATGTTGCGCTTCGATATTGATAAATTTAAGGATCCAGAAGGCCTCACTTGGACGAAGCAATTCTCCATTTATGACGAGGCAGATGCTCAGAGTTTGGTAAAGGAGATTGTGACTCAAGAGTTGCAGCTTGATCCAAAACGTTTTGAGCCCAAAAAAGTACGTTGGGCGATTAGTAATGCCAAAAATCAAGGCTGGTCACCTGACGATTTAGAGGCCAACGCTGAAGGGCAGCGGGGCAAGCTCAGCGCTGATGTGTATAGGCGCTATCGCAAGGCTTTGGCTGCGAACAATGCCCTGGATTTTGATGATCTTCTGCTTCTTCCTGTGCAGTTGCTTCAGCAGAATGAGCAAGTGCGCGGGTATTGGTATCGCCGGTTTCGGCATGTGCTAGTTGATGAATATCAAGATACAAATCGCACTCAGTATGAGTTGATCAAGCTGCTGGTAACGGATGGAAAAGAGCCGCAAACAGTGGAAGATTGGTCAGGCCGATCGGTGTTTGTGGTGGGTGATGCGGATCAGAGTATTTACAGCTTTCGTGCCGCAGATTTCACCATTTTGATGGGGTTTCAGGACGATTTTGGTGACAAAGCTCCTGACGATGTCACCCGCACAATGGTGAAATTAGAAGAGAATTATCGCTCCACTGCCACCATTTTAGAAGCTGCGAATGCCCTGATTTCCAATAACAGCGAGCGGATCGATAAGGTGCTTCGTCCCACGCGTGGTGAAGGTGAATTGATTTCACTCACCCGCTGTGATGACGAAATCGCTGAAGCGGAAGCGGTGGTGCATCGGATGCGGATGATGGAGGCGGCCAATCCAGATCTCAGCTGGAAAGACATGGCGGTGCTGTATCGCACCAATGCCCAGTCGCGAGCGATCGAAGAATCCCTGGTGCGCTGGCGCATTCCTTATGTGGTGGTTGGGGGCTTGCGTTTCTACGACCGTCGCGAGATCAAAGACCTCTTGGGCTACCTACGCCTGCTCATTAATCCAGCCGACACCGTCAGCCTGCTGCGCGTGATCAATGTGCCCAAGCGCGGGATTGGTAAAACCACCATTCAGCGCTTGACCGACGCCGCCAATCAACTGGGGATTCCGCTGTGGGACGTGGTGAGCGATCCCGAGGCGGTGCGCTCCTTAGGCGGTCGTTCTGCCAGGGGGCTACTGCAGTTTTGTGAATTGATCAACAGCCTGAAGGAACGCACTCATGCGGCAACTCCATCCGAACTGATTCAAGAGGTGATGGAGAAGAGCGGCTATGTCAGTGAGTTGATCGCAGACGGTTCCGATGAGGCCGAGGAGCGCCGCCGCAACCTGCAGGAGCTGGTGAATGCAGGCCTTCAATACCAGGAAGAAAATGATGAAGGCGATCTAGAGGGGTTTCTGGCCTCCGCCGCGCTCGCCAGTGATGCCGACAGCAAGGACACGGCGGCCGACAGGGTCACTTTGATGACGTTGCACAGCAGCAAGGGACTTGAATTTCCAGTGGTTTGTCTGGTTGGCTTGGAGCAGGGCTTGTTCCCGAGCTATCGCTCCCTCGATGATCCTGCGTCGCTCGAAGAGGAGCGCCGGCTTTGCTATGTCGGCATCACCCGGGCCAAAGAGCGTTTATTCATCTCCCACGCCAGTGAGAGGCGCTTGTGGGGCGGCATGCGCGAGCCAGCCATGCCCAGCGTGTTTCTTTCTGAATTGCCGGAAGGTCTCGTGCAGGGCGATGTCCCTCAAAGCGGGGGAGCGGCGCTGCGCCGTGAGCAGCGCTTGGAGCGACTCACACGTGTTGACCGCCAAGATTCCCAACGGGTGGCTTCTGGCGGAGCATCCGGAGCGCCCGCCAATGCCGTGCGTCGCCGCCAGGCCGGACCGGCCCCTGGAAAAAGCTGGAGTGTGGGCGATCAGGTGGTCCATGCCAGCTTCGGTGTCGGGGAGATCACCCACACCTTTGGCAGTGGTGAAAAGGTGTCGATTGCCGTGAAATTTGCGGGCATGGGGCCCAAAATTCTCGACCCGCGCTTGGCACCTATCGAGCCTGCTGGAGGCTGAGCGGGTGGAGCGTCCAGGCCTTCCTGTCCAGCTCTTGCCTGCACTTCAGGCCAGCGCATCACCCGCTGGAGTCACCCGACTAGCCCTCGTTGGCGGCGCTGTGCGTGATGCCTTGCTGCACGATCAGCAAGGAGATCCATGGCGAACGTTGCCGGATTTGGATTTGGTGATCGAGGGGTCGGCTTCGGAGTTTGCGGCGGCTCTTGAGCAGGACTACGGAGATCAGCGGGTCGAGGAGGTTCGTGTGCATGCTGCTTACGGCACAGCGGAGCTGTCCTTCGATGGCGTGCTGATCGATCTCGCTGCGGCGAGGCAAGAGCGTTACCCGGCTCCTGGCGAAAACCCGTTGGTCGAGAGCGGCTCCTTGGAGCGAGATCTGGAGCGTCGGGATTTCACGGTGAATGCGATGGCCTTGGAGCTACCGCTGTCAGGGCATGGTGAGCCCTGGCTCTTGGACCCGCACGGCGGCCGGGTCCACCTTGCACGTCGTGAACTTGCCTTCTTGCACGCCTCCAGCGTGACCGATGACCCCACGCGCGTGGTGCGTGCTGGCCGGTATGCCGCGCGCTTGGCGTTTGTCCTGGCACCAGAGGCGCGGCAGCAGATCGATCAAACGCTCGAGGCTTGGCCATGGTCATGGACCCATGGGGATCCACCGGCTGCGGCTCCCCCCGCCCTCGCTACGCGGCTGCGGATGGAATTGGAGCTGCTGTTTGACCAAGAACCATGGCTAGCGGCCCTTCGTGCTCTCCAGTCCTGGGGTGCTCTGAGGCTGCTGGACCCTGCCCTCCAGGCTGATTCCCGTTTGATTCGGCGTTTGCTTCAGGCTCAGCGGCTGCAGCTGCCGTTGTTGCTAGCGCTTGTAGCCGGAGCCGCTGACCCGCTGGAACTTGCGGCCCGGCTGCAATTGCCCCAGCAACAGCAGCGCTGGTTGCAGCAGATGCAGGCTCTCAGCGCTTGGCTTAACGCCCGTTTAGTCCAGGACGCGTGGGAGAGCTGGACGGCTGAGCAGTGGTGTGATGCTTTGGAACAGCAGGCCTGGGGAGCGGAAGCGGTGGCCTTGCTGGTGAGTCAGAACCCTCCTTACCGAAGGCCGTTGTTGCGTTGGTGGGGGCGCTGGCGCCATTGCACATCCCCCCAAACTGCGAAGGATCTCTTGGCCCAGGGTTGGCAGCCAGGCCCTGAGCTTGGGCAGGAGTTGCAGCGCTTGCGCCGGCAGCGTCTGCGCGCGATGCGCTGACCGTTGATTGTTCGATCACTCCTGCATGGCTTGGACGACACCGATGCGATGCCATGCCGTGTCGTTGGCTTGAAGCAAGGCGTTCGCCATGGATTCGGTACAGCCCAGCAGCAGAGGCCCGCAGGTTTGGGGATCAACGAGCAGTTCGAGCATGGCCTGATCGTCCTCGGGAGCGCCGCTGCCGCCTGCGCGAGCAAGGATCACCTTCGCTGGATGGTCCTGCGTGGGATCGAGCAACGACCAGGACCTGCGGTTGGCGGGCGCCAAGCTGCTCGCATGCTGGGCTTTCAGCAGCTTCAAGGCTCCTGGCAAGGCCGGAATGGCGCTCGCATCGAGCACCACTTGCAACCGGTGGTGGCTGGCCTGGATCATTTCACCGAGATGGCCCAGCAGCCCAAAACCAGTCACATCGGTGCAGCTGAGGAGCGCCTCGGGTTCAGGGCTGATCAGCGTCTGCAGCTGCTCAACGATGGGGTGCTGGCTCGTCCCCATCTGTTGTAAGGCATGGTCGAGATCCCCTGGTTGGGCGGCACCGGCCATGGCCGCGGCAAACAGCACGCCTGTTCCGAGTGAGCGTGAGAGCATCAGCTGGTCCCCTGCCCGCAGTGCCCCTTTCGTCCAGGGCCGAGCGGGACGTTTTCCATTCACGCTCAGGCTGACTTGTAGCCCAAGCGATAGCGGGGTGGGAGCCTCTGAGCGTGCCTCCAAGGTGTGCCCCCCAATCAGCTGGGCCCCTTGGGGCTCGAAGCCGGAACGCAGTCCCGACAGGGTTTGGCTCAGCAGCTCCTGCTGCAGCGCAGCGGCTGTCTTGGGCAAGGTGATTACGGCCATCGCGGAAGCCACGCTGGTGCCGCAGGCCCAGAGATCCGAGCTGGCATGCAAGGCGGTGAGCCGTCCATTGAGCCATGGATCACTGATCAAGGCGGGGAAGCCGTCCACACTCTGAAGCCAGTCCTTGCCAAGGCTGGCGGCATCTTCCGGCGCCGTGCCAAGCGATTTCAGCCCCGCTGCTTCCAGGGCTGCTTCCAAGGGGGCAGCGGGGAGCTTGGCTGCGCAGCCCCGGCAATCCATCGCTTTGGACTCCATGGCGGGAGCTTGATCAAACCGCTCCATGAACTGGCGGTCGATGCGCTGTTTCCAGCGCCAAATCCAGGGGTGGGGACCGATTTGAATCCCGCCCCACAGGGCCCAGGCTTGGGGGCAGCCCTCTGGATTCACCCCGCCCAGCAGTTGTAAGGCCCGTTGTTGAGGCCGCCATTGGCGCAATCGATCCCCTTCACTGGCGGCACGGAGATTGTGCGCCAAGGTGGCGGCGGCGCGAACGGCCCATACGCCAGATGGGGGGCAGGGTTGGTTTTCGATGACCGCGCAGTCCCCGGCTGCAAAAATCGTTGGATGTCCCAGCACCTGAAGGCTGGCCTGAGTGCGAACCCGGCCGCTGTCTGGGCAACAGGGCAAGCCGCTGGAGCTGAGCCATTCAGGAGCTTGGCTTCCCGTGCAGCGCAGTCCTGGCCCGCAGGGGTTGAGAGCCGTGCTCGGCAGCACGTCAATCTTGAGCTGGCTGAGGCTGGAGAGCAGCCGGCTCGGGACCGATTCCGGTCGATGGAGGACTTGCAGCCTGCGCTTGGGCCAGCGCTGCCGCAACGCCATGGCCACCTCCATGGCGGCCAGGCCGCTCCCCAGGAGTTGGAATGGAGGGGAGGCCGGGCCCTGGGCCGCGTCCAGCGTTTCTAGGGCTGGTTCCAGGGGCTTGATCGCAAGCAGAGGCCCTGGCCGTGTACCCCCTCCGACGTTGATGCTGAGTTGGCTGAAGCTCAGGGCGGGCCGGTCTCGCAATTGCAGCTGCCGCTGCCTTACATCCACACCGGTGATCTCGGCGATCACCAGCGAAACGCCGGCCCGATCGCAGAGGCGGCGAAGGTCAATGGCGATCTCAGAGCGTTCGTAATGGCCGGCGATCAGGCCGGGAATCATCCCGGAATACAGCGTTGAGCTCTGCTGATTCACCAAGGTGATCCATCCAGTAGGTCGCCGTTGCGGATGCATGCACCAATGAAGAAGCACTAGGGCGTGGCTGTGCCCACCACCTGCCAACACGAGATGCTGAGGGCTGGTCAGCGGCATCCATCTCCATAGCCATTCGGATTGGCCTGTTGCCAAGCCCAGCCATCACGGCAGATATCCGTCAGCGTGCGTTGCGTTTGCCATTGCAGCTGTTGGGCGGCCAGGCTTGGATTGGCCACGGTGATCGCGGCATCGCCAGGACGCCGGGGCGCGATGCGATAGGGAATTGCTCGCTGACTCGCCGCTTCCATGGCCTGCACCACATCCAGCACGCTCGCTCCCTGCCCGCTCCCCAGATTGAGGGTGAGCAATTGGGGATCAGCACTGAGAAGGGAATGGAGCGCTTCTCGATGACCTTCGGCGAGGTCCATCACGTGGATGTAGTCGCGCACTCCGGTCCCATCCGGCGTCGGCCAGTCATCACCAAACACAGTGAGTTCCGGCCGGCGGCCAACGGCCACCTGGGTGATGAACGGGAACAGATTGTTGGGGATGCCGTTCGGGTCTTCGCCAATTCGGCCACTGGGATGGGCGCCTACTGGATTGAAATAGCGCAACCGGGCGATCCGCCAGCCACCGCCACTGGCTTGGATCGGTTCCGCTGCACCGCTGCAGCCGGCTAGATCGGCGAGAAGCGCTTCCACGGCGTGTTTGCTGGCGCCGTAGGGGTTGATCGGTTGGATCGGGGCCGTTTCCGGAATCGGCACTTGATCGGGGGATGGGTAGCCGTAGAGGGTGGCGCTACTGCTGAACACCATGGTGCGGCAGTTGTGCCGGTCCATCGTGCTGAGCAGTCGCTGAGAGCCAACGAGGTTCACATCCCAGTACCGCAACGGCTGTTGAACGGATTCACCCACAGCCTTGAGTCCAGCGAAATGAATCACTGCTTGTATGGGCTGGCCGAACGCTTTGGCGCTGGCGAACAGGGCCTCCAGGCATTGGGCGTCCCTGATGTCTCCCTCCACCAGGGTGAAGGCGTCCGGTGCTTCCTCCAGGGTTGGTTGAGCTTGCTGCAAGCGAGTGCCAGCGAGTTCGGCGACCCGCTCAAGGGCGACCGCTGAGCTGTTGCTGAAATCGTCCAGCACCAACAACTGATGCCCCGCTTCCAGCAGCACGAGGCAGGTATGGCTGCCGATGAAGCCGGCTCCGCCCGTGATCAGCAGTTGGGCCATCGAACGATCGTTATCCACCAGCATTCTGAGGGGAGATTGGAGCCGTTCACACGATTGGGCGGCAGACTGCAGTGGTGATGGTGGTAGCGCTGTGAGTCAGCTGCAGACTTTGCGCGGCATGGTTGACCTGCTGCCGGAGCAGACGCGACGTTGGCAGGTTGTGGAGTCGGTGGCGCGCGAACACTTCCGTTGCGCCGGCATAGACGAAATTCGTACGCCTTTGCTCGAATTCACGGACCTGTTTGCCCGGGGCATCGGTGAGGGCACGGATGTGGTGGGAAAGGAGATGTACACCTTTGTGGATCGTGGCGACCGCTCGTGCACCCTGCGCCCTGAAGGCACCGCCTCAGTGGTGAGAGCAGCCTTGCAGCATGGCTTGCTGAGCCAGGGGCCTCAGCGGCTGTGGTACGGCGGCCCGATGTTCCGTTATGAACGGCCTCAGGCTGGTCGTCAGCGTCAGTTTCACCAGATCGGTGTGGAATTTCTCGGGGCCAGCAGCCCGCGCAGTGATGCTGAGGTGATCGCTCTGGCCTGGGATTTTTTGTCTGCGTTGGGGATCCAAGGCCTCAAGCTTGAAATCAACAGCCTCGGCACCCCTGACGATCGCCTGCGCTTTCGCTCTCAGCTGGTGGGCTGGCTCGAGGAGCGGGTTGAGCAGTTGGATGCCGAGTCCCAGGCGCGTCTCAGCACGAACCCCCTGCGCATTCTTGACAGCAAAGACAAGGGCACCCAGCTGCTGCTGAACGATGCCCCAACGTTGTTAGCTGCGCTCAGTGAGGAGAGTGTGGAACGGTTTGAGCAGGTGCGTGCCCTGCTGACCGCGCTGCAGATTCCCTATCAACTCAATCCCCGCTTGGTGCGCGGCCTTGATTATTACGGTCATACCGCGTTTGAAATCACCAGCGATCAACTCGGTGCCCAGGCCACGGTGTGTGGCGGAGGTCGTTACGACGGCTTGATCCAGCAGTTGGGCGGTCCAGCCACGCCCGCGATCGGCTGGGCCTTGGGGATGGAGCGTCTGTTGCTGGTGATCGCCGCTGCTGCGCAAGCCAATCCCGAAGGCCCTGCGGCCCGGCTCACAGCAACGCCAGCACCGCTGGTGTATGTGATCAATCGCGGCGAGCAGGCTGAACCGCAAGCGTTGAGCTTGGCCCGGCAATGGCGCGGCGCAGGTCTTGCTGTGGAGTTGGATGGCTCGCGCGCGTCGTTCGGCAAGCAGTTCAAGCGTGCCGATCGCTCAGGGGCGCCATGGGCTGTGGTGCTTGGCGATGACGAGGCGTTGGCTGGCCAGTTGCGGCTGAAGCCCTTGCGTGGTGAGGGTGAGGAACAGCAGCTCGCTTGGGAAGAGGCTCTGTCTTACCTCATGAATCAGCGATAACCTGCCGGGATCAAAGACGGCACCATAGTTTTTCTGATGAGCAGCAATTCCACCATTCGATCGATTTGCTGTATCGGCGCCGGCTACGTGGGTGGCCCAACCATGGCCGTGATCGCCGATCGCTGCCCGGATGTGAAGGTCACGGTTGTGGACATCAATCAGGATCGAATTGCTGCTTGGAATCATCCCGATCTCTCCAAGTTGCCTGTCTATGAACCAGGTCTGGATGCGGTGGTGGAGAGAGCCCGTGGCCGGAATTTGTTTTTCTCCACGGCGGTGGAGGAAACGATTGCTTCTGCAGACATGGTGTTCATCTCCGTGAACACACCCACCAAGACTCGCGGCCTGGGAGCTGGTCAGGCCAGTGATCTGCGCTGGGTAGAAGCCTGCGCCCGCACGGTGGCGAAGGAAGCGACTGGCCACACGATTGTGGTGGAGAAAAGCACGCTTCCGGTTCGAACGGCGGAAGCGGTGAAGGCGATTTTGGGGTCCGTGGATTCTTCATCGGAGCAGAAAACCTTTTCGGTGCTCTCCAACCCCGAGTTTTTGGCGGAGGGGACGGCCATTCGTGATCTCGCCAACCCTGATCGCGTCTTGATTGGCGGCGAAAACGCTGAGGCGATTGACGCTCTGGCAGAGATTTATCAACAGTGGGTGCCCGAGGAGAAGATTCTTCGCACCAATTTGTGGAGCAGCGAGCTGTCCAAGCTCACCGCCAATGCGTTTCTGGCTCAGCGAATTAGCTCGATCAACTCCGTGGCGGCCCTGTGCGAGGCCACCGGTGCAGATGTGCGTGAGGTGGCAAAAGCGATCGGCACCGATAGCCGCATCGGACCCAAATTTCTCAACGCAGGCCCTGGCTTTGGGGGGAGCTGTTTTCAGAAAGACATCCTCAATTTGGTGTATCTCTGCCGTCACTTCGGTTTGCCTGATGTGGCCGACTATTGGGAGAGTGTGGTGCTGCTCAACACCTGGCAACAACACCGCATCGCTCGCTTGGTGGTGCAGAAATTGTTTGGCACGGTCACAGGCAAGCGCCTGGCCATTTTGGGCTTTGCCTTCAAGGCAGATACCAACGACACGCGGGAGGCTCCTGCGATCCGCATTTGCAAAGACCTGCTGGAAGAAGGGGCCCAGTTGGCCATTCATGACCCGAAAGTGGATCCGGAACAGATCAGTCGCGATTTGAACTTGATCGCAAGCCAAGCTCCGGAGGAGGATGCCGGGCCAACGCGTGGGGCCTTAAGCGGGGAAGCCACATGGTGGCCGAGCCCCGATGTGGCTTCGGCGATCCGTGGTGCTGACGCCGTGCTCATCCTCACGGAGTGGCAGCAGTACCGGGAGCTGGATTGGTCAACCTTGGCGCCCCTGATGCGCAAACCAGCCTGGGTGTTTGATGCCCGGGGGGTTGTGGACCCGAAACAAGTTGAATCTGGAGGCCTGAATGTCTGGCGTGTTGGAGAGGGCGACGCATGAGCCAGCTCTCTTCTCAAGTGTCTTCGCGGCCGATTCTTGTCACCGGTGCTGCCGGATTTATTGGAGCCGCTTTGTGTGAGCGATTGCTCCAACGCGGTGATCGTGTGATCGGCATTGACAATCTCAATGACTACTACGACCCAGCCCTGAAGAAGGCACGCCTGGTTCGTATCGAGACGCTGGCTGCGCCAAAGCCGGCAGCTTGGCGTTTTCAACGGCTGGCCCTGGAGGACGGTGAGGCCTTGCTCAAGCTGTTTGCTGCAGAGCAGCCGCGTGTGGTGGTGAATCTTGCGGCCCAGGCAGGTGTTCGCTATTCACTGGAAAATCCAGCTGCCTACATCCAGAGCAACCTGGTGGGTTTTGCCCACATTCTGGAAGGTTGTCGTCACCACGGCGTTGAGAATTTGGTGTACGCCTCGAGCAGCTCGGTGTATGGCGGCAACCGCAATTTGCCGTTCCACGAACAGCAAGCGGTGAATCATCCGGTGAGCCTGTACGCAGCCAGCAAGAAAGCGAATGAGTTGATGGCGCACACCTACAGCCACCTTTACGGGTTGGCAGCCACTGGCCTGCGCTTTTTCACGGTTTATGGCCCATGGGGAAGACCGGATATGGCACCCATGTTGTTTGCTAAGGCGATCTTGGCGGGTGAACCGATCAAGGTGTTTAATCACGGCAAAATGCAGCGCGATTTCACTTTCATCGATGACATCGTGGAGGGTGTGTTGCGCTGTTGCGACAAACCAGCCACACCGAATCCCAATTTTGATCCGATGCAGCCTGACCCGGCGACGGCAGCGGCTCCCCATCGCGTGTTCAACATCGGCAACAGTCAGCCCACAGAACTGCTCCGTTTCATCGAAGTGATGGAACAGGCTTTCGGCAGGGAAGCGATCAAGGATTTTCAGCCCATGCAGCCCGGTGATGTGGTGGCTACGGCTGCAAATACAGAGGCTTTAGAAGCCTGGGTGGGATTTAAGCCTTCGACCCCGATTGAAGAGGGCATCCAACAGTTTGCTGATTGGTATCAGCATTTTTATCAACCGTAAAAGCGTTTTCCATCCACCCGTTTTTGTTGGTGCCTGCGGGCTTGCTTGCGGGTGTATTCGCTCACGGTTGGATTGGCCACGCTGGGGTCAACATGGGCCACCTGCTCCCATAGATGCTGGGGCGCCCAGCGCACGCTGTATTGATCAGGGGAATGTTTGGTGATGTGGCACCAATGATTGCTGCCGCATTGTTCGCAGAACAGCTCTTCAAGCCACTCGTTGCTCAACACAAAAACTGGATAAGCATTGATTACGAGTCGGGCGGTTTTGGCAGCCATCCCCCGTTGCTGAAGGGCTTCTGCGCTCAATAAATGCAAAAAATATTTTTTTCCGTTTCCTCGCAGAATTTGATCCTGGTGGACCGGGCAAACAAGTTGCCTGCCTTTCGGTCGCCTGGTGCGACGGGACTCCTTTTTCTGCCCGTGATCGACTGAACAGGACATGCCGTAACAGCCTCTTCTGTGAATGATTCAAGCGTACGATTTCGATCGTCGCTAAGAGGTCCCAAACGGGCAAGGATTCGATCGAAAGCGCATTTTTTGCACAATCGGAATCGGAACCATCCATCAAAGTTGTTGGCTTCGGCTTTCCCTCACTTTGTCTTTCCCTGACGATGACATTCCTTGATGCATAGATGACAATAAAAAAATCCCATCCACAGCAGTGAATGGGAAGCAATGAAGTCAATGTTGAATGGTGCTTAGGCGGAACCCACTCCTGTGTAGGAGCCGTAAAAGAAAAGACCTACAACGAAAATAACAGCCATCCCACCAGCTGTGGCAACGAGCCAAAGAGGAAGAGTGCCTTCAGTCCAACGTGACTTCCAGGCAACTGCTGGTCGGCCATCGGGAAGACGATCTGGAATACGACCGTCAGGCAGATTAGATTTCTTGCCGCTCATGATTCAGTCCTTCAGTTGAAGAAGTAGCTGGAGAAAAGGATTCCAGTCGTAAAAACAATCAACAGCCCTAAGTAAAGGCTGGTGCGGTTGAGTTCAACCGGAAGATTGTTTGGGTTGGGATTGCGCTCCATGGAAAATTCGTTGGGTGATTAGCGGCGAATAAACTGCATCGCAGCTAGGGCACCCAAGAAAAAGACTGTGGGAACACCCAAGGTGTGCAAAGCAAGCCAACGCACCGTAAAGATGGGGTAATTGCGAGGCGTTGAGGTGGCGGGAGTCTGTGTCATGGCTTATTTCAAGCGCAGGTCGAGTTCAGATTTGCCCTCATAACGCTGGCTCACAACGGGAGCTTTGCTCTCAGAGGCTTGGAAATAAGCATCTGGACGAGGTGTGCCGAAGGCGTCGTAAGCGAGACCTGTGGACACAAATAAGAAACCTGCCAAGAAAATGGATGGCAAGGTGATGGCATGAATCACCCAGTAACGAATACTGGTGATGATTTCAAAAAACGGGCGTTCCCCGGTGGAGCCGGCAGCCATAGCGTCGGGCGTATCAGCTGATTGATCTTAGGGCAGCTGCCCCGAACTCGCGCTGCTCAAACCGCACTGGTTACAGAGCGTTGTCAGAGCAGCTCTCGAATTCCGTGGATCAGCTGGTCGCGGACCAACGCAGAAGGTTGCCGCGTTCGCCGAGAAGGAAGGCATGTAACTGATTGCCGCTGTGATCGAACACGAAACGGTTGAAATTCGTGGGGGTCTGATTGGCTTCAGGATCCCGCTCCCAGCTATCGCCGTTGTCACGACTCACCAGCAAGGTTCCATTGCCGCCACCAGCCCAAATCGCACCGTCATCGGACCAAGCCATGTCCATATAGCCGTAGCCATTGGTGATCGGGATGATCGCCTTGCTCCAGTTCTCGTTGTCAACGTCGTCTTCGTTGAAACGAATCTGAGCGCCTCGAGCCACCATCCACAGTTTTCCATCGGGTTGGTAGCCGATGCTTTGCAATCGCTGACTGCTTACTCGCTGGTGGACCTGCCAGACGTCTTGCCCAGGGGCCCATCCGGCATAGAAGTTGCCCAGGCTGCTCACGCTCACATATCCCCCTTCAGGGCCGCGGCGTAGGTCGCGAATCGCCCCTGCGGCATCACTCACTTCCGCTTCCCAACTTCCGCCTCCGTCACTGGTGCGATAAACAGCGCCAACATTGGTGGCTAATTCGGCTGTGTTGGGTCCAAGCGCCGTAATCAAATAGGGCTCGCCGGGAAGTTTCGTGTCAAGGAAGAGCCTGGTCCAATTGTTGCCACCATCGGTGGTGTGCATCAGCAAACCAGGCTGACCGGCAATCCAGCCATCGTCACCGTCGAAGGCAATGCTGATGAGGCGAAAATTCTCTTCTTGTGGAAGATCCAGACTGCGTTCATTCCAAGTGGCGCCGCCATCATTGGTTTCAAGAATCAGTCTGTTGCTGCCAACCAGAAATCCGTGATCGGCGTTCGTGAAGGCCACATCCAGAGGATTTCCCTGGGTGTTGAGGTCGATGGCTTGCCAGGGGCTGGACTGTGCCATTGGTAATCGCGTCGTGACACACCCGCCGAGACCGAGGCCGATGCAGGCCACCAAGACAAGGTTGAAGAGAGGGGTAAGCAGTTGCTTCATTGGGATCAGAGGTGGTCTCAGCGCAGGGAATAGAGGGAGAGGAAAAATGCAAAGCCGAGGGCTAGCCCGCCAAAAATCAGAACATTTTTTTGGCCAGGAGTGAGGCGGTTAACTCCAAGACCGAAATTAAGGTTCTCTTCAAAGCCACTGGCCTTGGAGCGAGGCCCGATATCGGTAAAGGCTCCGACCCTGCTGCGGCACACAGGACATCGGAAGCCGATCGGGTCGAGATCTTCAAAAGCCGTGCCGACAGCGATCCCGAGCTTTTTAACCCCTTCATTGGGGTCGTAGACGTAACCACAGCTTCGGCATTCGAACCGGTGCGTGCGTGGGTCTGTTGTTTCGCTCTCCTTGCTGGCAGGAGCCTCGTCTTCCGTCGCCATGGCTTCAGGCGCCACTGACACCTCTGCAGGGGGGTCAACTTCGGCGGGAACTTCCGCTGATGGGCTGATCTCGTCGCTCACCGCTCCTCTTCCAGGTGACAAGACTCTATCGGCGTTGGGACGTTGAACGACAGAGGTGGTCTGCGAATGCCAGACTGAGTTCCACAAAGGGGCTGCCTCGATGTTTGTGCTGCCGGGTTATGACGCATTCCTGGGGTTCCTGCTGATTGCAGCAGCGGTGCCGGTCTTGGCACTGGTGACCAACAAACTATTGGCTCCACGCAGCCAGGGCGGAGAGCGTGAACTCACCTACGAATCCGGGATGGAGCCGATCGGTGGGGCTTGGATTCAGTTCAATATCCGCTACTACATGTTTGCGCTTGTTTTCGTCATCTTCGATGTCGAGACGGTCTTCCTCTATCCCTGGGCTGTGGCATTCCACCGCTTGGGATTGTTGGCATTCATTGAAGCCCTCGTTTTTATTACCATCCTGCTCGTGGCTTTGGCCTATGCATGGCGCAAAGGCGCCCTCGAGTGGAGCTGATTGATGACCGACCCCATCACCATGACTTCAACCGGCGATAGCCCTTCAATTCAGTCCCTTCGCGACCTTCGTGAAGCAAGTTGTGGGCCCGTTGGTGGTGCTGCAGACGGGTCTCCCACGGTCACCAATGACCTCAGTGAAAACGTCATCCTGACGAGCCTCGATGACTTGCACAATTGGGCTCGTCTCAGCAGCCTTTGGCCCCTGCTGTACGGAACGGCTTGTTGCTTTATCGAGTTTGCTGCTCTACTCGGTTCGCGTTTCGACTTTGACCGCTTCGGACTGGTTCCTCGCAGCTCGCCCAGGCAAGCCGATCTTCTGATCGTGGCTGGCACGGTCACGATGAAAATGGGTCCCGCCTTGGTTCGTCTCTACGAGCAGATGCCGGAACCGAAATATGTCATCGCGATGGGAGCTTGCACGATTACGGGGGGCATGTTCAGCGCTGACTCCACCACCGCTGTTCGTGGCGTCGATAAATTGATCCCGGTGGATCTTTATTTACCCGGATGTCCGCCACGCCCGGAAGCAATATTTGATGCGGTGATCAAGCTGCGCAAAAAAGTTGGAAATGAGTCGATCAGTGATCGCCGCCAGCTCAAACAAACCCACCGCTATTGCACTGTGGATCACGCGATGGTTCCGGTTGAGCCGATCGTGAATGGTTCTTACTTGCGCGCTGAGACGCAGGTGGCAGCCCTGGCCGCTGGAACAGGCGTACCGATGGCTGCTCCAGAGCAAACTGAATCCGCTGAGCCCGTCTCCTCCGGTACGTCTTCATGAGTCCTAACTCTCCCGAGAAGCAGTCATCTGCAGAGGTCCCTGTTGCTGCATCTCCTCAGCCGGGGCCTGTGAGCCAATGGTTGAACAAGCAAGGCTTCGACCATGAGGCCCTAGACGCCGACCATCTCGGGATCGAGCAAATTGGCGTTGAGGCTCTCTTTCTGCAAGTGATTGCTGCCGCCTTGAAAAGCAATGGCTTTGATTATTTGCAGTGTCAGGGCGGATATGACGAGGGCCCTGGCGAGAGGCTTGTCTGCTTCTATCACTTTGTGGCGATGGCTGAGCTCATCGATGGCAAGGGAGACACCCTGCGTGAAGTGCGTTTGAAGGTGTTCTTGTCTCGGGAAGGAGAACCGAGTCTTCCAAGCCTTTACGGGCTGTTTCGTGGGGCGGATTGGCAGGAGCGTGAAACGTTTGACATGTTTGGCATCCATTTCGAGGGCCATCCCCATCCCAAGCGTTTACTGATGCCTGAAGACTGGACCGGTTGGCCGCTTCGCAAGGATTACGTGCAACCCGACTTCTACGAGATGCAAGACGCTTACTAACTAAGCGTTTTGATTGTCACGCTTATGCCGCCTGTAAAAACGCATGACGGCTAGGGCGAGACTGCGAGGATCGTGGCGAAGCGTTGCGGTGGGACGGTTCCCTTGAAGGGGGGCTTGCATCACGTCAAATCCTTCTTGTTGCAGCTGCCTGCTGTCGCAGATCACGGGTTCTGCGCCCAACTGGCGATAGTGAGCCAACAGGGCAGATTCCCCAATGGGCTCCTGAGCAAGCACGCAGTCGAACAGGCGTTTGCTCACACCGAGCGAAGCCAATTGCGCTTCGATGGCGCGAAGGTGACCACTCACATCCAACCCATCCGTTTCTCCTGGTTGGGTCATCAGGTTGCAGATGTAAAGCCTGGGCGCGCGGCTGCGTTGAATCGCCGTGACCAGTTCAGGCACGAGCAAATTCGGGAGAAGGGAGGTGTAGAGACTTCCTGGTCCCAGCAAGATCAAATCGGCATGGGCAATGGCTTCCAGGGCTCTGGGCAACGCTGGTGGCTTTTCCGGAAGGCACCCCATCCGCACAATTGGACTACGAGCCTTGCCGATCGCCGATTCCCCCTCAATGCGGGTGCCGTCCTCTAGTTCAGCCCAGAGACGGACATCGGCATTGGTGGCAGGGACCACCTGGCCCTGAACGGCAAGGACACGACTTGAGGCTGTGATCGCTGTTTCCAAGCTCCCCGTAATGGCGCTGAGGGCGGAAAGAAAGAGATTGCCAAAGCTATGGCCTTCCAGGCCGCTGCCGGCCGAGAAGCGGTATTGGAACAGACGGGTGAGCAAGGGCTCTTCGGTGGAGAGCGCTGCAAGACAGTTGCGGATGTCGCCTGGAGGCAACACACCCAGTTCGCGACGCAGCACGCCACTGCTGCCTCCGTCATCGGCAACGGTCACGATCGCAGTGATGTGGCTGCTATAGCGCTTCAGCCCACTCAGCAGGGTTGATAAGCCTGTCCCACCACCAATTGCCACGATGCTGGGGCCTCGATTGAGGCGACTTTTGGCTCGCAGTGCATCCACCAACACCGTGTCTTTTTCCGGCGCTAAGGCCTGTTGGATGGAGCCAAAACTCTGGCTCTGCCCCCATAGCAGTAGGCCAATGCCCAGCAAAAGAACGAGGGGGCCTGTGATCGCTCCCGGTAGCACCCTTGTGATCCAGCCAAGGGCTTCTTGGATCGCCCAGAGCATCCAATAGATCGGTTGCAGATCGGCCCAAACGGCAGCACCTAACAGGGCCAAGACCAATCCAAGTCCTGATGTGAACAGCCAACGCTTCACCACCAGGCCGGGTTGCAACCAGCTCATCGCTCTGCGGGAGCGCAGCATCAGATCGCGCTGCCGCTCCGCCTGCATGGCTCGGACGCGCTGACGATTTCCGCGGCGTGGAGGGCTGGTCAAAAGGAATCAGGTGCGATGGCGTCAAATCCATCGGTATGGGTGAACTGTACGGAAGTTGAACCTGATGACCATCCTTTTACGGCAATCCAGGCAGGATGAGTCAACGTTCAGCCTTCAGCCCTTTGGTTAACGCGCGGGATTCCTCGTTCAAACCCGTTGTCGAGATGCGAGATCTCACGATGCAATGGGGTTCCCACCCGGTGCTGGACGGGGTGAATCTGTTGATGAAACCAGGAGAACGCATCGCGGTGGTCGGCCCGTCAGGAGCAGGGAAATCCACGGTCTTGCGCTTGTTGGCTGGTTTGCAAGTGCCCACATCCGGTGAACTGAGGTTGTTTGGCGAACCTCAGCCCTACCTGCGCCTCGATCAGCGCCGCCCGCCTGATGTTCGGCTGGTGTTCCAGAACCCAGCACTGCTGGCCTCCTTAACGGTGGAGGAAAACGTGGGCTTCCTCTTGAACCGGCTTGGACGGATGGGTCCGGCCCAGATTCGTGAGCGCGTCATGGCCTGCTTGGAGGCCGTGGGTCTGTATGAAGTAGCCCATCAATATCCCGGGGAGCTCAGCGGAGGGATGCAGAAGCGCGTGAGCTTTGCTCGTGCCTTGATCGACGATCCAGACCGCGATGAAGCCGCGATGCCTCTCTTGCTCTACGACGAGCCCACAGCGGGCCTGGACCCAGTGGCAGCAACGAGGATTGAAGATTTGATTGTGAAAACCACCACCGTGGCGCAGGGGTGTTCGTTGGTGGTTAGCCATGTGCACAGCACCATCGAACGCACGGCGGAGCGCATCGTGATGCTGTACGGCGGCCGGTTCCAATGGGACGGAACCGTGGACGATTACCGAACAACCGATAATCCCTACGTTGTTCAGTTCAGGACGGGTAACCTGCGCGGACCGATGCAGCCTGCTGAGCACTGAATTATGCGTAGGAGCGTACGTGAGGGGATCGTTGGATTTTCAGTGATTGCCGCTGTGGTTGCCTTTGCAAGCACCATGCTTTGGCTACGAGGTGAGCGGGCCTTCTCGAAGAGCTGGAGTGTGACGGCCGATTTTGAGGATGCAGGCGGATTGGCGGTTCGCTCCCCTGTGACCTATCGGGGGATCATGGTGGGCAATGTGTCGGACATCAAGGTGACGCCCCAGGCGGTCCGGGTGTCGATCGAGATTTCTGAGGATGATCTCCAGCTAACCCTTCCTGTTCAAGCCACTGTGGCTTCAGCCTCATTGTTGGGTGGCGATTCTCAGGTGGCCCTCAGCAGTCTTGGCCCGCCCCTGAAGAAGGATGCACCGATGCCTAAATCAGCACGCTGTAAGGGCCAGGGTGTTCTGTGTGAGGGCGCGACAATTCAAGGCAGCGAAGCTCCCAGCATCGCAACCATTACCAACTCACTCCAAGAGATTTTGGAACAGGTCAAGAAGGAAGACCTGGTTCCCAAATTGGTGGGATCCACCCAACAATTTGATGCCACGTTGACGGATATTCAAAAGCTTTCGAATCAACTCAGCCTTGATTTAGCGAGGGCTGCGCCCACGATTTCCAACCTCAACGAAGCCACGGCCCAGGCCGCGAGTGCCAGCCGTCATATCAACAACGTGGTGAGTGCTTTCGACAATCCAACAACGATTACGGACCTCAAACAAACAGTGAGCAATGCTCGATCGTTAACGGCGACGTTTGATGAAGTGGGTGGTGACGTTGAAAAACTCACGGCAGATCCCCAATTCATGGCGGCCGTGCGCAGCGTCACGATTGGTTTAGGGCAGTTTTTCCACGAGCTTTATCCCGCTGGCACCCCGGACGTCACCAAGCCTTAAACCGCACCGCATGGGTTTAAACCGTGTTCAGCGCATCCATGGCGACGGCGGCAATCGCCTGATCGCTCGCTTTAGGGAGCTGCACATATTTCCCTCCGGCAGCTTCGGCAAGATCTTTGCCCATGCCGCTACCGATGAATTTGCGCTCGGTGTCGATCACCAGCAGCTTGAGGCCGAGCATGCGATAGCGCGTGGCAACATCCAGGACTTCTTGCTTTAAGTCGGGCTTGTCCTCGCCCTCCAGCACGGGTTGTCCAAGCGAGGTGCTGAGGGGAACGTTGCCTCGCCCATCCGTGATCGCGACCACCACCACTTGGCCGAGATCACCAGTCGCTAAGGCGTTGGCACCCACCCGTGCGGCTTGGGTGAGGCCGTGGGCGAGCGGTGAGCCACCGCCGCAGGGCATGGATTCCAGGCGTCGCCGTGCGGCCGTAATCGAGCGGGTAGGAGGCAGCAGCACTTCGGCTTGATCGCCGCGGAAAGGGATCAGCGCCACCTCATCTCGGTTTTCGTAGGCCTCGGTTAGCAGTCGGATCACGGCCCCTTTGGCACTCTGCATGCGGTTCAGGGCCATCGAACCACTGGCATCCACCAGAAAGATCACCAGAGCACCGGCCTGACGCTGCAGCAGCTTGGCGCGCAGGTCGGATTCTTCCACGATCACGACGCGGTCAGGCTGCCGCGCTCGGCGTGCCTTTTGATACGGAGCGGCAGCGCGCAAGGTGGCGTCAACGGCGATGCGGCGCACCGGGCCGCGGGGAAGCATCGGTTTCACATAGCGGCCGCGGCTGTCACTGAGCACGACGGAGCGGCTGCCGCTGTTGCCGCTTTTGCTCTTGGCAGCGTTGAACAGCAGCAGATCGGGATCAATCGCCACGGCTTCTGGGTCGAGCATGAATTCTTCTGGCACCGACGGTGGTGCCTGCTCTTCGGGGGTGTCGTCCTCGTCATCCTGCTCACTGTTGTCTTCATCCTCTGGCTCCTCGTTCTCCTGCTCGTCCTCTTCCCCAGAGCCTTCTGGCGGCGGCTGTTGGTCGTCAGGTGGCTGTTGCTCCTGCGGCGGAGGCGGCTCCATCTGTTGTTCAGGGGGAGGCAGTTGAGAGGCGCGTGGGACGATCACCAGCGCTACGGCCACTTGCAAGTCATCGGCTTCCACCTGATCGCGCCCGCTGAGGGCGGCATGGGCTTTGGCGGCACGCACGGCATACAGCTCAGAGCGATGCCCTTCCACACCTCCTCGAATCGCTTCGGTGACCAGATATTCGATCTGTTCGCTACTGATCTGCACATCCGGTAGCCATTGCCGCGCCAGGAGCAGCTGGGTGGCGAGCGCGTCTGTTTCTTCGCTCCACTGGTCTGAGAAGCTTCGGCTGCACTGACCGTGGGCCAGCACCGCATTGGTGATCTCCACCCGTTGCTCGGTGCTCACGATTTGATTGGCGGACAAGACGATCGCAAAGCGATCCAGCAGGTGATCTCGGATGGCCCCTTCTTCAGGGTTGTAGGTGGCAATCAACAGCGGCCGGCAGGGGTGGCTCAGGCTGAGCCCCTCCCGTTCCACCTGATTTTCACCGCTGCCAACGGCAGCCAGCAAAAGATTGATGATCCCGTCGTCGAGCAGGTTCAGCTCATCCACGTAGAGCACACCGCGGTGTGCTTCCGCCAGCAATCCCGGCTGGAAAACGGGCGAACCACTGGCCAAGGAGGCGGCTACGTCAACGGAGCCCACCAGGCGATCTTCCGTAACGCCAAGGGGAATCTGGATGAATGGGGCTGGGATGACGGCTGTTGGTGGATCTGGCTGCCGTTCGCCCCAATCCTGGGCACTGTTCGGATCGAGGTTGCGTCCGGGCAGCTTGGTCTCTCCAGCCGCCTCAAGGTCAACGACGTCGATGGGAGGCAGCAGGGCATGCAAGCCGCGAGCCAGCACCGACTTTCCCGTTCCACGGCCGCCGGCGATGATCACCCCACCTAAACCTGGATCCACCGCGGCTAGGAGCAGAGCCAGCTTGAGTGTGCCGTGGCCGGTGATCGCCGCCAGCGGAAAAGCGCGGCTGGCTTGATCCAGCGCCGCTGTGCTGATGACTCCGTTTGATGTCACCCCGCTTGCAACCATGGATGCGCCTTGACTCCACCTGTGAGAAACAGTCTCGCTGATCAGACCCACAGCCTTGCTGTGGCCCTGGGCGCCAATCAGGCCGGCCCTGGTGGTTCGCCGCTGCAGACTCTCAAGGCCGTAAGGCCCTTGCTGGAGGGTGTGGTCGGCAGTTGGGCGCAGACGGTTGAAGAGAACAACCCAGAGACAACCGCTTCGAACAGGGCCTCTTTAGCGCTGACATTTTCTTGGTCCCCGTTGCAGCAGACCGATCCGGTGGGTGGACCGCCCGATCAACCGTCGTATCTCAATGCCGTTCTGCTGGTGAAGGACCTGGAGCTGAAACCTGCCTCGATCGCTGCGTTGCATTTGTTGGATGCACTTCAACAGGTGGAGCGATCGTTCGGGCGCAACCGCTCCCAAGAGGAACGCTGGGGACCGCGATCGTTGGATCTCGATTTGTTGTTTTGGGGCGAGTTGCGTTTGGATCATGCGCGCTTAACGCTGCCCCACCCCCGCTTGCATTTGCGTTGTTTTGTGATGGAGCCCCTGCTGCAGGCCATGCAGGCTTCAACGCCTTGGCTGAACTGATTGGCGGAGCTGAGGGCCTGAGCGCACGGCTGTGAACCTGAACCCGTCATGCTGGTTTTAACGATTGCGCCCTTTGCATGGCCCCGCTGCCCGCGCCTGAGCCCTCCACGTTGTTGGAGACCCTCGAGACCATGGATGCGCGCAAGATTCGTTTTGAGCGCCATCGCATCCGCTTGCCGATGGGGGTGGAAGGAACCTTTGGGATCATTCGCCACCCCGGGGCTTCATTGGCGGTTCCGATCACCGCTGACGGCCAGGTGGTGATTTTGCGTCAATACCGTTTTGCGGTGCAGGCCCGTCTCCTTGAATTCCCTGCAGGCACGCTTGAAGAGGGTGAGGATCCTTTGGAATCGATGCAGCGCGAGCTTGGGGAAGAAGCTGGATACAGCGCGGCCCGTTGGGATTCGCTCGGCCCAATGTTGCCTTGTCCCGGCTACTCCGACGAGGTGATTCATTGCTTTTTGGCGCGGGAGCTTACGCGCTTGGAGCATCCACCTGCTGGCGATGACGATGAAGATCTTGAGGTGATCCTGATGCCTCCGTCCGAACTGGATGCCCGTCTGGCGTCGGGTGCTGAATGGCTGGATGGCAAGAGCGTCACCGCCTGGTTCCGTGCCAAGCAACTGTTGGGTCTCTGATGACAGCGTCTCGCGTTCTGTTTTGGCATCGCCGCGACCTGCGCTTGGCCGACAATCTCGGTTTGCAGGCGGCAGTGGAGATCAGCCCTGCGGTGACGGGCGTGTATGTGCTGGATCCAGCGCTGATTCACCCGCCTGAGTCCTTGCCACCGATGGCTCCGGCCCGGCTTTGGTTCCTGGTGGAAACCCTGCGCGAGCTTCAGCAACGCTGGCGAGACGTGGGGAGTCGTTTGCTGGTGGTGGCTGGCGACCCGGTGCAGGTGCTGCCGCGGTTGGCGTCTTTGCTTGAGGCGCCTGCGGTGGTGTGGAGCCGGGACGTGGAGCCCTACTCCCGGGAGCGTGACCGTCAGGTGGCCAAAGCCTTGCAATCCGATGGGCGCAAGGTGCTGGTGGATTGGGATCAGCTCCTGCTGGCACCGGATCTGATCAAAACGGGTGGTGGTGATCCTTACCGGGTGTTTGGCCCTTTCCTGCGCAATTGGCGCGGTCAGGTGGAGCGCAGCCAGCCCAGAACCGCGGAGGCTCCCAACGCGTTCATCGATTTGGAGGCCGAGTCGCTAGAAGACCTTCTTGGCGGTGAGGGGGCTCTCGGCCGTTTGTGCGCGGAGGGTCAGCGGCAGCTGGAGCAGCTGCAGGCGGAACATGGTTTTCGAGGCACGGATCTCTGCCCGAGCCGCCCAGGAGAGGCCGCGGCTGCGAGGCAGTTGGCCACGTTTGCTGATCGGGCGTTGCTGGCCTATGAACCCGATCGCAATTTTCCGGGGATTCCTGGCACCTCTTATCTGAGTGCGGGCCTGAGCGTGGGTACGGTGAGTCCACGACAGGCCTGGTGTGCTGCCCAAGGAGCCAAGGAGATGGCCCGCAGCGATGAGCAGCGGCAGGCGATCACGGTGTGGGAACAGGAACTCTGCTGGCGTGAGTTTTACCAGCAGGCCCTATTCCATTTCCCTGAACTGGTGGATGGTCCTTACCGTGAGCAATGGAGGCGTTTCCCTTGGGAAAACAACCGCGACTGGTTTGAGGCTTGGAAGGAAGGACAAACGGGGATGCCGATCATCGATGCGGCGATGCGACAGCTCAATCAAAGCGGCTGGATGCACAATCGTTGCCGCATGATCGTGGCTTCATTCCTTGTGAAGGATTTGATCTGTGATTGGCGCTGGGGCGAGCGCGCCTTCATGGAGCTTGAGGTGGATGGAGATTTGGCTGCCAACAATGGCGGCTGGCAATGGAGCGCCAGCAGTGGCATGGATCCCAAGCCTTTGCGGATCTTCAATCCAGCCACGCAGGCTTCAAAATTTGATGCTGAGGGCGAGTACATCCGTGAATGGGTGCCTGAACTGCGGCACGTGAACACCAAGGATTTGATCAGTGGGGAAATCCCTGCCTTAGAGCGCAGGGGCTATCCGGAGCTGCTGATTGATCACAAGGTGCAGCAGGCCAAGTTCAAAGCCCTTTACGCCACCATTCGCTCTTGAGTCTGAGCAACAAGTTGCTGGCGCAACACCGTGATCACCCGTTCCTGTTGCTCGGAGGTTAATTCCGGGAAAATGGGCAGGCTGAGCACCTCGCTGCACAGTTGATCCGTGATTGGCAGGTTGCCGTCAGCCTGAGCTTGGTCTTCGTAGGCCGGCTGGCGATGGATCGGGATGGGGTAATAAATGATCGTATTCACCCCTTGCTCTTGCAGGCTTTGCTTGAGCCAGTCACGGCAACGACTGGGGGGCAAACCAAAATGGCTGGCTGACTCTGAGCAGGTTTTCCTGCAGGACGGCTGGTTGTCAGGACAGAGGCCAACGCGCACCACAAACTGATTCCAGCCGTGACCCACGCTTGCATCAGTGGCGGAATCGGGGAGTTGGACGCCGGGGAGGTCTTTGAGCGCTTCGAGGTAGCGCTTGGCAATCGCTGCGCGCTTCTCAACCCAGCCGCTGAGGTAAGGCAGCTTCACGTTGAGAACGGCGGCCTGGATGGAATCCAGGCGGCTGTTGTAGCCCAAGGCGGTATGGAGATAGCGGCGGGGCATGCCGTGCACGGCGAGTTCACGCATACGTTGGGCCAGATCGTCGTCTTGGCAGGTCATGGCGCCGCCATCGCCTGCAGCGCCGAGATTTTTCGTGGGGAAAAAGCTGAAGCAACCCACATCGCCCCAACTGCCAACAGGCTTGGCGTTCCAGCTGGCACCGGTGGCCTGTGCGCAGTCCTCCACCACTTTGAGCCCATGGCGTTGGGCGATGTCCATCAGGCGAGCCATATCCACCGGACGACCAAACAGGTGGACGGGGATGAGCGCTTTGGTGGCGGGTGTGATCGCGGCTTCAATCAGGTTGAGGTCGATCAGATAGGTCGCAGGATCCACGTCCACGAACACGGGCGTTGCGCCCACGGCACTGATCGCTTCAGCTGTTGCGAAGAAGCTGAAGGATGCGGTGATCACCTCATCGCCGGAGCCGATACCCAGGCCTCTCAACGCCAGGACAAGGGCATCGGTACCGCTGTTGCAGCCCACGGCATGGCGACTGCTCACGCTTGCGGCAAACGCGTCCTCGAATTTTTTAATTTCGGCGCCACCGATGTATTGCCCACTGCGCAACACCCGCAGGACGGCATCATCGAGCTCCGATCCGAGGTCGGCGAGCTGATCTGTGAGGCTGAACGGAGGCACCTGCATGGCGGGCACCTTAAGTCGACCGACCAAACCATGGCGGTTCTTGGCCCGGCTCCCATTTGATATTGCAGCCCACCGAAGGCTGCTGCATCTCGCTTACAGGGGTTCCAGCCAAGATATTTGTGAGGGCTGCCCGTAGATCTGCTCCGTCGAGCGGCAGGTGATTCCCAGGCCGGCTCGCATCCAGTTGGCCGCGATAGCGGAGGGTTTGCGTGCCATCAGTGTCCGGTGCGAAGGCATAGAACTCAGGCGTGCAGGCGCCACGGAGGTCTTTGGCCAGCGTTTGCTGCTCATCCAGGAGATAGGGGAAGCGCCAACCCTGCTGTTCGGCCTGTTGTCGCAACCCATCACGACCGTCTTGCGGATGGGTGGTGAGGCTATTGCTGGAGATGGCGAGCAGGGTGACGTTGTCTCCGAAATCCGCCTCCAAACGGGTGATCTCTGGCTCCACGTGTTTCACGAAGGGACAATGAGCACAGATCAGCATCACCAACAAAGGCTGTCTGGGCAGGTCCCTGCTCCTCACCAGGTCATCCCGCGAGGCCCAGGGCGCATGACCCGACACCAAGGGCAGTGAAAATTGAGGCAGAGGATGCTGAAGAGGCAGCATCGTGGATGGCGTCAGAACCATGGCGTTGAGCGATGGTGGATGTTGCCATCCTGGGCCGGTCAGAATGGCCTGTCAAAAGAGGATCGAGTTGATGGTGCGGGTGCTGACAATGGTGGTCATGGCAGGACTGTTGAGCGCCTGCACGCAGAAGAAAGCAACCACCTGGAAAGTGTTTCCTCTCCAGCGCCAGACACCCCACGACGGACTCGCTGTTGTCAGTCAACCCGATGGCTATGGGGTTCATCTCTACCTGGAGACCGACACCAGCGATCCCGCCGTGTGTTCACCGCGTTGGCTTCCAGACCCGGCGCGATTATTCAATGGCAACGGAACGGCTCCGTTCAGTTCGGGATTGGCGCCTCGCTCAGAGTT
This sequence comes from Synechococcus sp. WH 8016, assembly GCF_000230675.1. Classification (NCBI taxonomy): domain Bacteria; kingdom Bacillati; phylum Cyanobacteriota; class Cyanophyceae; order Synechococcales; family Synechococcaceae; genus Synechococcus; species Synechococcus sp. WH 8016. The sequence goes on along the minus strand of NZ_AGIK01000002.1, from coordinate 113,175 downwards.
CCTTGCAGCGGTGAATCGAAGAGATGTTCGCAACACCCTGAAGCAAGAGCTCGAGGCGCTGTGCAAGCTTCGAGCTCCTCAGGCGCGTTGGCAATGGCTGGAACCACCGCTGAAGGCATCAGAGCTGACGCCCGTGAGCCTGCCAGCCTTGGAATATCCAGACCTTCTCATCGATCCTGCTGAGGAAAAAGAGCGTGAGGACAAGCTTTTGAAGGAGAACTAATGGAGGAGAACTAAAACCCCTCCCAGACCACAGCTTCCGCCTCTCGCCAGTAGCGGCTGAAGCGCCCCAGCCGCGGGGGTTTGGCTAGCGAGACAAAGGGATCGGGATCGAGCATCCAGAGGGGCAGCTCGCGATCAATGGCCGCAGCGATGCGTTGCAGGCGGGGATCCACCACGGCGCTGGTGACCACAGCATCGGCTCCGTGGCGCTGGGCAAAGCGCAGCACTTCACTCGCAACATCACCGCGGCGCAGGGTGAGCGGCAGGCTTACGGCGGATTCGTACAAAAATCCGATGCGTTTGCGGCTGATGGCCTGCTCTTGAATCCAGGCGTCGTCGAACACGAATAGACCTGGTGCGTCTGGATAGTCCTGAAGGGCGGGGTTGGCTGGTCCCAGGGCTTCTTCATGCACCCAGAGGATTGGTTTGCGGGGGTCCATCAAAATCGCTGGGTGCTGGGGCGTGCGTTGGGGCGTTGACTCGGCTTTTGGCTCGAACGGCTGCTGGATCGCGAGGATCGTCGAGCGCTCCCCTCTCGGATGGCTGGCTGAACCTTGAAGAGCTGCTGCTCTAACCGCTCGTAACTGCCATCAAAGGGGCAGGAATCGTTGCTTGGACAGTCCTGGCAATACCGCCCATTGCTGTAGCGCTCCAGATTTTGACGATTAAAGAAATAGGGCTTGTGACTGAAGCAGCTGGCCACCCACTGCCAGCTGAGGTGGTTGCTGGCGGGGTCGCCATCCAGCAGGTGTTCGAGGAACCAGTCAGCCCCTGCACGCCAGTGCACCCGTCTCCAGTGCACGAGGTAGGCCGCCATCCACATCCGCGCGTGGTTGTGGAGCCATCCGTGGCTCACCAGTTCGTTCCTGAAACCGTCGATGCAGGCCAGTTGTGTGCGTCCTTCGCGGATGTCATCGGGAAGAGCTTGCTGATACTCAGCGGCGGCAAAGCCGGTTTTGTGCTCTTCCTGATCGTCATGAATGCGATCGCCGAGATCAAGCCACATCCGTTGCCAGAAATCACGCCATCCCAGCTCGTTAATCAGTTTTCCGCCGTCATCCCTCCCTTGGTTGTTCTTTTTCAGCTGTGAGAAGACAGCATCTCGGACCTCCGCAAGCGTGAGAATTCCGTGGCGGATGTAGGGCGATAGGCGTGTGACAGCACCATTGAGGTGGTTGCGACTGCGGCCGTAGCGCTTGGCATCGATCGCAGCGAGCTGCCGGTCAGCAGCGGCGCGACCGCCTTCGATCGGACTCAGCTCCCCAGAGGCGGTTGGAAATTCCTGCGATAACAGCGAATTCAGCGCCGTGCGCTCGTTGAGATCTCGGGGAAGATCTGTGGATTCGCTCGGCCAACTGAGCGGCGCAGCGTGCGGCAGCCTGGACACCGGTGCATGTCAAACAACACCACACCATGCTGTCGATGTGTCGTTGTGAGCGTGAGTGCCCCGGCATGGGAGAGAATCGCTCGAATCAACCACTCCGGGATGCGGCCTGATGCTTCTTGATCTCACTGGTAAGAAGATCCTTGTTACTGGCATCGCCAACAATCGCTCCATTGCCTGGGGCATTGCCCAGCAGCTAAAGGCGGCTGGAGCCGAGCTCGGGATCACCTACCTGCCTGATGAGAAGGGCCGGTTTGAAACCAAGGTGCGTGAGCTCACGGCTCCATTAGAGCCTTCCTTGTTTTTGCCTTTAAACGTCCAAGATGCCGCTCAAATGGAGACGGTGTTTGCTGAAATCAAAGACAAGTGGGGGCAGCTCGATGGCCTCGTGCACTGTTTGGCGTTTGCAGGAAAGGAAGAATTGGTGGGCGACTTCAGCGCCACCACGGCGGAGGGTTTTGCGCGTGCTTTAGAGATCAGCGCCTATTCCCTTGCGCCTCTGTGTCGTCACGCCAAGCCATTGTTTAGCGAGAAAGCGGGTGTGGTGACCTTGACCTACCTCGGCGCTGAGCGGGCGATTCCCAATTACAACGTGATGGGTGTGGCGAAGGCGGCTCTGGAAGCCTCCGTTCGCTATCTCTCCGCTGAGCTTGGCCCCGAGAAGCAGGTGCGCGTGAATGCGATCAGTGCTGGTCCGATCCGAACGCTGGCGAGCTCTGCGATCGGAGGCATCCTCGACATGATTCACAACGTGGAGGAAAAGGCGCCCCTGCGCCGAACCGTCACTCAGAACGAAGTAGGAAACACCGCTGCCTTCCTGCTCAGTGATCTCTCGAGCGGCATTTCTGGCCAAACCATTTACGTGGATGCGGGCTACTGCATTAACGGGATGTGATTCGACCGCGCGGATGTCTTGATTACCTGCAGCTCTCCTGGTGGCTGATGAGACGCCAGGGGAGGACCTTGGTGCTGGCAACGTTTTTGTGCGTGCTCAGCCTCCCCTTAAACGCAACGATTGCAAAAACGTTGCTTCCAGAAACGTTGGTGCAGGTTCTGGGCTTGCTTCTCAGCCTATTCCTTGGTTTTCGCTACAGCCAGGCCTACAACCGCTGGTGGGAAGCGCGTGTTCTCTGGGGAACTTTGGTGAATCAAAGTCGCAATTGGCGAGATTTGCTCACGCGCGTTCTGCCTAACGAGTTGCCGCTGTCTTTGCGGCGTCGTCTTCTGAAGCAGGTGGTGCTGTTGATGTGGTGCCTGAATGCTGAGTTGCGCGGCTCTGATCGTGAACAGCCAGTGCTGGCTCCCCAAGCCCAGGCGCTTGCTCTCAAGCTTGGATTCAACCATCCATCCGTTCAGGATCTGCTTCAGCAAATGGCAGAGGAGCAGTTCAAACTGCATCAGGCCGATTGCCTCGACAGTGTCGAAAGCCGTGAGTTTGGACGCTTGCAGCAGGAGATCACCAATGCCCTTGGTGGTTTGGAACGGATTCGTCACCAGCCCCTACCCGCCTCATCGACCTTGTTTATCCGGCTTTTGACATGGGTTTATGGCTATTTGGTGTTCCTCAAGCTGGATGCGATCGGCCCAACCACTTCAGCGTTGGTGGGGTGGCTGGTGTTTCTTATTTTTCTGATGGCTGAGCGAATCGGCACCTTCCTGGAGAATCCATTCGTTGATGCACGCTTCGCCTTGCCCATGGACCGGTTGTGTGCCCTGATCAGCCTGGATCTTCTTGGGGCCTCCGACCCACTGGCTCAACCTTCCCCGACGGAGGGCCCCTGGCTGCGCTGAAGGTCATTCGCGATGATTAAGGCAGTCACGGGGCGTCGAGCGGCGCCGGAACGCATGCGTACTGGGGAGATTCACCGCGTTACTGGGGAGACCGATGTCAACGTGCGGCTCGGACTTGACGGCGGCGGCCGCTGCCAGGCCAGCACGGGTGTGCCTTTTCTCGATCACATGCTTCATCAGATCAGTAGCCATGGCCTGATCGACTTGGAGATCATGGCCACTGGCGACACGCATATTGACGACCATCACACCAATGAGGATGTCGGGATTGCCGTTGGCCAGGCGCTCTCGAAGGCCCTTGGTGATCGGCGCGGGATTTACCGTTTTGGCCACTTTGTGGCACCGCTGGATGAGGCCTTGGTGCAGGTGGTTCTTGATTGCTCCGGACGCCCCCATCTCAGTTGGGGACTCACCATCCCAACGCAGAAGATCGGCACCTACGACACCGAATTGGTGAAGGAGTTTTTTGTGGCTGTCGTCAATAACTCAGGCCTCACCTTGCACATTCGTCAGTTGGATGGGGTGAACTCCCACCACATCGTTGAGGCCTGTTTCAAGGCCTTCGCAAGGGCGCTGCGGATGGCCACGGAGATTGACCCGCGCCGCTCTGGATCGGTGCCCAGCAGTAAGGGGGTGTTGGAGCAAGCAGGTGGCTCCTAGCCAACGGATCTTCTTTCAAGGCCACGCTTCATGGTCTGTTACGAGAGGATGGTGATTGCCTCTGGGTAACCCAGTGACCATTGCACCCTCCTCTGTTCGTTTCAATCGCTCGGAGTGGTCCAGTGCCTTCCGCAACGTGGACGAAGAACTCACGGATGTGCCCTTGAAGCCCGTGCGAGGCGCGCTGCCGGATGCGATGCGCGGTTCGCTCTATCGCAATGGGCCTGGCCGTTTGGAACGCGATGGTCAGCGCGTGCATCATCCCTTCGATGGCGACGGGATGATTACGGCTCTGCACTTTGATGCGGACGGCGTGCGCTGCAGCAATCGTTTCGTGCGGACCAGTGGCTGGAAAGCGGAGGAGGCTGCGGGGAAGGTGTTGTTCCGCGGTGTTTTTGGCAGCCAAAAACCTGGAGGTCCACTCGCGAACGCGTTTGATCTGCGGCTTAAAAATATTGCCAACACCAATGTGGTTCGGCTTGGAGATGATCTCCTTGCCCTATGGGAAGCCGCTGAGCCCCACGCCTTAGATCCCCAAACCCTGGAGACAAGAGGCATCTCTCTCCTCGGCGGGGTGCTCAGCAAAGGGGAGGCCTTTAGTGCACACCCCCGTTTTGACCCAGGTCATCACGGTGACCCGCGGATGGTGACCTTCGGCGTGAAAACCGGGCCTCGCAGCACCGTTCGCTTGATGGAATTTGCGACCGCAGACAATGCTGCGGCTGGGATTCGAGCCGGTGATTTGCTCAGTGATCGTCGCGATACGTTTGCCGGATTCGCCTTCCTGCATGATTTCGCCATCACCCCGAATTGGGCGGTGTTTCTGCAAAATTCGATCAATTTCAATCCACTCCCCTTTGTGCTCGGACAAAAAGGAGCGGCTCAATGTCTCACGTCCAACCCCAATGGCAAGGCAAAATTTTGGTTGATCCCCCGAGATAGCGGCGCTTTCGCGGGTCAGAAACCTCGCGTCATCAACGCCCCTGATGGCTTCGTGTTCCATCACCTCAATGCCTGGGAAGAGGACGGGGAGGTGATCGTGGAGAGCATCTACTACAGCGACTTCCCATCGATCGGTCCGGATCAGGACTTCGCTGATGTGAATTTCGATCTCATCCCCGAGGGCTTGCTCGAGCAATGCCGCATCAACCTTGATTCAGAGTCGATTCAAACCACCCGCCTGAGTGAGCGCTGTTGTGAGTTCGCCATGGTGAACCCCAAACAGCAGGGTCTTCCTTGCCGCTTTGCCTGGATGGCGGCCGCGGCGCGAGAGCAGGGGAATGATCCCTTGCAGGTGATTAAAAAACTCGATCTTCAAACCGGCGAACGACACATCTGGAGTGCAGCCCCCTCTGGCTTCGTGAGTGAACCTTTGATGGTGCCTCGACCCGGCGCCAGTGCAGAGGACGACGGCTGGGTGTTGGACCTCGTTTGGAATGGAGCGAGACAGGCCTCCGATCTGGTGATTCTCGCCGCTTCTGATCTCGCAGAAGTGGCCGTGTTGGAGCTCCCCCTAGCCATTCCTCACGGACTTCATGGCAGTTGGGTGCCAGAGGCCTGAACGCAATGGGAGGGAGGTCATGGTTAGACACATCTCAAGGGATGGCTAACCGCTCTTTTGCCGTCTTTTCCTTCAGGCTGGGACTGGATTGAGAACGTTCTCGATGACTGCCTCAATAATTGCCTCGATGACTGCCTTGGTGACCGCTGCCTTAACTCGTCGGATCGTTTGCTCTCGACAGAGACGGAGATCAGGATCGGCGATCTTGATTCCGGTTGTTGTTGGTGTTGGCCTTGGCGCAGCGACGCCTGCCTTGGCGTCAGCTCAGGTCTGCAAAGGCACCTTGTTGGAATTACAAGTGCAAGAAAGTGCAAGCACCGCCAGTGATCGCTTTCTCTTTTCGCTTGGATTGCAAGCGGAAGCTTCTTCCAAAGCGGCTGCGATGGCGCTTCTCAACCAGCGCCTTGATCGGGCGCGCCAAGACCTGAAGCCCCTCGTTCTTGGTGCCCTGAACATTCCCGCTCCACGCAGCTACTCCTTTGGTGGCGGCAGTGCCTCCAGTCCCAAGTTGGAGCGCGCCTCGACGAATGTTCGTGGTGAGGTGAGTCGTGGGAATTACGACGCGCTGATTCAATTGGCTGGTCGCTTGCCTGGCGTTCGCCTCCAAGGGATGACATCCCTGGCCTCCAGCCGTGGGGGTGTGGCCTTGGAGGATCAATTGCTGAAACAGGCCCTGAAGGAGGGGCGTCGCCGCGCGAACATCACGGCGAGCGCCTTGGGGTTAGGCCGCGTGGACCTGCTGCGAATCAACCAACGCGCTGGAGGTGTGCGGCCCGTTGCCTATGCAGAGGCAAGGATGTCCAAGCCAGCGTTTCGTCCTGACGAGGCCCCAAAACCTATGCGGTCGCTCACGCTTGGCTTGGATTATTGCCTGCGCTGATGCCGGTGGACACACTCAAGGGCTGGTGCTTTTGCCCGGATGCCCCATCGCCGCCTCTGGTTGGTCAGCTTGCTGTTTGTGGCCTGGCTGGTCTGGGCAGAGACCAGTTTTCAGTTTTACGACCATGCCCTTGGCCGTGATCTTCAGCTCTCGGCAAGTCGGGTCTCGCTGATTGCAGGCAGTTTCCTGGTCCCCTACGGCTTGCTGCAGATCCCCGTCGGGCGTCTGCTCGACCAGGGCCGAGTGGATCGCTGGATCTGGATTGCCGCCCTGATGGCCTCCGGGTTCAGCTTGACGTTTGCATTCAGTACGGATCTTGTGGGGCTGATGCTCAGCCGGATGGGAACCGGGGTGGCCTGTGCTGTTGCCTTTCCTGCCTCGGCTTTGCTCGCTCGTCGCGCCTTGCCGGCGCACAGATTTGCTTTGGCGATGGGCCTCACCGATAGTTTGCTCGGCTGGGGTGCCGTCTTTGCTGCCCTGATCCCGCTGGTCTTCCCCTGGACGGTTTGGCGTCAGTTGGTGGTTTTCCAGGCGCTGTTTCTGGCCGTCATGGTGGTGGTGCCGGTGATCGCCCTTGGCCGAGGGTTGCCATCCCCTGAGTTGCCCCAAACCCTGGGGAGCTTGGCCTCCCCTGCCCCCCCGATCCAGTGGGATCGAGCTGGTGTTGGCAAGGTCATCAAGGCTTGCTTGATGTATGCCTGGGGCGGTGGGTTTGTGTTTGGTTTGGCCCAGTACGGGCTGATTTCAGGATTGCGTGTGTGGGGCGTTGAGCGCACGCAGTGGATGTCCCTGACGATGTCGTTTGGGATTGGTGTTGGGATGGTGTTGGCTGGTTGGATCGGGAGCGTCGCAAGCCGCCGGGGGCTGGTGCTGCTCACAGGCACTGGCATGAGTGTGTTGGCTTTGATCGCCTTGCTTCAGCTCCCGAATGCCATGGGAGGCCTGTTGTTGCTGGCAGCCCTCGGACTGGGTCTTGGGCTTGGATCCTCGGTCCTGGCGTTCCCGATTGCTGAAGACGCAGCACCTGCGGGTCAAACCGGCCTCATCGTGGCCATCGTGAACACCACTGGCACCGTCACCGGCGGGGTGATGTCGGTCGTGTCTGGGTTGATCCTCGAGGCCTCAGGACCGGGCGATCTCAACCCGGTCCTTGTTGTTTATGGCCTCTTTGGTCTGTTTGGTGTCGCCGTCGCGGCTTGGATTCAGTGCAGTGGCGCGCCCGCTCAATCAGCAGCTTGACCACTGCGTTGCCATTCCTTAAACGCCAACCTTGGAGCGCTCCACAGCGTGAATAACACCAGCGGTGTGACGGGCACTGCCGTGATCACGATGAAGGCCTGGAGGGCGTCAATCGAGGTGCTGTCGCCTAATCCCGTCCCGATTCTCAGCAACACCAAGGTGAGGCTGCCGATCATCAACGCCCAGAACAGCCGCAGCCGCTGCGATGGTTCATTGCGTCCGCTCACCACCATGGCGGCGGCATAACTCATGGAATCGGCACTCGTGCACATGAACAGCACCACCAACAGGAGGCCAACGGGGATGAGCAAGCCTGAGATGGGCAGGGCACTCAGGATCGCGAGCAAGGCGGCAGCAGCCCCGTTTTGTGCCAGGGCATCACTAATGCCTGCCCCGGCGAGTTCCAGGTGCATTCCCGTTCCGCCAAGCAAGGTGAACCAGAGATTCGTCACGATCGGGCAGAGGATGGCTACGGCGAGAACCAGTTCACGGATGCTGCGGCCGCGGCTGACTCCGGCCGTGAAGAGACCCATGAGCGGCGCATAGCCCAAAAACCAGCCCCAATAAAACACCGTCCAGCCGTTCAACCACGGTTTCGTGACTTCAGATCGAGGCATCAAAGCCATCTGAGGCAGATGCACCAAGTAGGTCCAAAAACCGCTCAAAAAATGCTGGAGTAGCCAGATGCCAGGTCCGAGGATTAGCAACCCCGCCCCGAGCAAAAGGGTGAGCCAGACGTTAAGTTCCGAAAGCCACTTAATCCCCTTTTGGATGCCGCTCACGGTGGATGTGGCAAACACGGCTGTGAGCAGGACCACCACTAGGGACTGAAGCCCGGCACTGTCGCTGAGCCACGGGAGTTGTCCCGCTGCATTGCTGAGTTGAAGCGACAGGAAACCGAGAGGGCCAACGGTGCCGGCGATAGCAGCGACAACCGAAAGGCCGTCCGCAAGATGGCCGATGGGGCCATTTACCCAACCCTTGGGAAGGATGTTGACGAGGAGAGTGCGAGGCCGCAGCGGTTCTCCCCGCTGTTCCAGCATTGAAAACGTGATGGTGGTGGTGGTGGCGACGAGCGCCCAGGCGAGGAAGCCCCAGTGCAGGAAGCTCACCGCCAAAGCAGGATCGACAGCGGCCGCGGTGCTCCCCACCACGCCTGCAAAGACAGGAGAGGGTGTTTGAAAGTGGTACAGCGGCTCCGCTGCAGACCAGAACACACCCCCGCCCGCCAGCAGGGTGCAAATCAAGACCGCGCACCAATCAAAAAATTTCAGACTTGGCTGCGCTGTTGCTCCCCCTAGCCGCAGTTTTCCTACCGGGCTGATTGCAATGGCCAGGGCGATCAGGAACAGCAGCATCACCATCCATTGCCAGAGACCTCCAAGGGAGTTGCTGACGATGGTTTTGCCGGTTTCCGTGAAGTGCTTCGCTAACGCCAGATCGATGGCGGAGACCAGCAGGAAAATCAGCAGCGGAATGGCTCCAACCCAAAGGGGTGGCTGGGTTAAGGACGAGCGAACTGGGGTGGGGGATTCAGACAAGGGTCGTAGGAGAGGGGGTCAGGCGCGGACAGCGTCGCGTTGATGGCTCCAGCAGGAGATGTCTGCAGCGGGTTGATCGCCGCTGGCAAGACGGGCCAGCGAATCTCCGATGAGCGGCGCAAATTTGAACGATTGCCCGGAACCGCCGGCAAACAAGCTGAGTTTGGGGGTGAGCCGATCCAAGATGAAATTCACATCGCTCGTCATCGAATAGGGGCTCATCACCGTTTCCACCCGCTCTTGCACGCCGTCCAGCTCGTTGAACAGGAAGGTGTCCAGGAGCTCCAGGAGGCGGGCCGGCGCCTCGGTGCACATGGCGTTGGGTTCAGCGACGCGGAGCTCCTTGGGAGACCAGTCGATCCCGGCTTTGATGCGAGGACGCCCGTCAGCAGTTGTGCTGAGAGAGGGGAAGCCGTAATAGAGGCCGCCGTCATCGCCGTGCTCTTTCTGGAAGCAAAACCACTGGGGATAGCGGCTGGCGAGCGCTGGATCCACGGTGTAGTGGGCCCAGAGCATCGGCCAGATTTCCAGCTTTGGTGCCAGTCCTAATGGGGCCAGCAGGAGTTGACTCCAAATGCCGCAGGCGACAACAACATGGCCTGCGCTGATGTGATGACCAGCTTCGAGGGTGACGCCGCCCCCATCGGCATCAATGCTGCTCACCGGACAGTGCTCTTCGATCTGATGGCCTGCTTGACGGGCGGTCCGAACCCAGTGAGCAATCACCTTGTCGCTGCGGACGGCACCAGCGGTGGGTTCGAACAGTCCGGTGAAATCGGCCTTGGGTTTCAGCGGGAAGCGCTCGGCGATTTGAGCGGCACTGAGGGCTTCGTAGGGGATCCCCTGATCATCCATCACTTTGCGGGCGCCGGGGATCGATCCTTCGATCGTCTCCTCATCCCAGCTTTCTCCGTAAAAGAGAAGCCCATGGGTGTCTCGCAACACTTCCCCGGCATGGGTCTCCTCTTCACGCCAAAGGCGATTGGCTTCCTGCGCAAGGCGGCAGAGCACCGGGTCGGAATACATCTCCCGGAACATTCGGGTTTCTCCGAAGCTGCTGGCTCGCGCATGGGCCAGGGTTTTGCCTTCAAGAAGAATCACGTCGCGGATTCCTCGGCGCGCGAGCGATGCGGCACAGCTGAGGCCAGCCATGCCGCCACCGATGATCACGACGGCGGCGCTAGCTGGGAGCGAGGTGGATGTCATGCGGCTGTTCCGAAGCTGAGTCCAATGGGATCTTTGCCGGTGTGGGCGGCAACTTCAACCAGAGCGTCACTGACGGTGAGGCCATCGCCACGTTGTTTTAAAAAATCCGTGGCGCGCTGACGCACTTCGTTGCGTACGAAGTCGTACACCTCCTGAGCTGAAGCCTGGTCCCAGGCCTCAGGGGAGAAGCGCTCGATGGAGTCGGCGATGACGGCGCCAGCATTCACGAGTGGATCTGGCAGGACGCGAATGCTGCGTCGACGCAGATCATCGGCAATCTCAGGCTGCTGGAAAGGAGCATTGGCCGCTGGAACAATCGCGTTGACCTGCATCGCGTTGGCCATCTCCGTGTCGATCAAACCGGAGATGGAGCAAGGCAACAGCAGGTCGAGTGGTTTCTCCCACCAGGAGCTGCTCGGTGGCAGAGGTGTTGCCCCCTGAAGCCCCGCCCGCTCGGGGCTCATGTCAACGGTGAAAACGTCCCAGCCATGCTGAATCAGCGTTTTCGCCACCGTTCCACCCACGGCCCCACAACCGTGTACAAGCGCTTTGCCTGGCTGCGCTTCCGTTAACGATTGCGCAAGCACGGCTTCAATGGCGCCAACGGTGCCGAAGGCGGTGGCGGCGCTGGCATCCACAGGACTTCCGACGGCAGCCAAGACATGGGGTGTGAGCGACATCAATCGCTCCATGTCTTCCAGGCTGGTGTTGAGATCACAGCCCGTGATCATGGCGCCGTTTAAGGATTGGAGCAGCTCAGCGGTGACGCTGATCAACTCATCTTTCACAGTGGCGGGTTCCGCAGCCCTGGCCACGATTTTTCCGCCCGCAAAGCCCGTTCCGTAGAGGTCGTGCTTGTGGGTCATCAGACTGGCTAAGCGATGCCCATCGGCGATGCAGGCCTCATCACTGGAGTAATTGAGCAGCCGCAGGCCACCGTTAGCGGGTTTGCCGGTATCGCTGCTTTCGGCTACGACAAACACCGAAAGATGATCGGAGACGTGTTGAGCCAGCACCGACACCTCAGGGGGGCCGGCGGATTGCAGAGAAGCCATGGTCATCAGGCCACACGCTCCATGATCTGGTGGTGCTCCACGTAATCGAGGCTCCACTCCTCTGGAGAGGCTGCGATGCGCTGCTTCAGGCGCTCATAGACAAGATCGGCTGTCTCATCACCAGCGACGGAGGCAAAACTGTGGCGGCTCCAGCTGCGGATGGTGGCCATCAGTCCCTCGGCGAACGCCGCGGTGTCTGCGTCTTCGTTCCAGCGATTGCGATAGGGGCAGGGCACGTAAACGGTGCGCTCGTCCACCAGCCTGAGGCCATTGAGATAGGCCGCTGAAGTCTTGTCCTTCAGGGGGGCCATGAATTCGTCCGGAGACTTGTAGAAATTCAGGATCGTGCCCTTGCGGTAGATCTCTTCGCTGATCACTCCCTCATCAGCAAGGCTGCGCCAGATTTGATGGAGCTGGTCGTGGACATTGCGGGTCACCCCACCGTTGTGACCGAGGTATCGGCCCTCCTCATCACGGGACAAATTCACGGTGAGCAGGCGGCCGCCCACGGCGAGTTCAACGCTGCGGAGCTCGAGGATGCTCGCCCAATCCTTCATGGCCTGAGCCGTGAACCGCGCAAGGCCTCTTTGTCGTCTGATGCGAGCACATGGGTGTGCGTGTTGAGGGGGCCTGGGGATTCACTCAACCAATGCATGGCCGTTGCTGAGAAGCCGAAGCTCACGGTCTCAGGGGCCACGAGGGGTTCGTAAAAGCTACGTGCACTCACCAGGACGGTGGGATTGGGCGCGCGGCCCAGCTGCTTGGCAATATTTTCGGCCAAGGCAACGTTGTCGTTGCTGGGAAGATCGTTGCCGATCAAGGTGAGGTGGGCCTTGGGCTGACGTTGATGCAGCCGATCCAAAACCTGGGACCACAGCCCGACAGCAGTGCCTCCGTCGGCAGCGCCGTAATCCATCAGCACGTGGCTGCAATCGTTCGTTAATTGTTCAACACAAGTCAGGGCCCAGTCCGAGGCTGCATCAATGCAGAGGCGTGCGCCTTCGGTTTGAGCGCTGTAACCCGTGGTCATGGCGATGGCCATAGACCTCGTCAGCAGCAAGGGGCACCGTACAGGGTTGTTCCGTTAGGGATTCGACGGGTTGTCGGCGTCTTGGCTGGGGTTGTGGGCGAGAAGCTTCTCCAGTTCTGGCGTTAGCAGGGCAAAGGCGCGCCCTCGATGTCCGTGTTTTTTTTTGTAATCCAGACTCATTTCCGCAAAGGTGAGTCCAGTGTTTTTGACCTCAAACACGGGGTCGTAGCCGAACCCTTGCGTTCCCCGGGCGCTGAAGGTGATCGAGCCTTCGCAGTGCCCCTCCACGGCTGCAAGCACGCTGCCGTCCGGTGCTGCGATGCAAAGCGCCGCACTGAAGCGCGCCTGGCGGTCGTTGCGATCTCCCAGCTCTTGGAGGAGACGTTGAATCCGTTCAGGGTCGGAGTCTGCGTAGCGGGCCGAATAGACCCCAGGGGCACCCCCCAGTGCATCGACGCTCAGGCCCGAATCATCGGCGAGTGCCCAATGGCCAGTGGCTGCTGCAACGGTCCTGGCCTTGAGCAGGGCGTTGTCGCGGAAGGTGCTTCCGGTTTCCTCCACCTCGATCCCCTCGGGTTGGGGTTCCACTTGCAATGGCCAGGGTTGCAGCAGGTTCGAAAATTCTCGGATTTTGCCGGCATTGCCGCTGGCAATCACCAGGACGCGGTTGCTCATATGGCGGCAGCAAAGGTGCGGGCCCAGCTCAGAACCTCCTCCACCCGCGACGGGCTTGGGGCTTCGCAATAAAGGCGAAGCAAGGGTTCTGTCCCAGAGAAGCGGAGCATCAGCCAATGGCTCGGCCCCAGTCTGAGTTTGACGCCGTCTGTGGTGACCACCTCGAGCACAGGGGATCCAGCAACCTCCTGGGGAGGCGTGTCTGCCAGCAGGGCTTCCAGCCGCCGGCGGGAAGCCATATCGGCGAGGCGGAGATCGAGTCGGTCGTAATGGGCCTCGCCTCCACACCGCTCCTGGATGGCTTTCATGCGCTCTCCAAGGGGCGTCTTGCCTTCCACCAAGGCTTCGAGCACGAGCATCGCGGCAAACAGGGCATCCCGTTCTGGTAGGTGCATGCCAAACCCCACGCCACCGGACTCCTCGCCGCCGATCAGCACCTCTCCGGCCAACATTTCAGCAGCGATGTACTTGAAGCCCACAGGCAGTTCAAGAACTTCCCGCCCCAGATCTTCCGCCACCAGGCGCATGAGGTCGGAGCCGCTCACCGTTTTCACCACCGATCCAGGAAGATTTTTGGCGCGAGCCAAGTGATCGATCAGCAGGGGCATCAACTGTTGGGTGCTGCAGAACCGTCCGTTTTCATCCACGGCGGCGATGCGGTCTCCATCGCCATCAAACACCAGCCCAACGGCATCACGGCCGGCTGCTTTTGAGTCCTTCAGCGCTGCGATCAGCTCCCCTAGGTAAGGGGCCAGGGGTTCCGGTGCACAGCCGCCAAAGAGGGGATCACGGTTGGTTCGGATCTCGGTGATCAGATCCTTGGCGTCGTCTCCCAGGAGGTCTGCAACGCAACCGGCCGCCGACCCATGCATGGGATCGACGAACACGTGCAGCCCCATGGCGCGCAGGCCAGTGGTCAGAGCCTTGAGGTCCAGTTTTGTTCGCAATCCTGCGAGATGTTCCCCGCGGCCATCAAAGCGTTCGCAACGGCCAGTCACCGGTGCTGTGATTCCTCCAGCGGCGAGCCGTCGCTCCACCGCTGCCGTGAACGTGCCCTCGACCGATCCACCAAAAGGGCCTTTGATTTTGAGGCCAAGCCATTCCGGAGGGTTATGGCTGGCCGTGATGACTAGGGCTCCAAGCGATTGGCGCTCCACCACAGCCCAGCTGCAGGCCGGTGTGGGAACAGCTGTATCGGTTAGAAGCGGCTCCAGGTCGCAGCCACGGACCGCTGCCGCGACGACTTCGGCCAGTTCAGGGGCGAGGAAGCGGCGGTCGTAGCCGATCACCACCGTGCGGCTGTTCAAGCCTTCAGGTGCCTGGTGGGCGAGCTCCTGGGCTGCCGCGACGGCAACAGGAAGCAATCGCTCCACGGTGATGTCCACCCCCAAAATGCCTCGCCAACCATCGGTACCAAAACGGATCGGGGAGGCATCCAGTGGGAGCGGGGAAGACACCATGGGTTGCAAGCGATGCACAGGATCTAGCAGCTGGCCGCCTTACCGTCGGTTGATGGGTGCCACCCCTCTCGCTGACAAGCCGCTCACGGACAGGTTGCTGCGGAGCTGGGTGCGCTGCCGGCGGCGGGCATGGCTCGACCGCCATGCCAATCCAGATGATCGGCTTTACACCGCCCATCGCACCCTGCAGCTGGATGACCAACAGCGCAGTTTTGTGGCCTTGCTGCCAGGCAAGCCAGGGCATGGCCAGGCGGCTTGCGAGCGCGGAGAGCCCGGCGTGGTGGGGGTTCGGTTGAGCGGGGTCTTTCCTGATGTTTCAGCCCAGAAGGTTGCGGCTCTAGAGGCCCATCCGCCTCTGCTTGAACGGGTGAAAGGGTCCAGTCGCTGGGGGGAATTTGCCTATCGGCCCGTGATCGCTCGGCAGGGCCGCCGCTTAACCCGAGAACATCGTCTGCAGCTTGCCTTGGCTGGACGCTTGTTGGCTGAATTCCAGGGTGGGCCAGTGCCGGATGGCCTTGCGGTGGCAGGCTCGGGGCGCCGCTTAGAGCGGGAGCGTTTACCGCTTGGCAACAGCTTGAATCGTCAGCTCGATGAGGCTCTGCTGAGGTTGTCGGCCGACTTGACCAGAACCGATCCGCCTGCTTTGGCAGCTGATCGCCGCAAGTGCACGCTTTGTAGTTGGCGGGGGCTCTGCAACGACGTGGCGTCTCAAGAAGGGCATCTCAGTGAGGTCAGTGGAATTGGGGCCAAAAGGCGCGAGATGTTGCAAGACATTGGGGTGAATAGCCTCCAGGCCCTGGCCGCAGCCAACACCACGGATCTCGCTGGGCAGCTCAAGCGCTTCGGCGAGCAGCATGCAGCGATGGCGGCCCCTTTGGTGGCCCAAGCCCGTGCCCAGCGAGATGGGGTGGTTGAGCGTCTTGATGCATTCCCAGCAATCCCTGAATTGCTGAATGCTCCAGGGGTGTTGCTCTACGACATCGAATCAGATCCAGATGCCCGCGATGACTTTTTGCACGGATTTGTGCGCTTGCCCAAAAACGGAGGTCAAAGCTGGGATCTCACCCGTGCCACCTACCACCCGCTGCTGGTGCTTCAAGAGCATGGTGAGAAGCGCTGCTGGCAAAGGATCCAACGCTTCCTTGCCACCTATCCCGATTGGTTGATCCTTCATTACGGCGAAACCGAGTCGCTGGCTCTGTTGCGCATGGCCAAACGCCAGGGCGCTTCAGACCAAGAACAGCAAGCTCTGCGAGAGCGCCTGATTGATGTGCATGCCCGCTTGCGTGCCCATTGGCGGCTTCCCCTCAGCAGCTATGGCCTCAAGGCCGTTGCCGGTTGGAGAGGCTTTAAGTGGGGCCAGTCAGGGGCCGATGGCGCCAGGGCCCTGTTGTGGTGGCGTCAGTGGCGCGGTGAGGGAGTGAAGGCGCGGGGCTCCAGCCATGCCTTGCGTTGGATCCTCACCTACAACCGCGACGATGGATTGGCCACATGGGCTGTGGCCCAATGGTTGTTGAGCGGTGATCAAGGTCTGGTTTAAGGGCGTGTGGGTGGCTCAGAAAACGCCTGTGGTTTGGACAGCTGAATCGAGCCTTGATCGTTGTCGAGGCTGAGCTGGGGGTCTGCCAGGGCTTGTCGGCGCACGAGGGCGAGGCCGATCCATTCCGCTGGCGTTCCCTCCGCAGGCGCAATCTCCATGGCGGAGGTAATGACACCAGCACGTTCTCCCTGGCGTCGCAGCACGGTGCCCCGTTGAGGGACAGCCCCCTGAAGGTCGCTGGAGGGGGCGCGCCAACGCCGGAGTTGTTGCTTGACCTCCCCTTTTGAAGCCAGCTTTGCCACCGTTTCCTGCCCCAAATAACAGCCTTTGTTGAGATGCACCCAGGGGGAGAGGCCGAGCTCAAAGGGATTGGTGGTTCCATCCAATTCACCAGGGCTGAGAGGCCATCCCTGGTCCAGACGCCAACGCTCGAGTTGGTGGGCGTTAGCGGCCTCACTGGCGGGAAAGCGATCGCTGGCGTCCGGTGCATCCTCTGCCCAAGAGACGTTGACCGGATCCATCGGTTGGCCCTGAACCAGCAGCTCTTGTCTTCGTTGTTGTCGGGTGCCTTTGAGGCGGACGCGGTCGGCTGGAAAAATCACACGGTCGAACCCTTGGTTAACGGCTTCCACCGCCCCAGCCAGCACGAGCACATCAGCGCCTGTGGCATCCACTCGGATTTCAAGCAGAGCCTGTACCCGTCCGGTGGCATCCAGCCAGCAGGCCGGCAGGGGGGCGCCCTCCTCCGCCTGCTGGACGTCGGCACTGGTCTGACCTTGAAGAAACGTGCGACTGCCACTCCCCTCGAGACGCAAGACCGGGAAGCGTTGATCCCAAAGGAGCTTGTTCATGCTTGGAGTTCACGGGACTGGGCGGCCACCTCTTCCAGGCGATAAAGGCTGAGTAACTCAAGTCCAGCGGCTTGCATGGCAGCAGCCCCTCCCTCTTCACGGTCCACAATCGTCACCACCCGATTCACGCTGTAGCCCGCTGCTCGGAGTTGTTCGACAGCCTTGATCGACGACCCACCGGTGGTGACCACATCCTCAAGAACGGTGACGAGCGCGCCTTGCGCAGGCAGGGGACCCTCCAGCCAAGCCCCTGTGCCGTGGCCCTTGGCCTCTTTTCGCACGATCAGAGCGTCCAGCGAGCGTCCAGCCTGGGCGGCAACAAGGGCAACGCCACTAACCAGCGGATCGGCTCCCAGGGTGAGACCTCCAACGGCGGCCGCGTCGGCTTCCACGAGAGCCAACATCGCTGGGCAGAGCAGGGCTAGGCCTGAACCGCTCAAGCTGACCGGCTTGCAATTCACGTAGTGATGACTGCTGCGACCGGACGCGAGCGTGAAGCTGCCGTGGCGGTAAGCCTCTTTCGCTAATCGCTCCAGGAGAGGGTCGTGTTGAAAACGTTGAGACATCAGGGCTGGTGCGCAGCGAATCCTCTGCCTAGTTTGCGCGCAGTGGTAACGGTTTTTGTGCGCAGGCTCCCGTTTGGTGTTCTGGTGGTCATGGGACCACTCGCTCTGTGGCAGGCCAGCCCTGGTCAGGCCAATCCTGTGGTTTGCGAGACAAGCCTTGAAGCTCCTGCGTCTTCAAGCCGTGCTGGCGAGGTCATCGCTCCCGTGGAGGTGAGCCGTTGCGGCCCTGTCAAAACCACGGATGAGCTTGTGACTGAGCGGTTTTATACCTGGACGGCACCCTTCGCTCGTGGCGTGGATGTGATGCACCAGATCACCGACCTGCTTGGCATTGCAGTGGCGGGGCCTGAGGGCAACAGGGTGATGGGATTTGGCTTCCCCGATCAGACGATTGTTTGGGATGGATCGGCCATTCAATTCACGTATCAGGTGTTGCTAGAAGAGCAAAGTCCGGCCATTCCCTGGCGCACTGTGGATATTTCCAACGGATTCACGAGCAGCTTGGCGGAGGAAGGTCAGGTCAGAATGCCCATTGAGCGGGAGGATCCACCCTCAGCACCCATTCGTGCCTTGTGGTGAACCCGTGATAACGCGGGGGTCTAGCAATCTGGTGAATGCAGCGAACTCATAATTCGCCTTAGCCGAGTTCGATCCTCGGGACCCCCATTCATTCATGACTCATGCGCAACCTGCTGCTCATCGCGCTTTTGGTGTTGCCGGCGTTTTTTGCAGCGGCGGAAGTGGCATTGCTGCGACTGCGGCCGAGCCGCGTTCATGAACTTCGAGAGGAGGGTCTGCCAGGGGCTCCAGCGGTCGAGCGCCTCCAGCGCCGGTTGCGAACGGCTCTGCTGATGACCCAGTTCGGGACCACCTTGTCGTTGGTGGCGCTCGGTTGGATTGCGAAAGGCTTTGGTCAGCGTTGGTGGCCGATGGAAAACCCCGCCGGTCGTTGGTGGGATCTGGCCTGGTTCCTTGTGTTGGTGGTCTTGGCCACGTTGTTATCCGGGTTGCTCCCAAGGGCTTTGGTCCTTAGCCGTCCGGAGCCAGCTGCCTTGCAATTGTCTCCGGTCTTGGAAACCACCATGCAGGTGTTGCGTCCCCTGCTGTCAGCCCTGGAGGTCATCGCCTCCCTTCTGCTTCGTCTTGTGGGCTTGAAGCCTCGCTGGGATGCACTCGTGCCGGCACTCACAGCTGGTGAGCTGGAGACCCTGGTGGAGAGTGGTGGAGTCACGGGACTTCGGCCGGATGAACGCAACATCCTCGAAGGAGTGTTTGCCTTAAGAGATATGCAGGTGAGGGAGGTGATGGTGCCTCGCTCTGGGATGGTCACCCTGCCGGTGGAGGTGCGTTTCGCCGAGTTGATGGAGGCCGTCCACCGCACTCGACATGCACGTTTTCCAGTGATTGGGCAGTCGCTGGATGATGTTCGTGGCGTGCTCGACTTACGCCGTTTGGCTGAGCCGATCGCCCGTGGCGAACTGCAAAAAGATTCCGCTCTTGAGCCTTATTTAAGTCCTGCCGAGCGGGTGCCTGAGACCAGCAACCTCGCCGAATTGCTGGCAATTATTCGCTCTGGACATCCGTTGCTGTTGGTGGTGGATGAACACGGGGGAACCGAGGGATTGGTCACTGCCGCCGATCTCACCGGTGAAATTGTTGGGGATGAGCCAGAGCATGAAAGTGCCGAGCCAGACCTGCAGGCGATTGAGGGACAGGAAGGTGCCTGGTTGGTTGCTGGTGATTTGGAGATCTTCGAGCTCAATCGCCAACTCGACCTTGACCTGCCTGAGGCCTCGGACCATCACACCCTTGCTGGCTTCTTGTTGGAACGGTTGCAGCACATTCCTGCAGCCGGAGAAGCGCTGCGGCACAACGGAGTTCAATTTGAAATCGTCACGATGAGAGGCCCGCGCATCGTTCAGGTGAAACTGGTAATTCCCGGTGTGACGACCCTCTGAAGCAGTCCTAGCTGTTGATCACCGATAATCAGCTTTGACCTGCATTCCCTCCGATGACCGACCCTATGGTTCCGGTAAAGGTCGGAGTAATTGGAATCGGCAACATGGGTTGGCATCACGCCCGTGTTCTCAGCCTTTTGAAGGACGCAGTTCTTGTTGGTGTCTCTGATCCGGATGCCGAACGCGGAGCGTTGGCAAAAGACCAGTTCGATTGCCGTTGGTTCGCGGATTACCGCGAGATGCTGTCTGAGGTCGAAGCGGTTTGCATCGCGGTGCCGACCTTGCTTCACCATGCCGTCGGTTTGGCTTGTTTAGAGGCTGGGCTGCACGTTTTGATCGAAAAGCCGATTGCGGCCAGCCAGGAGGAAGCTGCGTCGCTCAGCGAGTCGGCAAGCCGGGTGGATCGGCTGCTGCAGGTGGGGCACATCGAACGCTTCAATCCTGCGTTTCGTGAGTTGACCAAGGTGGTCGCGAATGAGGAAGTGGTGGTGTTGGAAGCCCGACGTCACAGTCCCCATTCCGATCGTGCCAATGATGTTTCGGTCGTTCTGGATTTGATGATCCACGATTTGGATCTGGTCTTAGAGCTTGCCGGCGCGTCGGTTGTGCATTTATCAGCGGCCGGAGGCCGGAGCTCTGAGGGCCCTATCGATTACGTCAACGCCACCTTGGGCTTCGACAACGGCGTGGTGGCCAGCTTGACGGCCAGCAAAATGAGCCATCGCAAGATCAGGAATTTGAGTGCGCACTGTCGCGGGAGCCTGGTGGAAACAGATTTTTTGAATCACACCCTGCATATCCATCGGCGCGCCCACGAGTGGTACTCGGCGGATCATGGTGAGCTTTTGTATCGCAACGATGGATTCATTGAAGAGGTGAGCACCACGTCGATTGAGCCGCTTTACGCCGAGTTGGAGCACTTTTTGCAGTGCGTTCGCGGCCGTGAAACCCCTGCCGTGGATGGCCAGCAGGCTTCTCGGGCCCTGCGCCTCGCCGACCTCATTGAGCAGGCGGTGGAGCGGCCAGGGGTTGGCATTGCTCTCGACGCTCCTATTTGATTTAAAGCAGGCCTTCCTGTTCGGCTAACTCCCTTAGCGCTTCGATTTGCCATTGGCGGCATTGCGCCGGAGACGCTTGGTAAAACTGCTCCCAGGCCGCGGCTTTGTGCTGGCTGTAAGTCCCGATGTCTTGTTGGGGATGGGTGCTTTGCCATCCCACCCGCACGGCATGGCCAATCATCACGTCGAGTGCGATGTCGTCCTCAAAGTGCATGTCTGGATTGGTCATGGTGAAGGCCATCAGCGAGAGCAGGCTTTCGGTGCACAGTTGGCGGTATTCCGCGGCTTCAATACGACTGAGCAGGTGCTCGACCTGAATGGCGAAGTTGCGTTCGCCTGGGGTTTTTTCCAGCACCAAAGCGCTGGTTAGACGGTTGCGTCGCTCCAATTTGTCTCCGATCACCAACCCACGGCAGTGATGCAGGAGGGACCAGATGCCGGCATAGAACTCCTTCGGGACTTGTTGCAGGGAGCCCAAGCGCATGCGGTGTTGAAGCCAGTCGGATCCGCTGGGTCGTTCCTCGAGGGGCTCAGGCACGGTCCACTGCACATGTCCGCGCAGGTGAAGCAGCTCTCGTCGCTGTAGGGCTGCGCGGGCGTGGTCGACGTCATTGAGCAGGGCTTGAAGGCGCAAGCTGATCGCATGGGGGGCTTCGCTGCACAGGGCTTCAAAGGCTTCGTCCTGGCTGAGTTGCCTCTCGGCTGCGAGTTCTGAGGTGAGCAGAAGCAGCAATTGCCCCAGCTGCAGGGTGAGCGTGCCCTTGAGTTTTTCTGGTTCTCGGCGGGCAAGGCCATCAAGAGCCACGAGCAATTCCTGCTGCAGCATCCGTTCTCGGCCGTCATTGCCACAGGTGCGTTCAATCAGCGCGGCGATGGCCGGGCTGGAAGCCGGCGCGCTGAGACGGGAGTCGCTGGTGTAGTTCCTTCCCACCACCACTTGCTTCTGGCGGCTGAGTAGGTCGATGACGGCATCTTCCAGTTGGGGATGGACGAGCCCCATCGCCCCGGCACAGCGGCGGGCCACATTCCAATCCTCCTGGCTGAGCCCGCGGTGGTAGATCTCCTCCAGCAGGGTGACCAGCTCAATCGGTGTACCTTGAGGGCCACTGAGAATCGCTCGATGGCCCAGTTGGCGCTTGAGCAGTTCAAGCACTTCGGCTTGTTCTCGGAGCGAGTGGCTGCTCCAGAGGCGATCGCGGAGCTGAGCGAGGGGGATGTCATCGAGCTCCTGCTCCTGGGCTGCGGTGAGGTCGCTGAAGTCGGTGGAGTCTTGTAGGTAGCGCGCTGCATCGCTCCGTTGCTGGGCGTTGCTCTTGGCGGTTGTGGTGGGCAGAGTCACCCACTGAGCGCTGAGGGCGAGTGTCTCAAGGTCGCTGAAGCAAACAGGAACATCCTCGATGCGTCCGGATTGCAAACGCGTGGTGAGATCGACCAGCAGCTCTGGGTTGTTCTCAAGAAGGTTGGCTTCCACTGGGATCAGCAAGAGCGGTGAACCTTCACCGCGCCAGTGCCGCTGCAGCAGGTGCAGTTCATTGATGACCGTTTCCATGAGCTGGCGTGGGTCATGACTGACGAAAAAGGTGTCTTCTTCCAACACGGCCGGTAGGACGGCAAGCTGCTCGTCGCCCTGGCGGTAGAGGCGGGCTGTGTCCGAGGTGTCGGCTCGGAGCATCGGCTGACCGCTCAAGCGCAGAGCTTCATCTGCCCCGACGGCGCTGAGGCGATCGTTGAGATTGCTGGATGGCACCACCTGGATGGGGCAGGTCTGGGGATCGCTGACCGGGAGCCCCCGTGCCTTGAGTTCAGCGGCGAGGGAGCTGTTGGTGGGTGCAAGGGCCACCAGAACCTGCTCTGCACCGATCTCGGCGGGGAATCGGCGACCGCAGGGATCCAAGTCCCCTGGCTCGATCAGTCCTGCCATCAGCATGTCCCCCAGCCAGGCAAGGCTCTGGGTCCAAAGCAAAGGCACGTTCTCGTTGGCTAGGCGTTGTTGGCTGCCTGGTGCCCGTCGTTCCAGCTCCACCGCACTGTCCGGGACCAGATAGAGCTCGGGATAGAGCTGCTGTCCATGGCATACAACCTGGAGGGTCTTGAGCCTTTCTTGCCAGTAATGCGCGTCTGTCCAGCGCTCTTCGCAGCAGGCTGTCAGCTGCTCATAGGCCAAGAAAAGGGGCCATTCCGATTCCACGCCTTCGAAATTCACGAGTTCGGCCCGTTCGTAATGCAGTCGACTGACGTCTTCGACAACGGTTTGATGGCCGTCGCGGCGGAAGCGTTTGTATCCATAGGGGCCACCGAGCTCGCGTCGGATGCGTTGGACGGTTCGCTCCACCAGCTCGTGCTCTTCCACCGCCCAGGCTGGGTAGCCGATGATCGAGAGACAGGCGCTGTCGACTTCTTTGCTGGCGGATTCCCTGGGCAGAAGTCCTTGCAGGGCCCGACGCAAGCGGACGACAGCCCCTTGCGGCACCAGCACCTGCACCGAGCCATCCCCGTGGGAGCTGAAAAGATCCACGCCATCAAGGGCCTCGAGTGCCGCTTTGGCCATGCCAATAGAACTGGCGTTGCGTTCGGGTAAGCCTTGATTTCCCTTGTCTCCCCGCTCCCAAATTCCGTAGTCGGGCACCCGGTAGGCCCGGGCCACGTAGTAGACGAGGTTTTGGATGAACGCCACTTCGTGGCGATTGCGAATCACGGCGAGACCGCCGCGGCTGAGTTGAGCGAGCTGCAATAAAAACAGCGATGTGGCATCTAGCTGCAGATGGCCCCAGCCGTCATCGGCCACAACCTGATCGCCATTGGCGCTGTTGTATTTGGCATGCAGGGCGTCGAGCGGATCGAGGCTGTACTTGAAGCGCTCCACTTTTGAGGCTTGGCGCATCATGCTGTTAAGCAAGCCGCGCATCAGCCCCAGAACCCGTTGTTCGAGTTCCCAGCTGCGTTGGCTGCTGCCTCCGTGAAGGCGACGATGGGCGATCGCCAGGCCCCAAACGCACTGAATCGAGTACACGCAATCGCGAACCCAGGCGTCTCCGTAGTTTCCGTGCACGGTGTTTGCCGTGCTGGCTGGAAGCAATCCGCTCACGGGATGCTGACGTCCTAAGACCACCGCTTCGATGGCCACATCCAGGTTCTTGAGTTTTTCAAGGCGTAGCTCGTGCTGCTCCTGAGGGGTCGGATGCGACAAAACCGTGGCCTTCCAAGCGACCGGATCTAGATTCTCGCTCGTAGTCGATTTAGGGATGGACATCACCAGCACCGGTCCGCGTGATCAACGTCGCTTCCAAGTGCTGGGGGTGCCAGTCGATGCTTGTCGCGATGTCACGGCAGCAGCCATCGGTGTGCATGCCGACGGGGGAGGTCAGATCGTGACCCTGAATGCCGAAATGACGATGGCGGCACGTGCCAACCCACGCTTAGGCGCCGTGATCGCTGACGCCGATCTTGTGGTTCCCGACGGTGCAGGCGTTGTTTGGGCTCTTCGTTTGCAGGGTGTGCGGGTTCGCCGAAGCCCTGGCATTGAACTGGCGTGGGAATTGTTGGCTTACGCCGAGGCCCATGGTTGGTCGGTGGCGCTCGTGGGGGCTGCGCCGCAGGTGATGGAGCGCCTGTGTGATCGCTTGGTGGTGGAGCGCCCTGAATTGCGCCTGGTGCTGGCGCAACATGGATATCTCAGCGAGGAGGAATGGCCCCAGCTGGAAGCCAACTTGTGCAAGCTGAACCCGGATTTGGTGCTTGTTGCTCTCGGCGTTCCCCGTCAAGAAGTTTGGGCTCAGCGCTTGAAAGCTACGCAAACCGGCATCTGGATGGGTGTTGGTGGCAGCTTTGATGTCTGGGCTGGCCTCAAGGAACGGGCACCACGATGGGCCAGCCGTTTCCAGGTGGAATGGCTTTACAGGCTTTTGCAGGAACCAAGCCGTTGGAGGCGTTATCTCGCCCTACCCCAGTTTGTTTGGGCTGTTTTGGTCAGCGGAAGCCGACGGAAGCCTGCCAAACAAAAGCAAGCAACAGGAAGAACAAAGGAATGATCGGCAGGATGTCGATCAGCGGACCAAAGGCTTGATAGGCCTCAGGTAGCTGGGCCAGCAAATCGAGGGTGTAAGCAGCCATCCCGGCGAATTCAGGGTCGGAGCAGGGACGCTACCACGTGTGATGGGCTCTGGAGCTCGGCTCCCACGGAGCGAAATCCTCTGAAAAGCAACCATCACGAATGGCTTGCCCCATGGCGGTGGTGAATCGGATCAGATGGGTGAGGTTATGGAGACTCAAGAGTGTGAGTCCGAGCAGTTCCTCACTACGGATTAGATGGTTGAGGTAGGCACGGGTGTGATGGCGGCAGGCCATGCATGGGCAGCTTGCATCTAAAGGGGTGTGGTCGTGCCGGAAGCGAGCATTGCGCAGGTTCCAGCGCTCGCCTCCCACCAAGGCGGTGCCATGTCTGCCGAGACGGGTGGGCAGAACGCAATCAAACATGTCAATGCCATTGGCGACGGCGACGGCCATCTCGCGCAGGGTGCCAATGCCCATCAGGTAGCGGGGGCGATCCGCGGGCAACAGGGGTGTGACCTGACGCACGATCTGATGCATCTCATCCACCGGTTCGCCAACGCTGACGCCGCCGATGGCGATGCCGGGCAGGTTGAAGTCCGCCACCGTACGTGCGCTGAGATCACGAAGGTGGGGAAAACAACCCCCCTGCACAATCCCGAAGAGGGCTTGGTCGTCGCGTTGATGGGCGTCTGCACAGCGGCCCAGCCAGGCGTGAGTGCGCCGACAAGCTTCCGCAACATCGTTCTCGGTGGCTGGATAGGGCGGACATTGATCGAAGGCCATGGCCACATCGGCGCCGAGGCGCATTTGGATCTGCATCGACCGCTCGGGGGTCAGCAAGATTCGGCTGCCGTTGCGAGGGTTGCGGAAGTCGACCCCTTCATCGTCAATGCGGTTGAGGTCGCCGAGGCTGAACACCTGGAAGCCACCGGAATCGGTCAGCATCGGTCCGTCCCAGCCCATGAACCGATGCAGCCCGCCGGCGTCGGCAACGATCGCTTCCCCAGGCTGGAGATGCAGGTGATAGGTGTTGGACAGCACCATTTGAGCGCCGGTCTCTGCTAATTGAGAGGTGGTCACCCCTTTCACGGTGCCCAGCGTGCCCACGGGCATAAATCGTGGCGTCGTGACGGGACCGTGAGGTGTGTGGAAGCATCCACAGCGAGCAGCCGTGTGGCGGCAAGAGGCCTGAATCTCGAACTGGAACACAGGCCCTCGGGCAACGGACCAATTTACGGTGAGCCCTGTTGGTGCATGGGTCGAGGTCATGGCTTCAGCCCCCTTCTGGCTGCGCGATTTAGTGGGTGCCTGGATTTTTTATTCGGTGCTGCCGTCCTGGCCCTGGCCGCAGCCTCGCTTTGAGCGCATCGCCCGCTTTGCGCCCTGGATCGGCTTGGTGATTGGGGGCCTGCAGGCGGGATTGTGGTGGCTTTTGTCCGCTTTGGGATGGCCTCAAGTCGCGCTCGTCCCAGTTGTTTTGGCCTTGGGGTTGTGGTTGACCGGTGGGCTCCATTTCGATGGACTGATCGATACGGCTGATGGTCTCGCTGCAGGACCGGAGCGCTGCCTAGAGGCGATGGAGGACAGCCGTGTGGGTGCCAGTGGGGTGCAGTTGTCTGTCCTGGTGCTGTTGCTGCAATTTGCTGCTTTGGTGCGTTTGGGCTCCCTGGCGCCAATCGCCTTAGTGGTCACGAGCGCTTTGGCAAGGGTGTCGCCCCTTTGGGCGATGGCGCGTTTTGCCTATTTGCGCGTGAATGGAACGGCTGGGTTTCACCGCCGTCACCACAAGGGTCTTGGCGATGCTGTCCCCACCCTTGTTTTGTTGTTGGTGGTGAGCCCCCTGCTTGGGCAGCTGCCGCTCTTGACGGTTCCTGTTTGTTTCCTCAGTGCATTGATCGCGGCTGAGTGGCTCGGCCGGCGTCTAGGGGGGATGACGGGAGACGGCTACGGAGCTGTTGTGATGCTCAGCGAGACCTCTAGTTTGTTTTTTATCGCCTTGCTGGCGCCTTTGCTGGGCTCGGGGGGAGGCTGAGAAGGAAGGCATTGCCGCGGCTTGGCAGGCTCGGGTCGAGCTGGTTGGGTGTGGTGTGCAAAACCAGTGATCCACCCCGTTCTTCGGCGAGATGTCGGGCGAGTGCGAGGCCTAGTCCGGATCCGGATTGATCCCTGCTGCTGCTGCCCCGTTCTCCTTTGCGGAAGATCAGCTCTTGTTCTTGATCCGGGATGGGAGGTCCCCCGTCCCAGATCAAGATGCTGCGTTCCAGCAGGCTGAGTCCGAGTGGACAGCCTGTAGGGCTGTATCGAAAAGCATTTTCCAGCAGATTGGCCACGATCTCTGAGATCACGGCATCGTCATCTGGCCGAATTTCTTGTGTCCAGGCAGGCCAGTTGGCTGGTGTTTGCCAGACGCGGTTCTGGAGGGCTGCGGTTGCGGCAGCCCGTTCAATCAGAGGTTGAAGCAGGTGTTCAATCGTGAGCCCTGGGCCCTTCGTTTGCACCTGAGGAAGCAGCAGCGGGGCAGGTGCCTCGGGGCGATAAGGCAGGTTCTCCTGACCGATCAGGTCCAGGGATGTGATGTAGCGGTCGAGCTGGGCCTGCTCTTGAAGGAGTCCCGTTACCAGTGGGCGTTGGAGATGCTCGGGCCCCAAGCGACGGAGCAGAAGCTGGGCATAGGTGCGCAAGGCTGCCAGTGGGTTGCGCAGCTGATGCACCACAAGATTCATCTGTTGGCGTTGCTGATGGAGCTCTTCCCGTAGGCGACTGCGTTCGAGTTCCAGGCCAAGGCTGTAAGCCAAGGCTGAGGCGCTGGCTTGCAGGCGGCGATCGAGTTGGTCGGACCATTCCGTCTCGCGCTGCTGCTCTGCCCTGAGAACTCCTAATAAGAGGTCGTCATGGCGGAGGGGAAACCAGTGACGCTCTGGCGCTGGAATGCGCAGGATGGGGTCGTCGGCAATCTCTGGTAGGCGGCCACCATCGGGAGGCCATTGATCCAGCATCGTGAAGCTGGGCGCATCTCCTTCACTGCTTTGCGCGATGTAGACAACGAGCTTGTCCAAAGCCTCGTCGCCAGAAAAACTCTGCAGTTGTTGCTGGACCAGGGTGAGGAACCGGTTGGACAGCTGCATTCGTGAAGTTGTGTGCCTGGATACAGCCGGGGAGGCAACTCAAGACCTGACCGTCTTGCCAATTCTGGAAAAAGTCTTAAGATCAGAAGATCGACCGACGGCGCTCTTCATTGCGGTGCCGGTTTCCTGTCGATTCTGCTCGGGTTGCACTTTCGTTGCTACCAAGGTTACAGCAGAGGTTGATGTGTCTCCTGTTGTCATCGGTTTTATGCCGTTGAAAGCGATGGTGTTTGTCGGTTTGTCTCGCAGCTTTGGTTGCGCGATCGACCCTCCGATTCGCTGACGTCACGATGCTCTTTATGAGCGTCTCACTTGATCGAATGCCGTCTCAAAACGGTGCCGGTCTTTCTTGACAGCCCCCTCTCACTCCCTCAACAGGGATTTTTGCCCAATGTCCAAAAAACGTAAGAGGATTAGTCGTCGTCGCCTTGCTGGCCAGCGTGTGCTCGCACACGTGCCGACTCACCATCTCGAAACTGGTGAACACAAGCCTGTGACAGCGGCTCGTCGCTACATCGCTGAGGGCGTCCTTATGCCCCCGGCTCTAGTCAACGTTCGCCGTAACGAACACACCACAGATCGATTCTTCTGGGGTGAAAAAGGACTTTTCAGTGCTCAGTACGCCGAGGAAAATCATTTCCTGTTCCCTTCCCTCCGTTCCATCGTTGATCACGTTGGTGAAGAGGTCATTTTTGAAGGCCTAGACCTGGCGTCTGACGATTGGGAGGAAATGGAAGAGTACGAATACGCCTTCGTCTGATTTCCTTTCATTCCAACCCTTGATCGCAAAGTCCTTAAGCGTCCTGAGCTGTTTGATCCAGCCAGCGCTTGAGGGCTTTTTTCATTTCAGCCTGAGCCTCAACGGGGATGGCATGCCCATTCTCAAAACTGAACAGATCACAGGCTTGCTTGCTGGACGACAGCTCGTTTTTTAGCGCTAAGGCTGCGGAATGCGGCACAACATCGTCATACCGTCCATGCAAAAGAAGCACAGGAGGGCGGATCACAGGAGCTTGCCAGTGGGGATGGGGATAGGCACTGCATGCGATTAATCCGGCGAGCGGTAAGTCACAGCCCGCGGCCATGGCCATCGCGCCTCCTTGAGAAAAGCCCAACAGCACGGTTGCTTCCAGTGGGATCTCCGCTGAGCCCAGATTGTTGATGCGTTCTTTTAATCCTTCAACAGCTGCTGGCACGGCGGACCAGTCGGCTGGGAAGAGGCCGTACCACTCGCGTCCTGGGCCTTGGGTCTGCAGTTCGGGAGCTTGTAGGGCCACCAGCTCGAGGGGTGTCGCGATCGCCTCGGCGAGCGCTTGTCCCAGGGGCATCAGGTCGCCGGCATCGGCGCCCCAGCCATGAAGGAGAACCAGGCGTGCCCTCGCCGTCGCTGTGGATTGGCGGAGCAGATCGGCGGCCATGGCAGCAGGTGAGCGGTTGCTGCGTAGGTTGGCTCAAGCCCTGTCTTTCGTCCTGCTGCCATGGCTCCAACTGCCTTGCTGAGCGTGTCTGATAAGCGGGGGGTGGTGCCCCTTGCTGAGGCTCTCAATCGGCTCCATGGCTATCAGCTGCTCTCCAGTGGTGGAACAGCCAACGTGCTTGAAGAGGCTGGATTGCCGGTCACACGCGTGGCCGACCACACCGGTGCTCCTGAGATTCTTGGCGGTCGCGTTAAAACACTCCACCCTCGAATTCATGGCGGAATCTTGGCGCGAAGAGGAGATCCGGCCCATGAGGCCGATCTCCTCGAACAGAAGATCGATCCCATCGATGTGGTGGTGGTGAACCTTTATCCGTTCAGGGAAACCGTCGCAGACCCTGATGTGAGCTGGGATACGGCCATTGAGAACATCGATATCGGCGGACCCACGATGGTTCGGTCTGCGGCCAAAAATCATGCCCATGTCGCGGTTCTCACCAGTCCTGAGCAGTACGACGGGTTTTTGCAATCGCTGTCTCGATCGGCTGGAGGCGTGGACGCGAATGTGCGCCGGCAGTTGGCTTTAGAGGCGTTTGCCCATACGGCGGCGTATGACGTCGCGATCAGTCGTTGGATGCAAGCTCGCCCTGAGCTGCACCCCGCTGTGGATGCCAGCTCTTCCGTCGAGGCCAAAGCTCCACCCGAAGCCCTGCCATGGCTCGAAGCGCTGCCGCTTCGGCAGACGTTGCGCTACGGGGAGAACCCCCACCAGAAGGCGGCTTGGTACAGCAGCAGCGTGGGCTGGGGGGGTGCCAAGCAGCTTCAGGGGAAGGAACTCAGCACCAATAATTTGCTCGATCTGGAAGCGGCCCTGGCCACCGTTCGTGAGTTTGGTTATGGCGCAGAGGGCCTTCATCGCGCCGAACAAGCGGCGGCTGTGGTGGTCAAGCACACCAATCCCTGTGGCGTGGCGGTGGGTGATGGCGTGGCGACCGCCCTCACCCGGGCTCTCGATGGTGATCGAATCAGTGCCTTCGGCGGCATTGTTGCTCTGAATGCCGTGGTTGATGGCTTAGCGGCTAAGGAGCTCACAAGCTTGTTCCTGGAGTGTGTTGTGGCGCCTGGGTTTAGCCCAGAAGCGCGTGAAATTTTGGCCGCCAAAGGCAATCTCCGCCTCCTCGAGTTGGCGCCTGAGGCCATTGATGCGGCAGCCAAAGATCATGTCCGCAGCATTCTTGGTGGTGTTTTGGTGCAGGATCTCGACGATCAGCCAATCGACCCCTCCGCTTGGACGGTGGCGAGCCAGCGTCAACCCACCACGGCTGAATACGCCGATCTCCGCTTTGCTTGGCAGCTCGTGCGTCACGTGCGCTCGAATGCGATTTTGGTCGCACGTGATGGACAGAGCCTGGGGGTGGGGGCTGGTCAGATGAATAGGGTTGGCTCTGCCCGTCTTGCTTTAGAGGCTGCTGGTGAGCAAGCGCTGGGGGCTGTGCTCGCCAGTGATGGCTTCTTCCCTTTCGATGACACCGTTCGCCTTGCCGCAAGCCATGGAATTAAGGCTGTGATCCATCCAGGCGGCAGCCTTCGGGATGCCGACTCGATCAAAGCCTGCGATGAGCTCGGTTTGGCCATGGTGCTGACCGGACGCCGTCACTTTCTTCACTGAGAACACGAGCACCTAATCTCGCTTTACTCGTCCACTCAACGAACTGATCCATGACCCTGCCAGCTCTGCCTTTTGCCGCCAACTTCATGCACCCCCTAATGATGTGGGGGCTCTTGGCGGCAGGTGGTTATTCCATGTTTCTTGGCATCAAAGCCAAGAAGGTCCGGACAGGGACCCCAGAGCAGCGCAAGGCCCTGCTACCAGGCAAGTTTGCCCAGCGTCATTACCGCTGGGGAAGTCTGATCCTTGCGGTGATGGTGACCGGAATGATCGGTGGTATGGCCGTGACTTACATCAACAACGGCAAGTTGTTCGTGGGTCCGCATCTGCTCGTGGGCTTGGCGATGACCGGAATGATCGCCCTTGCCGCGTCCTTGGCTCCCTTCATGCAGCAGGGGAATGTGATTGCCCGGAAAGCTCACGTTGGGCTCAACATGGGCACCCTCACGTTGTTCCTGTGGCAGGCGGTGAGTGGAATGGAGATTGTGAACAAGATCTGGGTGAATCGCTGATCGTGTTCAGCTGAGCTTGTTCAAAAGGCTGCCCGTCGTCTTGGCGGGCAGACAAGACCATGGCTTGCATGGAAATCTTCTTGCACTTTCCAGGTGAGACGCCTGGAAATTTGCCGCACAATTTGGCGCAAAAGGTGATCACCACTGGACTGAACCAGCCCGTCAGGGAGCAGGGTGATCATCTTGGGCAGGTGAATCCAAACGGATAGATCAAGATCCCAGCTCACCGCCGTGAGCTCTTCGGAGGCGTCACTCGAGCTGTTGTCCTCAAGGCTGAGGTTGGCCTGGAAATCAACGTCGTATAGATCCGCTAGGGCTGGATCTTGATTGCTGAGAGGCACTGTAGAGATCGCGTAATTACCAGCGTTCTGCGGTAGGAGGCGCAGGCCGATCGTGGGTTCGACCTCAAAACCGAAGTTGCCAAAGCGTCCGAGCGTAAGGGCATAGGCCTGCTCGTCAATGGCCTTCACCTCCATGGGAGCGGCACAACGGCGAAACCAGCCTTCGTGCCGATCGAGGTAAGCCCCGACGGTTTGAAAGTCAGCACGCATCTCCATGCGATCGCGAAATTCACTGCGATAACAGCGGACTTGACGGCTATCGCTACCGCGCAATGTGTCGGTTGAGGGTCTCGTCAAGAGCAGCACGTAGGCAGGTCCCCGGTTGGAGAAGTCTCCATGATGAACCAATGTAAAGGGAGCTGGGGGTCAGTTTTCGCTCAGGGCGATCAGTCTCTGAATGACATGCTCCACGACCCGATCTGGCGTGGAGGCTCCGGAGGTAATTCCGACGGTGACGGGCCCCTCGGGCAGGAACAGCTCTTCAAGGGTGAGTTCTTCGCCAAGGGGCTTGTGTTCAATCGAGTTGTCGGAGTGAATGCGCTCTGGAGTATCGATGTGGAAGGAACGGATCCCTCGGCTAACGGCAATTTCTTGCAGGTGGGTCGTGTTGGAGGAGTTGTAGCCCCCAATCACCACCATGAGATCCACGGTTTCATCAACGAGCGAGAACATGGCATCTTGCCGCTCCTGGGTGGCGTCGCAGATGGTGTTGAACGCTAAAAAATGCTCATTGAGTTCTGTGGGCCCGTACTTGCTGAGCATGGTGCGCTCAAACAAGCGGCCAATTTCTTCGGTCTCACTTTTGAGCATGGTGGTTTGGTTGGCCACACCCAAGCGTTCAAGATCACGATCGGGGTCAAACCCTGGCGAAGAAGCGTTTGAAAACCGTTTCATAAACGCTTCGCGATCGCCATTCCCGAGAATGTATTCAGCGACAAGCCGGGCTTCCTCGAGATCGAGAACAACGAGATACGTACCGGCAAAGGAACTCGTTGCCAGCGTCTCTTCGTGTTTCACCTTGCCGTGAATGATCGAGGTGAAGGATTGCTTCTTGTGCTTCTCCACCGTTGTCCACACCTTTGAAACCCATGGACAGGTGGTGTCAACAATGTGGCAACCACGCTCATTGAGAAGTTGCATCTCCTGAACGGTTGCACCAAAAGCCGGAAGGATCACCACATCGCCCGAGGCCACGCCAGAAAAATCCTTAACTCCACCCTCAACGGAGATGAACAACACGTCCATTTCTCGCAGGTGGTCATTCACCGATGGGTTATGGATGATTTCGTTGGTGATCCAGATCCGTTCTTGTGGGTAGTGACGTCGCGTCTCGTAAGCCATGGCGACAGCCCTCTCCACGCCCCAGCAGAATCCAAACGCTTCGGCAAGGCGGACCTGGAGACGGCCATGGGTTAAGCGATACCCGTTGTCTCGAATGGACCCGATCAGGCTGCTCTGGTAAGCCTGCTCCAAACTGCCTGCCACCTCTTCGGCTCGACCGAAGCCTCGCCGGTTGTAGCGATCGGAGTGATGCAGGGAGCGTTTGAAGGCGTGAGTATCCATATCTGTAACCACAGTGATTCGACTCTATGGGCTGTCTGCCACTAGCGACTGATCGCGGATGCCAATAAAAAACCCTGTCCCATGGAGGGACAGGGTGGAAAGCACTTCAAAAATGTGCAAAAAATGGATCAGCTGCCAGATGAGACGAAGTCTGGATAGGCCTCCATACCGTGCTCACCAATATCAAGACCTTCAATTTCTTCTTTTTCGGTGACGCGGATGCCTCCGAACAACCCACCGATCACAGACCATGCAATCCAGCAGGTCACGATCGTCCAGATGGCGTAAGCAGCGCAGCCCAGAGCTTGGATTCCGAGCTGGCTGATACCACCTCCGACCAGCAGGCCCAGAGGTGAGCCATCGCCTTGGATGTCAAAACCCCAAAGACCAACCACCAAGGTTCCCCAGACGCCACAGACGCCATGGACGGAGAAGGCTCCGACTGGATCATCAATGCCTGATGAATCCAAAGCTGAAACAGCGAAGACGACAATGATTCCGCCGATCAGACCAGCAACCCATGAGCCCACAAACGTCAGGTTGCCGCAACCTGCCGTGATGCTGACCAGGCCGGCAAGGATGCCGTTGATGATCATGGTCAAATCAGGTTTCCCTGATGTAATGGTTGAGATCACGGTGGCACCGATGGCTCCACCAGCTGCAGCCAAGGTTGTCGTTACTGCGACATAAGGAACCCACTGATCCATAGCGAGCTGGGATCCGGGGTTGAATCCATACCAACCAATCCAAAGAATCAGGGCCCCAAGAGTGGCGATCGCCATGTTGTGGCCAGGGATGGCTTGAGGCTTGCCATCCACGAATTTGCCAATGCGTGGGCCAAGAAGCATGGCTCCAACAAGACCAGCCCAGGCTCCTACGGAGTGAACAATGGATGATCCAGCAAAATCAATAAATTCTTTGTCTCCAACGGAATTCAGCCATCCGCCATTCCATTCCCAACTCCCTGCAACGGGGTAGATAAATGCGGTGAGTACCAGGGCAAACACCACAAATTCGCCAAATTTCACGCGTTCTGCCACGAGGCCAGACACGATTGTTGCTGCAGTTCCAGCGAAAGCCGCCTGAAACAAGAAGTCGACACTTGGAACAAGGCCAGCTTCTGAGATCAGTTCTGGCGTAACAGCCGGATCAAAAAACAGCCCGTTGAAGTAGAGCCAGCCAGCGGCTATGGGATCGCCGTACATCAAGGAATAACCGACAAACCAATAGGCGGTTACTGCAAGCGCAAAGACAAACAGGTTCTTAGCGAGAATATTGACTGCATTTTTTTGGCGACACATTCCGGCTTCCACCATGGCGAAGCCGGCGTTCATGAAGATCACCAGAATCGTTGCTACCAGTAACCAAAGGTTGTTGGCTAAAAAGGCGGCGCTGAGTTCTGGCATCTCTGCGGCATGAGCCGACAGGTTGAATAGCCCAAGCCCGAAAAGGGCCAGCGGCACGCAGCCAAGCCACAAGAGTGAGCGATTGGTTTTAAACCCACGAATGCTTTGAAGGAGAAGCATTGGGCCCTCCACGAGACTCGCCTCCTGAAGGCGAGATTTGCGTCGCCAATTGGGCGACTCGTAAGCAGTTGTCATAGAAAAAAGCGTCACTGCATGGAATGAGCTGGACGGGATTGTCCAATTTCACCTTCCAAAACTGCTCGCTAGCGAACACTTCTCAAGTGGCTATTGATACCAAATCTGGGTTTCGCGACGTTTTAAGTACTTTTACTGACAATTATGAACCGGCTGGAGTCCTTCCCAATTAATCCGATCTTCGTCAAAACTGAAGCGGCAAGGCAGCACTTCCACTCCTGCTGCCATAGCGAGCCTGAACAGATCTCCGTAGCGGGGATCGGCGCTGTCCCCGGGGGCAAAAGCAGTGACATCCGGCCGGCTTAGGCAGGGAATCAAGACCCCTCTTGCCTCAGGAATGAGTGCCGTGAGTTCCTCCAGGTGTTTTTGGCCCCGTTCCGTCACCGTGTCGGGGAAGAGCGCAACGTCGCCGCGGCTCCAGGTGGTGTTTTTGACTTCGACATAAATGGGGCGTTGATCGTCTGCGCTGTCGTCTGGAGTGAGCAATAGGTCAATGCGACTTCTGCGATTGAGGCCGTAGGGAACCTCGGCGCGGATGGTCTTGATCGGGCCGAGTTGGTTTTTGAGTTCTCCGGCTTCGATCAGGGCCCGAATCAGTTTGTTCGGCAAAGCCGTATTGATGCCAGCCCAACACAGCGTTCCGTCGCTGCTTGGGACCTCGGCCTGCTCCCAGGTCCAAGCCAACTTGCGCTTCGGGGAAGGGGCATGACGGACCCGGACCCTTCCACCGGGATGGAGCACGCCTTTCATGGGACCAGTGTTGGCGCAGTGGACGGTGACGACCTGTCCATCGTTGAGCTCCACATCAGCCAGAAAGCGTTTGTAGCGCTTCAGGAGCACGCCTTCGCTGAGGGCAGGAAACTGAAGAATCGACGTGCCGGTCATGGCTGCTGGCTGAATCCGCCCATGGTGGCCTGGCACGGGGTTGAGAATGCTGGCTCGGAAGCGCTGTGAAAAGACGACGAATGGCGAGATCTCTGAAGCGCATTGCCCTGGTCGTCACCTACGGCACGTTGTTGAGCAAGGTTGGTGGCTTGGTGCGTCAGTTGGTGATTGCAGCCGCCTTTGGGGTGGGTGCTGCCTACGACGCTTACAACTACGCCTACGTCCTCCCTGGCTTCCTATTAATCCTTTTGGGCGGGATTAACGGGCCCTTCCATAGCGCGATGGTGAGCGTGCTCAGTCGCCGTCCCCGGGAGGAGGGAGCGCACATTTTGGCCACGTTGAACACGATGGTCAGCACGCTGCTGCTTGGGGTAACCCTTGTGTTGGTCGTGGCGGCTGATCCCCTAATCACGCTTGTTGGCCCTGGTCTGAGTTCGGAGTTGCACCGCATCGCCGTGGTGCAACTGCAAGTGATGGCGCCGATGGCTCTGTTGGCCGGCCTGATCGGCCTTGGCTTTGGATCGCTAAATGCTGCTGATGAGTTCTGGATCCCAGCGATTTCGCCGTTGATGTCCAGCCTTGCTCTCATCCTGGGCATCGGTTTGCTCTGGTGGCAGGCGGGATCTGCGATCTCAACGCCCGCTCTCGCCCTGTGGGGAGGGGTGGTGTTGGCTTTATCCACCCTGGTGGGGGCGGTTCTGCAATGGCTTCTGCAGCTGCCTGCCCTCATGAAGCAGGGCTTGGTTCAATTGCGTCTCGCCTGGGATTGGCGCCATCCCGGTGTTCAGGAGGTTTGGCAGGTGATGGGCCCTGCCACCCTGTCGTCGGGAATGCTGCAGATCAATGTGTTTACCGATCTGTTTTTTGCTTCGGGGTTGCTTGGAGCGGCGGCAGGGCTTGGTTACGCCAATTTGTTGGTCCAGACCCCGCTGGGGTTGATTTCCAACGCGTTGTTGGTGCCACTGTTGCCCACCTTTTCCCGGTTGACGGCTCCACAAGATCGCCCAGAGCTGATCACTCGAATCCGCCAGGGTTTGATGTTGTCGACGGCATCAATGCTTCCCCTTGGTGCCTTGTTTTTGGCCCTCGCAACCCCAATTGTGGCTCTGGTGTACGAGCGGGGTGCGTTTAATCAAGGTGCGGTGGAGCTTGTTACGGGCTTGTTGATGGCCTATGGACTTGGCATGCCGGCCTATCTCGGCCGAGATGTGTTGGTGCGCGTGTTCTATGCCCTGGGCGACGGCACCACACCCTTTCGCCTTTCGGTCATCGGTATTGGCCTGAATGTGGTGTTCGACTGGGCCCTGGTGGGTGGGCCAACGCCTTGGGGACCGCAACTTCCCTTCAATTTCGGAGCAGCAGGTCTGGTGCTGGCCACCGTCTTGATCAATGTGCTGACCTGCGTTGCGCTGTTGTTAGCTCTGCAGCAGCGCTTGAAAG
Source organism: Synechococcus sp. WH 8016 (assembly GCF_000230675.1). NCBI lineage: Bacteria > Bacillati > Cyanobacteriota > Cyanophyceae > Synechococcales > Synechococcaceae > Synechococcus > Synechococcus sp. WH 8016. The sequence goes on along the minus strand of NZ_AGIK01000002.1, from coordinate 75,895 downwards.
TCTTGCCTTTAAAACAGTGGGGCTTGGATGGTTTGCGCCTCACGGTTGCAGCCGCTGGAGCTGGGATCGTGGCCTGGGGATTGAGCCAAGGGGTGCGTTGGCCCGTTGATCTAGTGGGCCGACTCTTGCAGGTAGGCCTGTCGGGATCGCTAGGGGGTTTGGTGTTTGTGGCGTTAGGGCAAGCCTTTGCTGTTCAAGAGGTTCGCGAGATCAGCCAAGGTCTGACGCGTCGCTTCATTCGTCGCTGAGGCGGACGTCTCGGTCTTCACGCACCTGGATCGGTAATTCGAGGTGTTGTCGACCGACCAGCTGCGGTCCTTGCACAGACAGGATGCGCGCTTCAATGCCGAAGTCTCGGAAAGCGGTTTCCATCTCTTGAATGAGCGCTTTTTCAACCTGGGCTTCGGGATCAACAACCTTCCCGATTAACCGTTCGCCGAGGCGGCCGATCCGTTGCCGGACCACATCGCGGGCATTGGTGACCTCGATGATCAGCACGGCAGAGTCCAACAACGGTTCAACCTTATCGGCAGTGTCCTTCGAGAATCTCTTCGAGGTCTGAAAGTTGAGAGGACGGCAACAGACGCGCCATCGGCAATCGCGCACTTCCTCCCCCAATCGGCACTTGAACCGCCTCGAGGGCTTGTCGTGCTGCCACCACGGCGCCTTGGTCGAGCAGCGCACTGCATTCAATCGCAAGGGCTTCGGCTAAGCCGGCATCTCCCAAATACAAGTGCCATCCAGCCACTTGGATGTAAAGACGGTCCGCCAGTGTTGAGGTGAGGGCCCGTAGATCAGCTGAGTCCAGAGTCATCTTTCGTTTGTGTCTGTATCGGTGTCTGCATCTTTGCCTGGGCGCAAACGGATCACCACCAGCAGGTGAACAATCAAGACCCCAAGCCAAGCTTCAGTCCATAGGTCGAGATGGCTCCAGGGGTGACGCATCTCTTGCACAAACCAAAGGCCGCTGCTGACAGCGGCAAATCCCCCGGCGTGGAGGCAGAAATTCACCACCCGGTTGAAATGCCTGTAGGTGGCATTGTTGGGATCGGCGGGTCCGTACCAGCGGAGCGGCATGGGATGACCCTCGTGACTTCATTGATTTTGACGTGTTGATGTCCGTTGGTTGACGAAGGGTGCCTTGATACGGTCAGATGGTGGCTTCCAAGCGCTTGTAGCTCAGCGGATTAGAGCATCTGACTACGGATCAGAGGGTCGGGAGTTCGAATCTCTCCAGGCGCGCTTCTGAAAACTGCCGATAAGGCAGTTTTTTTTTGAAGATTCGTATGGGCAAGGGACCTATTCCCTACGATTCGTGCACTGATTTCTGAAACGCATGACAGATCGCTCCGCAGCCTCGATTAATGCATCTCTGAAGGCTGCAGACCCTGCCATTGCTGGTTTGATCGATCAGGAGCGGATGCGTCAAGAGACGCATCTTGAGTTGATCGCATCGGAGAACTTCACCTCCAAGGCGGTGATGGAAGCTCAGGGCTCGGTTCTGACGAATAAATACGCGGAGGGGCTACCTCACAAGCGTTATTACGGCGGTTGCGAGCACGTGGATGCCATCGAAGAATTGGCCATTTCAAGGGCGAAGGACCTCTTCGACGCAGCTTGGGCGAATGTTCAGCCCCACAGTGGCGCTCAGGCGAACTTCGCGGTGTTTCTTGCCTTGCTTCAGCCCGGTGACACGATCCTTGGGATGGATCTCAGCCATGGTGGGCACCTCACCCATGGCTCTCCGGTCAATGTGAGCGGCAAGTGGTTCAACGTGGTGCAGTACGGCGTTGATAAAGAGACGCAGCGCCTCGATATGGAGGCCATTCGCCAGCTGGCTCTCGAGCACAAGCCCAAATTGATTATTTGTGGCTATTCGGCCTACCCGCGCGCCATTGATTTTGCTGCGTTCCGCTCGATTGCGGATGAAGTGGGTGCGTACCTGTTGGCAGACATGGCCCATATCGCCGGCCTCGTGGCTGCTGGGGTGCATGCCAGCCCGGTCCCTCATTGTGATGTGGTGACCACCACCACGCACAAAACGCTGCGCGGCCCCCGTGGTGGTTTGATCCTTTGCCGCGATGCTGAATTCGCGCGCCGATTCGACAAGGCGGTGTTCCCAGGGTCGCAAGGTGGTCCGCTGGAACACGTGATTGCGGCCAAGGCCGTGGCCTTCGGCGAAGCCTTACAGCCCGATTTCAAGGCTTACAGCCAACAGGTTGTGGCCAATGCTCAGGCCCTCGCGGCCCGTCTTCAGGAGCGATCGATCGATGTGGTGAGTGGTGGTACTGATAACCATGTGGTGCTTTTGGATCTGCGCAGCATCGGGATGACCGGCAAGGTGGCTGATCTTTTGGTGAGTGATGTGCACATCACGGCCAACAAAAACACCGTTCCCTTTGATCCTGAGTCGCCCTTCGTGACGAGTGGTTTGCGTTTGGGAACGGCGGCCCTCACCACCCGCGGCTTCGACGAGAAGGCCTTCCACGAGGTTGCTGATGTGATCGCTGATCGGCTTCAGAACCCTGAGGATGACGCCATTCAGGCGCGTTGTTTGGAGCGAGTCAGTGACCTCTGCAAACGGTTTCCGCTCTACGCCCCTGCTCTGGAACCGGCTCTTGCATAACTGCCTGAGGCGCCGTGTCCCTCGGCCCATTTCTGCCTAATATTTGCCCTTAAAAGATTCTTTTTGGTGTCGTTCCGCCGGAGCTTTTTGTGACGTTTGCGAGCACTCCTCTCGCAGTCGCTTCGGCGAGCCTGGTGGTGGCGGCCGTCATTACGACGTTGCTCGTCCCCCTCGTGCGGCAGCTGGGGTTGAAATTGGGTCTCACAGATCAGCCCGATCCCCGCAAACAGCACACCACCCCCATGGTCCGATTGGGGGGCATCGCCTTGGTGCTGGGTTTTTGTTTGTCCCTGGGGGTGACTTGGTGGATGGGCGGTTTTGGCATGTTGGCTCCGGCCCGTGACCAGCTCATTTGGACCACGCTTGCGGGGTCTCTCTGCTTTTTTGTGATCGGTCTTGCGGACGATCTGTTTGCCCTGTCTCCTTGGCCGCGCTTGGCGGGTCAGATTGCTGTTTCGGTGGTTGTTTGGTCCCAGGGAGTCCGTATTGGAGCGATTGATCTTCCCTGGTTAGCGAACAGCTCCGAAGCCTTGCTGCTTCCGGATCTGCTCAGCTTGCTCGCCACGGTGATCTGGTTGGTGGGGATCACCAATGCGATCAACTGGCTGGATGGTCTGGATGGCTTGGCTGCAGGTGTGGCTGGAATCGCAGCGGTTGGCTTGGTGTCCGTGAGCTTTTCGCTGCATCAGTCAGCGGCTGCTTTTCTTGCTGCCGCGTTAGCTGGAAGTTGTCTTGGCTTCCTCCGTCACAACTTCAATCCAGCGCGCATCTTTATGGGTGATGGCGGATCGTATTTTTTGGGATTCACCCTGGCCGCCGTCAGCATTGTTGGCCCGGCGAAAGGGCTCACAACGGTGAGCTTGTTGCTGCCGTTATTGATTCTTTCCTTGCCCTTAGCCGATATGTCGGCTGTGATCATGGGGCGTCTCAGCGATGGTCACTCCCCCTTTTATCCGGATCGCCGTCACCTCCATCACCGCCTCCTACGTGCTGGGTTTAGCCATCGACGCACGGTTGTCTTGATCTATGTGTTCACGCAGTGGTTGGCGTCCTTGGCGATGGTCGTGGCCAACGTGGAAATGCGTTTTCTCTGGCTTGGATTGGCGACAGCCATCCTCGTTGCCACGGTCGTGACCATCAACCGTCAGCGTCATCTTGAAGCGGCCATCGAACCATCAGACCTGAAACCATCAGACCTGGAATCTTCATCCAATGACCGCCATCGCTGATCGCTCGAAGCGCTCGGGTGTTGAGATCCTCTGCGTTGGGACGGAGCTTCTGCTTGGCAACATCCTCAATGGCAATGCGCGTTGGTTGTCGGAGGAGCTTGCTTCTCTTGGTCTCCCTCATTTTCGCCAAACGGTTGTGGGAGACAACCGTGATCGCCTGATTGCGTTGGTTCAGGAAATCGCGCAACGCTCCAGCGTGTTGATCGTGACCGGTGGGCTTGGACCAACCCCGGATGACCTCACTACGGAGGCGATTGCCGCTGCGTTTTCTGTTCCTTTGGAAGAGCGAGCCGACGTTTGGTCTGACATTCAAGACAAGGCCCATAGCCGCGGTCGTACCCCTGGCCCTGAAACCCGCCGTCAGGCGCTCTTGCCAGTTGGGGCCGAGGTTCTATGGAATCCAACGGGAACGGCCCCCGGCATGATCTGGACCCCCGTGCCTGGATTCACAGTGCTCACGTTTCCCGGTGTGCCCAGTGAGATGAAGGCGATGTGGAAGGCCATGGCCGCGCCCTGGTTCCGTTCGTCCGGCCTTTCGAAGGGTGTGTTTGTGAGCCGTCTCCTTCATTTCTGGGGAATTGGTGAGTCCACGTTGGCTGAACAGGTGTCTGATCTCTTGGATGGGGTGAACCCCACGGTTGCTCCCTATGCCGGTCGTGGAGAGGTGAAGCTCCGGATTACGGCCTGCGCTGATGAGCCTGCGCAGGCTTGGAAGCTGGTGGATCAAACCGAGCAGGAGTTGCGTCGGCGCACGGGCAACCTGTGCTTTGGCATGGATCAAGATTCGCTGGCTTCTGTTGTGTTGAAGCGGCTGGGGCAAGCCGGCCAAACCCTGTCTGTGGCGGAATCCTGCACGGGTGGCGGGTTAGGTGCTGAGCTCACAGCGGTGCCCGGTGCCTCTTCCGTGATGCTTGGTGGGGTGATCTCCTATGCCAATGCCGTTAAGCGAGATCTGTTGTCCGTGCCTGAAGCGTTGCTCGAGCAGCACGGTGCCGTCAGTGCGCCAGTGGCGGAGGCGATGGCGCTGGGTGTTCGTCGTCTCACCGGATCGGACTGGGCGCTTTCGGTCACGGGAATCGCTGGCCCTGATGGCGGAACGCCGGAAAAACCCGTGGGATTGGTGTTTGTTGCTGTCGCTGGGCCGGATGGATGCAGCAGTCAGCGGTTGCGCTTGGGGAACACTCGCGGCCGGGAGTGGATCCGGACCGTCAGTGCTGGGGAGGTTTTGAATGCCCTGCGCTTGCGCTTAATCGCCAAGGCTGAGAAGGCGTGCTCGGAGCAGGAACCCTAAAAAGCGAGATCCAGCGGATTGGATTGAACGCCATTTGCCTCTAGGGTTTTGAGTGAATTGTCGAGTGGGAATGAGCAGCGGAACCCTGTACGACAAGGTTTGGGATCTCCATCGCGTTGCGGAACTCTCTGGCGGCTCTACCCAGCTGTTGATTGGGTTGCATCTGATCCACGAAGTCACGAGCCCTCAGGCGTTTGTGGCCCTTGAAGACAAGGGGTTGAAGGTGCGTTGTCCGGAGCGAACGGTGGCGACCGTGGACCACATCGTTCCCACGACCAATCAGGCCAGACCCTTTGCTGATCCGTTGGCGGAGGAGATGCTCAGCACTCTGGAGCGCAACTGCAGCAAGCATGGAATCGTGCTCAATGGGATTGGCAGTGGTCGTCAAGGAATCGTGCATGTCATTGCTCCGGAGCTGGGATTGACGCAGCCCGGCATGACGGTGGCCTGCGGGGATTCACACACCTCGACGCACGGGGCCTTTGGGGCGATCGCCTTTGGGATCGGCACCTCTCAGGTTCGTGATGTGCTGGCCAGCCAAAGCTTGGCGATGAACAAGCTCAAGGTCCGCCGTCTGTGGGTTGAAAATCAGCTGAGTCCTGGGGTGTTTGCCAAAGATTTGATCCTGCATGTGATTAGGTCGCTTGGGGTCAAGGCTGGGGTTGGCTATGCCTATGAGTTCGCCGGACCGGCGATCGATGCTCTCTCGATGGAGGAGCGGATGACCCTCTGCAACATGGCGATTGAGGGGGGAGCCCGTTGTGGGTACGTCAATCCCGACCAGACGACCTTTGACTACTTGGAGGGCCGTCCGTCCGTACCGACCGGTGAGGCTTGGCACCGGGCTACGCGCTGGTGGCGGTCACTGGCATCGAATGCCGATGCCGTCTTTGACGACGAGCTGCACTTCGATGCAGCGACGATTGCCCCAACGGTGACCTGGGGGATCACACCCGGTCAGGGCATCGGCGTCGATGAGCAGGTTCCAATGCCTGAGCAACTGGATCCTGCCGACCGACCGATTGCTCAAGAGGCTTATCGCTACATGGATTTAACGCCGGGCCAGGCCATCGCCGGCGTGCCGGTGGATGTCTGTTTTATCGGCAGTTGCACCAATGGTCGCCTCAGTGACCTGCAGGCCGCCGCCGCTGTGGCCCGGGGCAGGCAGGTGGCTGCTGGGATCAAGGCTTTTGTGGTTCCTGGCTCCGAGCAGGTGGCGCGTGCCGCTGAGGCTGAAGGCCTGGACCAAGTGTTTCGCGATGCGGGGTTTGAGTGGCGTGAGCCTGGCTGCTCCATGTGCCTAGCCATGAATCCTGACCGCCTAGAGGGGCGTCAGATCAGTGCGAGCTCCAGCAACCGCAACTTCAAGGGGCGTCAGGGATCTGCCAGCGGCCGCACGTTGCTGATGAGCCCTGCCATGGTGGCTGCTGCTGCCGTGACCGGCCATGTCAGCGATGTTCGCTTGCTCGAGGCCTGAGCTCGGCTGTGGCGGCAGGCTGCCGCTCCGTTTTGCGTGTTTTGGTTGCTGTTTTCTTCCTTTTGATCCTTCATGTCGCAAACCCACGATTTCCCTCAAGGCCTGATTACCAAGATTGAAGGCCGCGCCCTTGTCTTGCGGGGTGATGACATCGATACCGACCGGATTATTCCGGCTCGATTTCTGAAATGCGTGAGTTTTGAAGCGCTCGGATCGCAGGCGTTCGCTGATGATCGCAAGGAGCTCGAAGGATACCATCCCTTTGACCTCCCTGAGCATCAGGGATCCTCGATTTTGGTGGTGAATGACAACTTCGGTTGTGGATCGAGTCGTGAGCATGCACCTCAAGCCTTAATGCGTTGGGGGATCCGGGCGCTGATTGGGGTGAGCTTTGCTGAAATTTTTTACGGCAATTGTTTGGCCTTGGGAATCCCTTGTGCGAAGGCCAGTCAGGACCAGGTGCGCGCTTTGCAAGATGCCATGGCCCAAGACCCCTCAGCAATTTGGACCTTTGACTTGGAGACCTCAACCTGCAGCAGTGATCTGGGGCAATGGTCGATTGAAGTGGATCCGGGCCCGCGCGACATGCTCCTCTCCGGTCGTTGGGATGCGACGGGGCAGCTTTTGGCGCGGGATGCCGAGCTGCAGAGCACGCTCGATCGATTGCCTTACTTGAACGGGTTTTGCGTGGATGCGGCAGACACTTGATTTAGTGTCTATGAAGGAAGAAGCGGCATCGACGTCATGACAGTTCTTCTTAAGCGCATCTGGTGTGCTTTTGGCTCGATGGCCCTGGTGCTGGGCCCCTCTCCCGTCGTCGCAGGCTCCGTCACAGCGATTGCCGTGGAGCCTTTTGGCACCCCGCTTGAACGCTTGCTTGAGAGTGGCGCTTGCCAGGGATGTGATTTACGGGATGCGGATCTCCGCGGCCATCATCTGATCGGGGCGGATTTGCGTGATGCTGATTTGCGCGGGGCCAAGCTCCATGGGGCGAATCTTGAAGGAGCGGATTTGAGTGGTGCCAGGCTTGATGGTGCTGTCATGCAAGGGGCGATGCTCAGCAATGCCGATCTCTCAGGCACTGATCTGCGCCGTGCCGATTTGCGCGATTCGGTTGTGATCAATGCCTATGCGCCTGGGGTGCAGACCGAGGGAATGCAGTTTGCAGGCTCGGATCTCACCGGAAGTCATTTGATCTATGGCGGTGGTCCTGATGACGAAGCCATTGATTTTTAGAAAGAGGGTTTAAAAGGGTCGGTTGTCGAGCTCGTTTGAAGGGTTGTAGGGGACAAAGGGAACGCCAGTTCCCGTGAAGTTGAAATCATTGAGGCGGAATCGGAATCCGCCGACCCCTTGATAGGGATTGAAGTAGAAGCCAAAGTCGTAGGCACGACGTTGCCAGCGCAACTCAATATTGGAATCAATCACATCACCGTAAAACGGTGATGCGGGGTCAATATTTAAGCCAAGACCTGCATTGATCACCAAAGGTCCTGCGATCTGTTGTGTGACCCCAAGGCCCAAGGTTCCGAGGTCAATGGCTTGGTCAAAATCGAACGGACTTGAACCTTGCCTAAGAGTGCCACCACCGGTAACGGATAGCTGGGTGTAGTCCAGGAACGGTTTGCTAAAGGTGCCTAATGTGAGGCTGGGACCTCCGCTCAGGCTGATCGTGGTTTGACGTTCACCATCTCCGTAAGCGGCTAAAAGTGTGTTGATGTTGGTGTTAAATGTCAAGCCTGGAACGATGGCAACTGGAGAATAGCGATAGGCGGCTTGAGGCGTTAACGCCGCGTGATTACCCCTCCAGATTGGAAAACTGCTATTTAAAGAACCATAAAAATTAGCTCGCCACAAATCCGTGAGATTTTCACTTTCAAATTGTTCGGCTTGATAATTTCCAGCTCCGATGCGCCAAACGTAGTTATTGGCAAGCTTGCCAACATTGAAATCTCCCCTTTTTTCGAGGAAGCTACCAAAAGCGGAATAGACATCTGTTTCTCCTAACGAGCCGTTGTAGGCCTTGTAGCGATAAGCGGAAAAGAGCCTGGCCTGGATGTCGCCCAGCAAAGGAAGATCGATGGTCTTATTTAGTTCACCCCAGAAGCGACTGCCATTTGCGAAGTTTTCAGGATTAAACGTACTGATATCAGCATTGACTTTTGCTGTCCATCCCATGATCTCACTGGAGACTTTCGCTTCTAGGCCAAATAAATCGCCAGCTGTTGTTGGTTGACTGATTTTTCCGCTGCCAATTGATTCCCCTGGGGCGATATAGCTATCAGTAGTGCCATCAATAGCTCGTTGCACAAGAAGTTGAGGTTGGAGGCTTAATAAAGTCTTTTGGTTGAGTTCAATCGGTTTGAGTGATCTCCCGATAAAAAATCCGTCCCTGTCATCATTGTCGATTCCAAATTCCCAGCGGTTTTCAACTTCCTCTTCCTTTGTGATTCGTTGGGTGCGGCTCACCGGGATAGGGAGACGCTCTTCCACGATCAATTGATTGCGCGAACTCTTGATCAAAATGTCGCCGTTGGGCTGTTCCTTCGCAACAACGTTTTCGGTGTCGATTCTGGTTTGTGCCGGTGTATATGGATCATTGGTGAATCCCATGCGATCGGAAGTCCATCCTTCAGGTGTGATCGCAACTTGGGCTGCTTGGATACGCCAACGACTGATTTTCCCGTCAATTAGCTGCGTTTTTCCATAAGAAGGAAGCTGTCTTGGCCGAACTTTTCCATATTTTGTTTGTGCTTGGAAGTCACTATTTGACAGGTCTACAAACTCATCGTTACTGCCAAACCGACGATCGATCGTGAACCTTTGCTGGAGCTGGATGCTGCTAATCCTTTGATCGATCATGGCGATCGCTTGTTCGCGCAGCGCCTCCTGTTCAGCTGGGGACATCCCTGAGAAGCGCGATTGGGCCAGGGGTTGAACGGGCTGGGTCGCTTGTTTCCCTCCCGTGCCAAGCGTGATTTCCTCGAGTTCCTCGTTCAGCGTGAGTAGGGGCTGGCGGGTGGCGCGATCAGGATCGGGGCAGCCCAATGGAGGCGGCACCACGGCGATTTGGGGAGCCACGGGATCCTCACCCCATCGGTAGCGCAAGCCGAGGAGGTACGCATTGCTTCCTTCCTTGACACCGCTGTAGGTGCCGAAGGCTCCGGAGCGATGGTGAATCCTTCCGACAAAGGAGAGCTGCTCAGAGACCGAGGCTTCGAGCTCGAAGGCCAAGTAGTTCAGCAGTTGTGCGTAGTTCTCTCGATAGGTGCGTTCGTAGTTACTCACCGTGGAGTTAAAGCTGACTCCTTCCACAAACCCAAAGCTCAGCCAAGGCTGCAGCCAGAGTCGTGCACCCAGTCCAAGGATGGCTTCTCCGAACTGTTGGTCTGGTGTGTCGGCATTGGGAACATCCTGGTTGAAAGGCCCACCGGGTTGTTTGAATGCCTGATGCCCGAACAGGTCGGCCTCCAATTCGATCGCAAAGGGTCCAGCACGCCAAATCCGCTTTTGCATGCTGACCCCGAGGAGATACTCCTCTCGCATCCGCCCGTTGAACAGGAAGGTGTCTCCAAAATTGGAATCAATCATTTGGCCGCCCCACGCGGTCACCGCCCAAGGGTGAGGGTGCCAGTCAGGGATCGGTGGAAGCGGTACCGGACAGGCCATGCCTGCGTCGTCCGTTGACGTCGATGCGTTGGGTGCTCCGTCCGGGACTTCCCAGGTGGGCGTTGGCGCGAGCTCTGTGTCCCAGATGCTGTCTCCACTCGGCTGATCACTCATCCGGCCAGCAGTCCTGCCACCTAGCTCCATATCAAGAGCCGTTGGGAAGCCAAGGCCTGAACTCTCGAGCACAGGAAGGGTCTGTTTGGACGGTGGCTCTACAGCCTGTGCTGAGGATTGGAAGCCTTCAGACAGCTCGTCAAGCTCAAGAACGCCATAGACGTCTTTGAGTTCACCGCTGTTTTGAATCAGGCTGTAGCGGAAGGTGCTCGCTTGGAAATACTGCGATCCACGGCGTAGACGCACGCTGCCGCGGGCGAAAAGGGTATTGAAATTGGAGTCAAATTCAATGCGATCGGCCTGAAGCAAGCCCCCTCGAAGCGAGGCTCGGACGTTGCCTTCGGCGACAAAAACTCCACGGCGCGCATCAAATGATTGGCGATCAGCCTTGAGGCTGATTGCTTCTGGAGGCTTGGGAGACTCTGCGAAGGGTTCAACATCAAGAGCGGTCTGTTCCGTGACCGCATCGGTGACCGCATCGGTCTCATCAGCCAAAGAGTCCACACGCTGAGAGTGGACGGGAACTCCCGTCAGCGCAGCGGCAACAGCCAGAGATCCAGCGATCCTGGTGATGGGGCTAAACGCCGACAAAAGAATGCAGCAATGGCCGGTGATCCTGCCATGTGCAAAGGCTCTTAAACGAGAGGGCTAACCAGTGCTCGGCGTGACCCTGTTACTGCGTGATCAATCTTCGAGATCTTTCCGGCTAGGGGTGCGGCTTGGGTCGCTGGCAAGGAAGCCAAAGACAAAGATGCCGAGAAAGAAAAAGACGACGGAATAAACCGAAATCTTGAGGGCAAGCATGGCAACCGACCGGCGTCTGAAATTTGATCGCCATCCTATGGCGGAATGATGAAATATCACGATGGAGAAGCCTCTGCAAGCCCCGGGATCGGAGTGGATTGAAACGTTTCGATGTCGGAGTCGCGTTGATCTGCACCCAGGGTGGTGGCGACGTGGCGATCAGGAACGGCGTCCAGTACTGGCCGATCCATGGGGGCGTCATCACCGTCCTGATTGGGCTGAGCGAGGACTTTTGATTTGGCCGCGAGGGGGCAACTGGTTGCGCCTCGAGCAGACCCTGGTCTGCCCAAGCCCTTGGATGCAGGCCAGCGCGTCCTGCGAGCGACTGGTGCTCAGCTGGTGGGCTGATCACGTTCGCCTCCGTATTGATGGGGTCCTAGTGCATGAGGGAGACCTCTTCGATACCCGCTGCCGTTGGCTCCTCCCCGCCGATTGGAGGGAGCGAGGGGGCCTGCGGATTCAGCTGGATTTACGAAGCCCCTGTCATGACGATGGGGCTCTTATTGAAAGTGCACTCGTCCAGGAGCCTCTGATCCCCACCTGCGACGCGGATCGTGCCTTGCTTCCGGAAAGCTTGGCCCTGTCCTGGGCCAACGGAGCGACGCTTCCGGATGCGCTGTTGTCTTGCGACCCCAAGGGAGCAGAGGCTGTTGGCTTGGTCGATCGCCACTTGGCGACATGCCCTAAGCCCGTGGGTGTGGTGCATTGGCTGGGCCACGCCCATCTCGACCTTGCCTGGCTTTGGCCCGTGGCTGACACCTGGCAAGCGGCGGAACGCACCTTTTGCTCGGCCCTCGATCTGATGGAGCGTTACCCGGAGCTGCACTTTGCCCACTCCACCCCGGCTCTGTATGCCTGGGTGGAACGCCATCGGCCCGCCTTGCATGCACGCATTCAGCAGGCCAGTCGTGAAGGCCGTTGGGAGCCGATCAATGGCCCTTGGGTCGAAACCGATTGTGTGTTGGTGAGTACGGCATCGCTCTCGCGTCAGTTCACGCTTGGACAGGAGGACAGCCAGAGGCGTTTCCCGGAATGGCGGCATGAGTTGGCTTGGTTGCCTGACAGCTTTGGGTTCGCTGCCGGACTTCCCGCCGTCGCGGTTGCCAGTGGAGTGCGCTGGTTCTGCACGCACAAGCTGGCTTGGAATGCCACCAACCGCTTCCCCCACCGTTTGTTTCGCTGGCGCAGCCGCGGAGGCGCTGAGGTTTTAGCGCTGATGCTGCCAGCGATTGGCACCGATGCTGATCCTGTCGCGATCGCAAAAGAGCAGCGCGCTTTTCAAGCTGCGACTGGGGTGGAGCAGGCGATTTGGCTCCCGGGTGTTGGAGATCACGGTGGCGGTCCCACTGCCGAGATGCTGGAACAGCTCAGGCTTTGGGAGGGCCAGCCGCAGGCAGTGACCCAGCAGCCTGGAACGCTGCGCGCCTACCTCGATCACTTGGAGCCTTGCCGCTCCAGCTTGCCGGTCTGGCGGGATGAGCTTTATCTCGAGCTGCATCGGGGTTGCGCGACCAGTCGGCCTGATCAGAAACGGCACAACCGCAGCCTGGAAAGGCTTCTTCGTGAGGCTGAACTGGCTGCCGCGCTGCTTGGGACTCGGGCTGATCAGCTTGTGCCCAACCACGCCCAGGACAGCGATTGGCGCCCTCTGTTGTTCCAACAATTTCATGACATCCTTCCTGGCACCTCGATCCCCGAGGTGTTTGAGCAGGCTGAACCGATCTGGTGTGATGCTCGCCGGCGTGCGGTGCGCTGTCGAGACCAGCTTTTAGGCCATCTGCTTACGTCCCATCAGGAGGTGTTGGATTCCGATCCCCATCGCTCTCGTTGGACTTGGTGCGGCTTGCAGCCCTTGGCGCATTGGTCACCGTTGCTGCGCCTACCCAAGGGGCATTGGTCCAGTGGTGGGCAGAGTCTTCCTGGGCAGGTGGCGCCTTCAGGCGGTGTTTGGGTGCAACTGCCCTGTAGTGAGGGCGTTTGCGCGCTCCCTCTGCAGCGCAGCCGTGAGCCTTTGGGCTCTGTCTTGCCCGTTCGTCATCCGGTGAGCGTGGAGGTGGTGTCGTCGGGACTGTGGAGGTTGAGCAACGGTCTGGTGACGGCAGATGTCGGCGTCCATGGGCTGGTTCAGCTGCTTGACGGCAAGGGGGTGCCACAGCTCAGCAAACCCCTGCGATTGCGGCGCTTTTCCGATCGAGGGGAGTTTTGGGATGCTTGGGATCTTGCCGCTGATTACCGCCAACATGCGCTGCCGATGGCCGAACGCTGGTCGGCAGAATTGGTGGAGTCGGGCCCTCTCACCGCCCGAATGGTGCTGCGCACGATGGCTGGGCTGAGCAAGGTGCGCTTGGACCTCATGCTGCAAGCCGATTCCCCCTGGCTCGAGGCCCAGCTCAGTGTCCAATGGCAGCAGACCCATGAATTGCTGAGATTGGAAGTGCCGTTGAAGAGGCCTGCGGTGCGTTGGGCGGCCGATACGAGTGGTGGAGTGATCGAGCGACCAGCACAAGCGTGCACTTCCTTTGAAAAGGAGCGTTGGGAATTGCCTGTGATTTCATGGCTGGCCGCTGAAGCGGAGGCTCCTGGGGGTGGGATGGCTGTCTTGCTGGATGGCCCCCAGGGGGTCGATGCCAGCGATCACCATTTAGGGGTGTCGCTGCTTCGAGGTCCAACCTGGCCGGATCCCTCTGCGGATCACGGATGGCATCGGCACCGCTTGGCCTTGATGCCAGCGGTGCTCGGTTGGAACCGCAGTGGTGTGCCCCAGGCAGCGATCCGATTTAGGGAGCCGGGTTGGCTGGGTCCTGTTGCGCTGGATCATCGCTGGCAAGGGCTTCCCGCTTTGCCCATCGGTCTGGTGCCGATTTCAGTGCGATCAGCCCAGGGTGACGGACTCAGCGATCAGGCCGTTGAAATTGAGTTGCTCAATGCCGGTCCAGCGCGCCAGCGATGGTTGCCGGGGAGCGATTGGACGCTGAGCGGCGTCGAGTTGAACGAGCGAAAGACGGTCTGGGAAGTTCAACCTGGTCAGCTCATCAGCTTGGTTTTGGAGCGCGTTCAATCCTCGTGATCATCAAACGGATCGTCGAGGTTTTTGGATGGCGGTCCAAAGGCGGTGTAGACCCCCAACCCTGTTAACCCAAGCAGGGCCGCCAGCACCGCAATCGCCACTGACATGGCCGGGGACGAACTTTCCATCACAACTCTCCACAGGATCGACGCCTTTACGGGTCGTAGCCCCTACAGTATCGAGACTTAATTCCACCCGAGACTTCAGCGCTGCCATGGCTCAACGCACCCGTCTGGGAGATTTGCTCCGCCCCCTTAATTCGGAATACGGCAAGGTTGTCCCTGGTTGGGGAACAACACCAGTGATGGGCATCTTTATGGCCCTCTTCCTTGTGTTCTTGCTGATCATTCTCCAGCTGTACAACAAGTCGCTGATCCTCGAAGGAATCAATGTCAACTGGAACGGCTTGGGCCTCGGCTGATCTCAGCGAATGAATGTTTTCGGCATTGGCCTGCCAGAGATGGCCGTCATCGCGGCGGTCGCTCTTTTGGTGTTTGGCCCTAAACGGCTTCCCGAGTTCGGTCGCACCTTGGGAAAAACTTTGAAGGGTTTTCAATCGGCCTCCAAAGAGTTTGAGCGCGAAATTAATAAGGCCATGGCCGACCCTGAACCTGTGGCAGATCAGGCGAAAGCGGTTGATCAGGCAACAGTTTTAGAGGCATCCGTAGAGGCCGCTGTTACGCCTGCGGTTGCGCCAAAATCAGAGCCGACACCCCCCTCCGATTGATTTGATGAATCGCGGTGATCTCCGCTTGGTGGTGGGGTTGGGGAATCCAGGCAATCGTTATGCCAACACCCGTCATAACGTGGGCTTCATGGCCTTGGAGCGGCTGGTCTCTCGCGAGGGTGGTGCTTTTCGTTCGACGCCCAAGCTCCAAGGTCAGCTTGCTGATCTGGGCTCGGGAGAGCGGCGATTGCGCTTGTTGATGCCCCAAACGTTCATGAACGACAGCGGCCGCTCGATTCGGGCTGCGCTCGATTGGTTCGGGTTTGAGCTCCATCAGCTATTGGTGCTCGTGGACGATATGGATCTGCCGCTTGGTCGTTTGCGTTTACGCGCCCGCGGCTCTGCTGGTGGCCACAACGGCCTGAAAAGCACCATCCAGCATCTCGGCACCCAGGATTTTGCGCGTCTGCGGATAGGCATCGGTGCACCCGGGCAAAATCCCAGTGAGCGCAAGGCGCGAACGGTGTCGCACGTCCTGGGAAGTTTCAGTCGTGAGGAGGAGCCCCTGCTCGACAAGGTGCTGGTGGAGGTGGTCGATGGTTTGGAGCGGATTCAGCGGCAAGGTCTCGACCTCGCCGGCAATCACATCAATGGGCTTCAGTTGGCTCCCACCAACCCTGAGGCGTGATGGCAGCGCTCCCCGTTACCACCGCCCACTTACGGGTTCAACGCCAGAGTTTTGCAGATCAATGTTTGGAGGGAGACGTCCAGGCCGGAGGCTTCAATTGGCAGTTCAGCTGGTTTTTTGATCGTGGCGAGTTGAGTGTGGAGCCGTCCTTGGGGCGCGCGTTGATTCAAGACGCGCTGCTTCGCTTTCTTGTGAAATCTGACTATGACCTGGAACCGGGAGGGGACTACACCTTCACCGTGAGAGCCCGGTTCTGAGGGGATCGGGACCCGGCCATTGCAATGGTCGATCGAGATAGTCCTCGAGGATGACGAGCGCGGCGATGGCATCAAGATCGCCCGATGGGATGCGTAGGCCTTTGGGAAGCAAGCGTTTCCAGCCCCGTGCCGGCCATAACTGCCAGTAACGCTCTCTGGCTCGAAGGGTGGTTCCCGTTTCGTCGACGACGCGGATCGGCAGGCTTGCAGGCAGTTGTTGTTGCCAGATCATGCTGCTGGTGCCATCCCCGATCACCAGTTCAGCAATCTGGGCGGTGTCCCCCTGAGCGTCCGCCATCCAGACGCGAAGCTGATCAAGGACTTGAGCGCTGGGGGTCACCATCCCTTGAAGCACGGTGTTCGTGGCGGTGTCTGCGAGGAGCAATCCGCATTTGCTTCGGCCAGGATCCATGGCGACAACGCGAGTCATCGGCTGAGACGCAGCTGGATGGCGATGGGATCTGCTGTTTCGCTGCGGCGTAACGCCACCGCTTCCAGCCCCGCGAGTCCTCCGTTGCGGTCGATCAGCTCTTGGCCAAGCGCATTGATGGCATTGCCATCAAACTGCAATCCCTTGCTGAGAGAACCGCGTCTTTGCACCTCGGCCAATGTGGAGGCGAGGAGAAGGTTCAGCCGATTGCGTACGGCTTCAGGGTCGCGTTCATTGCTCGCCAGGGTGGTGCGTGCCAAGACCTCACCCTCCCTGGTCACCGTGACATTGGGAAGCACTTCAGGGAAGGCGTAGACAACGGTTTCGCCCAGCAGCACATTGGCGGCTGAACGGATGTTCACAACCCAGGTGCCAGGTTTGCGAATCGTTTGTTCCAAGCGCTTGATGTCAGGCCTCGGAACCAGCAGGATCTGACGCTTTGCCGGTTGGCCAGGCAGGACCTGTTGATAGGCCTGAAGATTGGCGTCTCGGAGCAACTGATCGATCACCGTTTTTGCCTGATCGGGGCGTTCGAGTTTCAGGGTCACGGTGGCAAGCGGCTGCCCGCTGCTGATGGCGACGTTGCCGCGCCGCAGCGCGAGGAGCGTGTCTTCCAGTTGATTGAGTTCTTTCTCGCCATCGCGAATTTGCGTGCGCACGGCAGAGAGTTCCTGTTCGGTGCGTTGGATCTCGATATCTTTGGCATCTACGTCTTGGCTCAAGCGCTGTCGCTCCGCTTCCAAGGATCGGGTTTGTTCCTGGAGGGGCTTGAGGGTGCGACGCAGTTCTGCCGCGCGTTCTTGGGCCGTTGTGAGCTCCTTGCTAGCTTGCTCCTGAGCGCTTTTGCTGGTTTTGAGATCGGCGCGACTGCTCCTTAATTTGGCTTCGAGAGCATTCAGTTCAAACAGCCCGACCCTGAGTTGCCGACTGACCAAGAGCAGGAGTCCAAGGGAAAGCGCACTAATTAGACTGCCGGTCAACACCGTGATCACCACGGCTGTGCGCTTGGGACGCAGTCCAAGCAAGCTCAGCCGAGCTTTCCCCACGCGAGAGCCAAGGCGGTCCCCCAGGGTTGAGAGCACGCCTCCAAGCACAAGCAGGGCGAGAAGTAGAAACCAGCCGGTCACGGAAAATGAAGGATCAGAGTTCGGATGGGAGCTCCATCTTCACCTGCATGGTCAGCTGAACCGCTTGGCGAGAGCGATTGGATCGAGAACAGTGATCTTTTTGCGATCGATATCGACAAGGCTCGATGACTTGAGGTCCCCCAGGAGACGCGTGATCGTGACGCGTGTGGACCCGATCGCCTCGGCAATGGCTTGGTGAGAAAGGCGTAAATCGATGGTGATCCCCCGTTGACCAGGCACACCGAAATCTCGACAAAGCACCAGCAGAAAGCTCACCAGCCGAGATGACATGTCTCGATGGGTGAGGGTTTCGATCATCGTTTCAGTCTGGAGAATCCTGCTGGACAGCCCCTGCAACAACAGCAATCCCACACTGGTGTCGTCTTCAATGGCCTGCCGCACGGATGTGGCTGGAGCCGTCACCATCTCCACCCTTGTGAAAGCGATTGAGTGATAAAAGCGATCGGAGCGGTGACCTGTCAGCAACGACAGAACGCCAAACAAACTGTTTTCTCGCAACAGGGCAACAGTGATTTCCTCGCCGGATTCATAAACCCTGGAGAGGCGGACGGCACCTCGACGAATCAGATAAACCTTTTCAGCGGGGTCGCCGGGGAAAAAGATGGTTTTCCCGCGCTCCACCATCTCGGTATTAGCACCATCGAGACCACGAATGACATCTTGAAGGGTGCGGGTGGCTGGAGCCGTGGGAGTTCCGAAATTCGAGCCCACCGGGCGGATGGTGGGAGGGGCGTATCGGCTGAAGCCGCGGCTGACTTCGGCCATGGTTTCTACTCGTGTATTGGGATGTTATGGATCAGCACCCCCTGTTCATGTAGCAAGGAACACGAAACCCCGCATTTTCACCTAGTGGAAAGAGCCGAATTCTGATCCTGCATGATTTGCTTGAGCCCAGGCTCGGCAAGGTCCAGTAGGTCATTGAGCTGGTGACGACTAAAGGGAGCGCCTTCCGCCGTTCCCTGCAGCTCCAGCAGATGCCCCTCTCCGTTCATCACGACATTGAGATCCACATCGGCTTGGCTGTCTTCGCTGTAGTCGAGATCGAGCAGGGGGCGATTGTGAATCACACCCACGGAGACGGCTGCCACCTGGGATTGGACAGGGTTGCTGGTGAGGACCCCTTGTTGAACCAGTCGCTCACAGGCCCGCTGAAGGGCGACCCAAGATCCGCTGATCGCGGCGGTGCGGGTGCCCGCGTCCGCCTGAATCACATCACAATCGATTTTCAACGTGTTTTCGCCGAGAGCCTGCATGTCGATGGCTGCGCGCAGGCTGCGGCCAATCAGACGCTGAATCTCCTGGGTGCGTCCGCTCAGTTTGAGGAGTTCACGGTTCTGTCGCTCTGGAGTGGATCCAGGCAGGAGTCGGTATTCGGCACTGAGCCACCCCTGGCCTTGATCTTTGCGCCAGCGAGGCACGCCTTCTTGATGACAAACGCTGCAAAGAACGGCGGTGCGTCCGCTGTGGATGATCACTGAACTCAGGGCAAATCCCATCGGATCCCAGCTGATCGAGAAGGGGCGAAGCTCGCCCGGCTGACGTCCGTCATTGCGAGAGGTGCCAGTCATGAGCCCACGGTGCGGAGATGCTTTGAGCCTGCCAGGTGGCTAGGCACACCATGGATGGTGTCAAAACACTTGTGTCTTGGACTTTCACCGCTAGATTCATCCACATCCGGATTTGCCGGACATCGGCGAATGTGATGACCGTCAGCCTCAGCCCTACCCATCATTCCCGTGAGTCGCGGACTGTTGACCACAGGACTCTCGAGCAAGCAGGACTCAGGCGACTCCCCTCCGTGGAGGTTCGTCCACCGCTGCATTTGGTGGCTCCGGAAGGTCAGCTTCAGGTGCATACCGCCTCCTTTCGGGGGAGTTTTTCTGGTGTTCTGAGCCAGGCGCTGCGCACGGCAGGCCTGGGGAGCCATGTCTTAATTGCTCAGTTTCTTAAGGGTGGAGTGGGCCAAGGCCCTCAAAGCAGCCTCACCCTCTGCGATCGGCTGAGATGGTTGCGCCCTTCCGTGACGGAATGTCTCTCAGATGCTGCTGATAGCCGCGATGACGAGGTCAAAGAGGCGGTTCAGGCGGTTTGGCAGATCTGCAAAACCCATCTTTTAGAAGGCACGTTGGATCAACTCGTGTTGGATGAGATTGGCTTGGCAATCGAGCTGGGCTATCTGAGTCATGAGGATGTCTTGTCGGTGTTGGAGCAACGGCCATCCGCCATGGATGTGATTGTGACGGGGCCCGCGATCCCTGCAGAGATGATGGAGATGGCTGATCAAGTGACGGAATTGCGTCGAGGTTTTTAATGCTGAAGAACGATCGCTGGATTACGGATCAAGCAGATGCAGGCATGCTTGAACCTTTTCAAAATGGATTGGTACGCCACTTGGATCCGGATCAACGCCAAGGTCCGGTCCTGAGTTTTGGCTGCTCGTCCTACGGCTACGACCTAAGGCTCTCGCCAAAGGAGTTTTTGATCTTTCGCCACGTCCCAGGCACGATCATGAATCCCAAGCGATTCAACCCTGACAACCTTGAATCAACGCCTCTTCATCATGATGAGGATGGCGACTATTTCATCCTTCCAGCCCATTCGTATGGCTTGGGTGTGGCCCTTGAAAAAATGCGCGTGCCACCCAATATCACGGTGATTTGCCTTGGTAAGAGTACGTATGCCCGTTTAGGCATCATTGTGAATACAACTCCGGCTGAGGCTGGATGGGAGGGACATCTCACCTTGGAGTTTAGTAATAGTTCTGGCGCTGATTGTCGGATTTATGCCAATGAAGGGATCTGTCAGTTGTTGTTTTTCGAGGGTGATCCTTGTGAAACCACCTATAGCGACCGGCAAGGGAAATATCAGCATCAGCCAGAGCGGGTAACGCTGGCCAAGGTCTGAATGAATGGTTGTTAGGGAGCAAGCCTGGCTTTATGCAGTCTTGTTTTTTCGTACCAATCGGCAAATTCCGGCGTCCAAGCTTTGAGATGGGGCCACATCAAATCGCAGAGTTCGCGGATTTCTTGCTGGGCATCAAGCTTGGCGCGTAGGTCCATGAAATGCAGGAAGGCCCTGAGCGTAAAGCTCACCACAAAATGTTGCCGGTAATCGAAGGGGAGGATGCCGCGGGCATGTTCTTCCGCAAACCCAGCCTGAAGCAATTCCTGATAGCGAGCGGCACTGATTTTGCAGTGGTTTAAATCTTTTTGCCGCTCAGCTTCGCTGTAGAGATATTTTTTGCCTTTTCGGTCGCTGTACTCGCCGACGGGGCGCAAATAAAACACTTCTTCGAGATCGAGTTCTCCGAGGGCAGCCCTGCAGATGCGATCGCCTGTGTAACGCATGGATTGAACATCAAAACTGACGCCCACCCGGTGCGTTCGTGCCTGTTGCATCACGGAATGGGGAAACCAGCCCACGTTCAGCACAATCTGGGCATGCTCCATCGGTCCGTAATGGCCCCGCTCTCCAGCCAGGAGGCGTTTGACGCAAATTTCGCCAGCTTTGGTTTCATCGGGCCATTGCGCGCGATCGGCTGCCACAAAGCCCTCGCTGTAGTCCTGGTGCATTCCCACGTACACGCACTGTTGCGGATTCGGGGTTGCGGCGATCAGGTCAACTCGAAAACGAGAGTCCATGGGGGTCGTCTGCGATGAACTGTTCATGCTTTGTCTAGCTGTGGCTGCGGGGGCCTGGGCTTGAAACCGTCTCCGCAGGGGGCACGCTGCTGGTGGAACCAACGCCAGCCAGCGCAGGCAACGGCGAATTGTCGATCAAGGCAACCGCCAATGCTTCCAACTCGTCTGCTGTTCGCGCCCCAAGCGAACGGCCGCGCATCACAGCGTCGGCTGAAAATAAATTGAGCTGTGGAATCCCTGTGACGTCATACAGGTTGATCAAATCGAGCCAGCGTGGATTATCGATATTCACCAAAACCACATCCAACTGATCGGCGTGTTTTTGTTCCGTCTGAAGCATCGCTGGCGCCATCGCTTGGCAGGCCTCACACCAATCGGCGTAAAACTCCAGCACGGTGGGCCGAGAGTTGTTGAGAGCGATCTCCGGATCGAGGGATTGCCTGGCTAGCTGGTCGAGAGGGGCTTCCTGGTTGAGACCATTGCGCAGCAGAAATAATCCAGCGGCGAGGACCAGTGCCGTGATGAGCAGCAACCCCTTTTGCAAGGGGCTCAAGGTGGCGGGGGCGGAACTGCCGGTCATGCCGGGAAGAGTGGTGTGCCTTCACTTTGGCAGGCTGATGGGTGCGCTGTTGCTAGCGTCTGAAAGCCAATACCGTTGTTGTGATCAGCTTTCTCGCTGATTTCATTTCCAGCTGATTTCATCAGTCGACCGTTGGCTGCATGCTGATGTCTCTTTTTCGTTTTCTCTCACTGCCACTGCGGGCTCCCCTGCTGCTTGTGCTGTTTGGTGTGGCCATTTTTCTTGGTCATCACTGGTCGATTGAGAGCGAGCATTTGATTGCTCTGCAGAAAGTGCCGCCCAGCTTGTTCTGGACGGTGGAGGTGTTGCAATCGCTCGTGATTGTGCTGATCTGCACGATGCCAGATCTTCTCCTGCGTCAGCTGTCGATGCTGATGGCCTCCAGCCGCGTGCTCAGCCTGATCGCGACCCTCCTGCTTGTGATCATGGTGGGCCTTTATTTGCTCAGTCTGAGCCTGCTTTCCGATGTGCTGATCTTGGCGTCTGCCACCTTGCTGGCCCGGTTGGACCTCACCCGGATCAAGGTGGTGCCTCCGCCTCAAGTCATGGCTTTTTGGTTGGCGGCGGTGGTGCTGGTGGGCATTTGGTTAGGTCAGGATTTGCCGAACCCGCTGGCTTCAGCTGTCGCAGTGGTCGCTACCTGATCCGAGATAGGCCCAGAGATTTCCTAGGACTTTTTTGGTGTAAAGACGCGTTTCTGGGTAGGGGATGCGCTCCACCCATAACTCTGGATCTTGCTTCAGATCGGGGGTCACCCACCGACTGGCGGCGCCGGGCCCAGCGTTGTAGCTGGCAACGGCCAGCACAATGTTGCCCTGCCATTGCCCCAGCAATTGACGGAGGTAACGCGCTCCGAGCTTTGCATTGCGTGTTGGCTCGCGTAGCTGCTCCTGGCTAAGGGAATCGCCAGCCAGTTCTTCCGCCGTGGCAGGCATCAGCTGCAGCAATCCAATCGCTCCGACGGGTGAGCTCACGCTTGGGGAGAAGCGGGATTCCTGCTTGGCGATCGCCATGAGCAGTTCAGATCGCACCGCCTCCTGTTGGGAGGCGGTGTCAAACACCTCCGAGAGCAGACGGGGATGCTGGCTGCGGTGCAGGAGCTGACGCTCCTCGCAGGTTTGATTGACCAGTCTCAAACTGGCGCGCCAAAGGCGACTCAGGCCTGTCCATGCGTCCCCCACGGCCACTCGAAGGCGACCTTCCACAAGCTTTTGGCTTGGATTGGATGGCTGATCGGATGGGGGCTGTTGATTCCGCCAGGTTTCCCAGGCTTCCTGGGTTTGGCCGAGGCGCCAGAGACGATCAACGAATGGATCGCCACTTTTCAATGGCTCCCAGTGCGCTTGAAACGCATCGCTGAGATCTGCCGAGCGAGCGGTGGAGGCTTGATCAAGATCTGGCAGGTCTCCCCGTCCCAATCTCACCTCGGCGCGCCAGGTGTAATAACTCCTCGGATGGGTTTTGACCAATCGCTTCCAGATTTGTTTGGCTTGCGCTGGTTGGTTTTGCTTCGACAAGGTGAGCCCCAGCCAGAACTGCTGCCTTGCGGCTAAAGGTTCAGGAAGATCTGCGCTCGGGATGGCGTTCAGGAGTGCTTCTGCACGCTCCCATTGGTCTTTCAACAGGGCCTCGCGAGCCAGGTCCCACTGCAGTTGCCAGGCGGCTGGGCTGGTGGGCCAGCGCCTCAGAACGGCCATGGCATTCGCTAGGTCACCGTTAGACGCGTCACCGTTCGTTGCGTCAGCAAGGCGCACCCGGGCTGCTGCAACATCAGCGGAGCGTTGTTGCAAGGCTTTCGGCAGGGCATCCAATAGTGCCGGGTCGGGTCTCAGCGGTTCGCTGAGCAACGCTGCGGCCTCGAGGGCTTCCGGATCGTCTGGGTGGTTGATGGCGAGCTCGAGCAATTGCTGCTTTCCACGCGCTTGCTGTTCAGCGTTCCCTCGGAGCAGGACCCGACCAATGGCCAAGGCGCTGGCTGGAGTGGTGGGTGTGCCCTGGAGGCAGGCTTCCGCAGCACGGCTATCTCCAAGGGACGCGAGCCCTTGCGCAAGTGTGAGTCGATCGGTTTGCTTCAAGCCAGCGCCGCTGATCCTGTTGCAGGCTTCCCTGATCTGACTGGCAGCTCCTGGCCAGCGGGCACCCCAGCGGGCTAGATGCAAGGCGGCGATCGTTTGCTTGGGGGAATCCTTGTTGGTTTCTGCTGCTGCTGCCAAGGCGGCCGGATGGCCGGGGTGTTGTTGAAAAAGCTCTGTGTGGAGCGCTGGGTTGGCTTGCCCGAGGTGATAGCGGGCATCGGCACTGGCGGCACTTTGGGGGAAGCGTTGGAGCAAGTCCTGCCAGCGTTGCTGTGTCTCTGCAGTGCGCCCGAATTTGGCTGCAATTAACGCCTGCTGTTTCAGCGTGACGGCCGCCAGGGGATCGTTGCCCCAGCCTTGATTGGCCAGCAAGCGCTGGGATCTCTCCGCTGAATCGGGGCTGCGTGCTGCGAGCAAGAGAGCGGCTTCCCTCCGCTCGCTGGGATTGAGCGACCAGCGATAACGGGTCCAGAGATCAGCGCTCGAAAGCGATGGTGTGAGTGGAGTGTGCAGGCGGCGCAAGACCGTCTGTCCGCCGAGGACGATCGCAACGGTGAGGAGTGGAGTTCCAGCCAGAAGCAGAAGGCCACGGGAGTGTTGAACGGTCAAGACTCGGCCGGAAACTGATGGCATTCTGTTCCCAGCGCACGGCATTGAGATGGCAAAGGGGCAAGGGCCGCGGCGTCCAGGGAGCGAGCAACGCCGGCGCTGTGCGATCGCCTGTGGCTTGGCTTTGCTGCTGTGGGGATTGCGTTGGCTTTGGCCCCTCCAGTTCGTGCCTGGCTGGCTTGTGGCAGGACTGATGGCGTGGGCGTTGTTGGAGGTGGCAGCCCTGTTGCTGGCCCCGCGTCGTTGGCTTTAGAACCAGCGGCCCCGCTTAAGATTGCGTTCAGAATTGAGTTGTCATGGCTGAAGCTGCCACCCATCCTTTGGGGCAACTCCCGAAGCCATCGCAGATCAGCTTTGGGACGGACGGCTTGCGTGGTCGGGTCGACACCATGCTCACCCCGGCTTTGGCCCTTCAGGTGGGGTACTGGTGTGGACGGGTGCTTCAGGCAGAGGGACCTGTGCTGATTGGCATGGATTCGCGCAGCAGCGGCAGCATGTTGGTCGCCGCACTCAGCGCTGGCCTCATGGCATCTGGCCGACAGGTGTGGACCTTGGGACTATGCCCCACGCCGGCTGTGCCCGGTTTGATTCGCCGTTACTCAGCCGCCGGTGGCTTGATGGTTTCGGCGAGCCACAACCCTCCGGAAGACAACGGGATCAAGGTGTTTGGCGCCACTGGCAGCAAGTTGTCCCCTGAGCGTCAGCAGGCGATTGAAGCCGGTCTTTGTAGTGGAGACGGTTCTGGGATCGCGTTAGCGGCATCCGGAGTGGCCCGTCATCGCCCTGAACTTCTCGACGACTACCGCGCCAGCTTGTTGTCCAGCGTTGGGCCGCATCGACTCGATGGTGTTCCGATCGTGCTGGATCTCTGCTGGGGATCGGCAACAGCCTGTGGTGCAGAGGTGTTTTCTGCCCTCGGCGCCGATCTCACGGTGTTGCACGGTGATCCGGATGGCACCAAGATCAATGTGAATTGTGGTTCCACCCACCTGGAGCCTCTGCGCCGAGCGGTGATCGAAAAGGGGGCCGCCATGGGCTTTGGCTTTGATGGCGATGCCGATCGCATGTTGGCGATTGATGGCCAAGGACGTGTGGTGGATGGTGACCACGTCCTCTACCTCTGGGGGTCGGTCTTGCAGGCGAAGGAACAACTTCCGGATCAGCGCTTGGTGGCCACGGTGATGTCGAATTTGGGTTTTGAGCGGGCTTGGCAAGCGCGTGGTGGCCTGTTGGACCGGACACCGGTGGGAGACCAGCATGTGCATGCCGAGATGGTCCGTACGGGGGCAGCCCTCGGCGGCGA
This sequence comes from Synechococcus sp. WH 8016, assembly GCF_000230675.1. Taxonomy (NCBI): domain Bacteria; kingdom Bacillati; phylum Cyanobacteriota; class Cyanophyceae; order Synechococcales; family Synechococcaceae; genus Synechococcus; species Synechococcus sp. WH 8016. Next base: position 50,220 of record NZ_AGIK01000002.1, on the reverse strand, counting down.
GCAATCAGGTCACATCCTGTCTTCCGTGAATGGGTTGGCCGGTGATGGTGTTTTGACCGCTCTGCAGCTGGCAAGCCTTTGCCATGCTCAACAGCTTTCTTTGGCCGAGTGGGTGGATCAGAGCTTTCAGGCCTATCCCCAGAAACTGGTGAATGTGCGCGTCGAGAATCGTGAGCGCCGAAAGGGTTGGGAGGACTGTGCTCCGCTCTATTCCTTGGTTCAAGAGGCGGAGGCTTCGATGGCGGAAGACGGTCGCGTCCTGGTGCGGGCGAGTGGGACAGAACCCCTGCTGCGCGTGATGGTTGAGGCTGCCGATCAAGCGGTGGTCGATCACTGGACCTCCCGCTTAGCTGCCGCAGCAGATCAGCATCTCAATGCTGCTTGATCAGGACGTCTTGATCATTGCTTCTCGATCAGCAGCTTTCTAGCGCCAGGGTGAGCGCTCCATCGCAGGCGTCTCCACTCCGGTCGTCCCAGTGCGCCTCCAGCTGACGCTGGCGTAAGGACGCATCCACGGCCTGCTGAAGAGGCGCGAGATTCAGCAGTGCTCCGCCCCTGGCGCAGAGCACTGGTCGGGTCAGCCCCAGGGATGAAGCCACGGCTTGAACGGCTTCGGCAAGCGCAGCGCCGGAGCGCTCGACAATGGCCGCGGCCTCCGCATGGCCCGCCTCTGCGGCGGCGGAGACGATCGGGGCCAATTGGGCCAGCTGGGCTGGTTGGTAATCGGGCTGCACAACGAAGGCCTTGATCTCTGCCGCTGTGCGGCACCCCAGCACTTGCCACAACTGGTTGCGCAGTGGTCCGTCCGGGAGTCTGCCATCAGCCATGCGCAGGCTGAGCTGCAGCCCTTGATGGCCGAGATCAAAGGCAGCCCCTGCTCCATCCAGTTGCCATCCCCATCCGCCACAACGCTTTTCAAGGCCGCTGTCGTTGCGTCCAACCACGATCATTCCGGTGCCGCTGATCAGCACGATGCCGGCATCGCTTGGAAAGGCTCCCCGCAGGGCGGTGCGTTCGTCGCCAGTGGCGATGCAGTGCTCTTTTGGTAGCTCGAGACCGCTGGCTAAGAGCTCTCTGGCAAGGTCCTGAAGCGCTGTGCCCTGCTCCACGCCGCTGGCACCAACGGCAGCAGCGGCGATCTTCCAGCCGCTGGGATTGGCGGCCTGCAGGCTGCTGCGAATGGCCTCCAGGAACCGTGTTTCGCCTCCGCTGGCCTGGAGGTGGCTCACGCCACTGCCCTTGCCTTCTCCAAGGGCTTGCCAGTGCCCGTTGTGCCATCGGCTCAGCTTGCAGCGGCAATGGGTTTGGCCAGCATCGAAACCAGCCAAAATCAGGGCATCCCTCATCGGTTGGCCTGGGCGGTCTTGGTGGTCTGGCCGACCTGACTCAGGGTTGCCAGGCAAAACCAACCGATGATTTGCACTTCTGGCCGGAAGAAAATGGTGTCCGTGGCGCCTTGGATGAGCAGCCCGGCGATCGCGGCAAGGCATCCCAGCCAGGGCAACGCCAGAGCAGACGTTGAGCGCAAAGCCTTGAGGCCGTTGCGAACGCTGGCTCCAGCCAATCCAAGAGCGGCGATCAGGCCTGGAATGCCCGTTTCAACAAGGAGTTCCAGGGGGACGGAATAGGCGCTGAGGGCATTGAACTTGGGCTGTTGGTACAGGGGGTAAATGGCATTGAATGCGGCGTTGCCTGGCCCGATGCCCAGCCAGGGGCGGTCTTGAATCATCTCGATTGCGGCCAACCACACGTTGATGCGGAAGTTGTTGGAGCTATCGCCTCGTCCAGCCAGCAGGCTGGCGACCCGCGTGCGGACGGGCTCCACCTGCGTGACGGCGATAGCCAAGCTCAAACCAGCCAGCACAAGCAGGGCGATGGGGACGAGACGTCGCCACAGGGTTGGCCAGCTGCGGATGGCACGCAACACGAGCAGCAGCACCAGCACGCCGAGGGCCGCGAGCATGCCTAGCCAGCCACCGCGGCTGTAGGTGAACAAGGTGGCTGCTGCTCCCAACCCCAGGGCCACAGCGGCGTAGCAGCGTGCTCCCCAGCCCCGCCAGCGGATCAAGGCAATGAGTGCCAACGGCAGGATGGGAACCAGGTATCCCGCCAGCAGATTGGGGTTGCCTAGGGGGCCGTAGATCCTGATCGTGCCCGCTGTTACGGAGTTGGGGTCGGCCCAGCGAGCCAGCTCCTCGGTGGGTCCGTAGAGCTGGCGTAGAGCCATCACACTGGTGAGCACTTCGCCGCCGAGCAGGGCGGCGACGAGTCGGTCCCACCACTCGGGACGCTCGGCCAGCAGCTGTCTCATCAGGGCGTACACGCCGAGGTAGCTGAGCAGCTTGATCAAGCCTTTCGCTGCAGCAACCGGAACAGGAGAGAAGCCCGTGGCGAGCACGGCGATGCCTAGGAACAGGAGCACCCAGGCGCTGATGGCACCGATGCGCTGCGGTTGGCTCACGCTGGCCCAAAGGATCCACAGCGCTCCGCAGGCGAGGACCACCAATCCCAGCCCCGTTCGGGTGAGGAAGGGAAGTCCAGCGAGGAGAACCATCAGCAGGATGCTTGCCAACCAGCTCAGGCGACGGCGCTGCTGATCACTAGCGGGCAGGAGTCCTTGCCAGCGCAGCAACAGAGGTGGTGGGGCCTGAGCCTCATCCATGAGGTGTGGGTGCAGCGGCTTTGGAATTATCAACCTGTTGCCAAGCCATCTCCAGATCTCTCAAGGCGGGAAGGGCGGCGTCCGTGCGCTCAAACAGCACGCGATAGGTGGGTTGTCCTTGCTCCTGGACGTAGCGCTCCCGTTCCGTTGCCACGGGCAGTGGGTTGCTCGTTCGCCATGGTTGTGGATCGTCTTTAGGGCGGGCAAAGCCGTTGGAGAGTTCCACCAGGGCCACCATCGGTTCGATCACAGCCAACACATCACTTTGCAAAAACAGGTGTCGCCCGGGATGGAGCGCTGAGGCGATGGCCAGCAACAGGGCGGGCTGCAGCACGCGGCGCTTGCGATGGCGCTGTTTAAACCAGGGATCTGGAAACTGAATGCTTACCAGCTGCAACTGGTCTGGTGGCAGCGCTGCCATCCAAGCCTCGAGGCTGATATTGGCATTGCAAAATAAAAAATGCAGGTTGTGCTGCTCCTTACGGTCGCGATCGCGTTGGGCGGCTTGCACCAGGGGCCGGCGGATCTCCACTCCGAGATGGTTTCGCTCGGGTTGCAGCGCCGCAAGCTCCAACAAAAAGAAGCCTCGAGCGCAGCCAATATCGAGATGAATCGGCAGGTTGGGATTCTCGAACAGCTCCTGCGGTGCCGGTAGTTCCAGCGGCAATTGAAAGAAGCGGCTGAGCGGATTGACGTGCTGGCGCATCAGTCCTCAGGTGAGGCGACAAGAGGTGCATGGCGGAGCAAGCCCCAGCAAGCGGTGTACCCATGCAGGTAGGTGGTGTTGCTTAAGGGACCGATCTCGCCATTGCAAAACGCACCGGCGATTGGAAGATCGGGGAGCACGTCGCGGGCGATCGAAATATCTCCGTTGGCCTCTCCAAACAACCCGCTCCCTCGACCAAGGCAGGCAAATAGCAGACCACAAAGTGGTGGCAATGGGCAACGGTCTTGGCTGGCCTCCAGCAGCTGGCGAGCTTCCAGCCTTGATGATTGCGCTTCTCGGAGCTGGAATTGCACGTGCTGGCCTGGTCGGACCCGCTCAGCCACGGCGACGGCACCATTGCGTGGGTCAACGCCGATGAGGTTGCGGACCAGGAAATCGCTGGGGCACTCCTGCATCAGATTGCGACGCTCCACGCCAAGGAAGAGAGAGTGCTGCACCAGCTCTCTGTCCTCTGCATTGAGATCGGCCAGCACGCGTTGCAAACAGGCCACAGGCGTGTCGCGACGATCGCCATCGCTGAGTTCCAGCAGAACGTTGCGTTGGGCTTGTTCGATCGCAAACACGGGACCAATCGGGCGGCAGCCCTGGGCCACAACTGGATCAAGAACCCAGTCCCCGCCGATGCTCACCCCAGCGGCACCATTGATGATCTGACCATCGAGGAGCAGCGAGCCATGACTGGCGTTGTGGGGGGCCGCAATTCCTCCAATGATCGCTGCGTTGGGGTAGGCGTAATCCAGGCCGCTGATCAGGTCGTTGATCGCTCCACAACTGGGATCGATGAACAGCAGCAGGGAGCGGCTGTCGGCTGGATCCACGCTGACCCAGTCCTGCCAGTTTTGAACCGGTCCATCAAGATCCGGGAGTGCCCCGGTGTCGAGCTGAAACGGCTTCAGCTGAGCCCCGGGGAGATTCAGCAGGGTCACGCTTAGGGCCGTGGTCTGCTCTAGTTCTTGCGACCGTCCGGCACTATCGGTTCCCACAACGCCGCCCCCCACGAAGCCGATCCAGTGTTCGGCCTGGAGTCTTTGGCTTAAAAGCGGAAGCAACCGCGGCAGATCGCTTGCGAAATGGCTGGAAACAAACACGAGGGCTAAGTCGCCTTTTTCCGAGCCGAGTTGATTGGTGACATCTTTCGTTGCCTCTTCCAAAGAGGCACAGCCACTGAGTGCTGTTCGGCACTTGGCCTGGGTTCCGGAGCCTCGGAACCAATCGAGGGGGTTGAACGGAACCATGTGTTGGACCCTACCAATCTCGAGGGCTAGGTCGATGGCATCGATAATGGCTCCAACTCGAACCTCCCTGGTGCCCGATCTCCCTTACCGCAGTTTGGTTTGGCTGACCTATCGCTTAGGGGCAACGTTTGCCCTCGGTGTTCCGCTCGTTCTGCTGATCTGGGCAGGGGTGCGGCGTGAGCCAGCGATGGTGCGCTTGCTGGGTCTGTATTGGAAGGTGGCAAGCCTGTTGCCCATCAGCGTGTTGCTGCTCACCGATCGGCGTCCGATCGGCTACGTGATGGCCTTCATCGCACCCGTGCTGATGGCGGTTTCGGTGTGGTTTTGGGTGGATCTCAATGAAGAACTCGCCGACAGCGCCCCGGGGAGTGCCCTCCCCCTCACCGTTCGTATCTGGCGCTGGGCCCTCACTGGATTCGCCTTGCTCGCGGCGGGGATGTCGGCCACCGCATTGCGCTGTGCGGATCAACTGCGTGGTGCTGAGTGCCTGGCTTGGTTGGAAGGTCCCCAGGGTTTGCATCGCGTAGCGGAGCGTTTGTTCGACTTCGTTTTTGGGGGGCAGTGGAGTGAGGCGGTTGCCGCATTCATCGGCTATGTGGCCTTAGTGGCGTATGTGGTGGGGCTTCTCCAGTGGCTCCTCGTGCGCCTGCCGCGTCAGGGGCGGGTGGCTGGTGAGTTCTGATCCGTTGTTGCCGGCCCTTGAAGCGATCAGTCGTGATCGTCCCGATCGCGTCGTGCGACTGCGCGGAACGGTGCAATCCGCTGAACGTGCGGAAGAAGCTCTGGAAGTGTTGATTTTTCGGGGCTTCAGCAGTTGCACCACCCATCCCACGGATTTTGATCCGGACCGCACCGTGCTTCCCGAGGGGGCGAGCGTCGAAACCGCTGAATTGCTGCGCGGTCCACTCAACCCTCAACAGGAGGAGCGCCTGATCGGCCCCCTTCCTCCTGAGCAATTGATCGAAGCAGACCGCTGGATCTGACGCTTAGCGCCGTTCCAGCACGGAAACGCAGCGACCGCAGAGGCTGGGGTGAGCACTGTGCTGACCGATGTCGCTTTCATAGTGCCAACAGCGCTCACACTTCTCGCCTCGAGACAGGGCCACTTCGATCACGGCGAGTTCGTTGTCATCACTGGCCAGCAATTCGGCCCAGGGCTCGCCTCCAATCTGCAGCTGGGAGACGAGCAGCCAATCGCGCAGGCCATCCACCTCTTGATCGCCCTTGCTTTGCAGCCAGTGAAGGGCGTCTTGAAGTGCGGGGGTGCGCGCTTCGAGGCGAACGGCCGCTTCCAGCGAGGCTCCCAGCATGCGTTTGCTTCGGCATTCCTCCAGCACCTTGTTCACCGCGGCACGCAGTTCGCGCAGCTCCTGCATGGGGGCTTGCAGGCTGTCATCGCGCCACTCCTCCGGCACCGTGGGCCAGCCGCTCAGAAACACCGACTCGGTTTCTGTTGGATAGGGGATGTTCTGCCAGATGTCTTCCGCCATGTGGCAAAGCACCGGGGCGATGGCCGCGGCCAGGCGCTCAATGATCAGCGCCATCACGGTTTGGCAGCTGCGGCGACGCTTGTCGGTGGGGGCGCTGACGTACAGCCTGTCTTTGGCGATGTCGAGATAAAAGTTCGATAAATCGGCAACGCAGAAGTTCTGCAGAAGTTGGAAGAAGCGGAAGAACTCATAGCGTTCAAACGCTTCACTGATCTGGTCGAGCACGGTCGCTGTGCGCTGCAACATCCAGCGATCGAGCAAGGGCAACTCACGGATGGCGATCGCATCACGGCTGGGGACGAAATCGTGCAGGTTGCCGAGCAGATAGCGCGAGGTGTTGCGCACTTTTCGATAGACGTCTGAGAGCTGCCGCAGGATGCCTGCACCGATCGGCACGTCGGCTGAATAATCCACAGAACTCACCCATAGGCGGAGCACGTCAGCGCCATAGGCGGGTTCTTGTTTTTGATTTTTACCGCCCTCGATGATCACCATCGGGTCCACCACATTGCCGAGGGATTTGCTCATCTTTCGGCCTTTTTCATCCAAGGCAAAGCCATGGGTGAGCACGGTTCGATAGGGGGCCGTGCCGTTCACGGCCACCGACGTCAACAACGAGGACTGGAACCAGCCGCGATGCTGGTCTGAACCTTCTAAGTAGAGATCGGCGGGGTAGCTGAGACCGTCGCGTTGGCTCGATACAGAGGCCCAGCTGGAGCCGGAATCGAACCACACATCCATGGTGTCGGTGCCTTTACGCCAGAGATGCGCTTCTGCGCTGTGGCTGGGAGGTAGGAGATCAACCTCGTCTTTTTCCCACCAAATGTCGGCGCCGTGTTCTGCGATCAGCGCTTTGACATGGGCGATGGACTCGGCATTGAGCAGCACTTCGCCGGTTTCACGCTGATAAAACACCGGAATAGGAACACCCCATGTGCGCTGCCGCGAGATGCACCAGTCGCCCCTTTCGGAGACCATCGACTCAATTCTGTTTCGGCCCGATGCGGGTAGCCATTGCACGCCATCAATGGCGGTTAGTGCCTCCGTGCGGAAGCCCTCCACGGAGGCAAACCACTGCTCAGTGGCCCTGAAGATCGTGGGCTTTTTCGTGCGCCAGTCGTAGGGATAGCGATGGCTGTAGTCCTCTTGCAGAAGCAGGGAACCGCAGTCCTCGAGCGCCGTGATGATCACGGCATTGGCATCCTTGAGGACGTTCAAGCCTTCGAATCGGCCAGCTTCTGCGGTGAGGGTTCCAGCTTCATCTACTGGGCAGAGCACGGGTAGGCCATGCTTGCGCCCGGTGTTGAAGTCATCGACGCCATGGCCTGGGGCCGTGTGCACCAAACCCGTCCCCGATTCCGTGGTGATGTATTCCCCACCAACAACGATGGCGCTGCGGCGCTCGAGTAGGGGGTGGCTGTAGGTGATGCCAGCAAGATCGGCCCCCTTCACGGTGGCTTTGGCTTGAAGCGGGCGTTCAAGCTTGGAGGCGATGGCGTCGCAGAGTTCAGCTGCCACGATCAGAAACCGCCCTTTGCCGTCATCTGCCAGGCAATAGTCGAGGCGTTCGTTGACCGACACCGCCAGGTTGGCGGGCAGGGTCCAGGGGGTGGTGGTCCAGATCGCCACCTGTAGGCCCTCACTTAGGGCGTTGCTCTGTGCGGGTAAGTCCAAACCCTGCTCGTTGAGTTTGCTGCGTAGGCCTTCGGGGAGATCCACCACAGGAAAGCCCACGTAGACGCTGGGACTGGTGTGTCCGTCGGGATATTCGAGTTCGGCTTCTGCCAGGGCTGTGCGTGAGCTGGGGCTCCAGTGCACGGGTTTGAGCCCTCGGTAGATGTGGCCCTTCAGCGCCATCGTCCCAAAGACGTCGATCTGAGCGGCTTCGTAGTCCTTTTGCAGCGTGAGATAGGGGTTTTCCCAGTCGGCCCAGATGCCCCAGCGCTTAAAGCCGGCCATTTGGCCGGCAACTTGCTTGTGGGCGTAGGCCGCAGCCTTTTTGCGCAACTTGATCGGGGTGAGCGCTTGACGCTGCTCCTGGCTCATGGCCTGGAGCACTTTGAGCTCAATTGGGAGACCATGACAGTCCCAGCCAGGCACAAAACGCACCTTCCGGCCCTGCATCAGACGGTGCTTGTTGATGATGTCCTTGAGCACCTTGTTTAAGGCGTGGCCCATGTGCAGGGCGCCGTTGGCATAGGGCGGGCCGTCATGCAGGGTGAACATCGGGCCGGGATTGTTGCGTCCCAACTCCAGGTCGATGCCTTTGTCTTTCCAGAAGGCTTGAAGTTCCGGTTCGCGGTGGATGGCATTGGCACGCATTCCAAAGCCCGTCTCCAGCAGGTTGAGGGTGTCTTTGTATGACGGGCGCTTATCAGCGTCCTGGCCTGTCTGCTGGGTCACGTTGGCGCTGTAGCAAAGAGAATTATCAGTCTTCGTCGGTGCGATCCGTGCTTGCCTCAGCGCTGGTTTCGTTCAGGGCTTCATCTGGTGCTTCATCTGGGGATTCATCGCTGTTGGACGGTGAAGGCGCCTCCTGAGCTTCCAGGGATGGTTCTGGGCTGTCTGGACGGACCCAGCGCTTCGGGCGTTTTGGCGTGGTGACTTGTGCTTCCGGTGTGACGGCGGCGTTGCTGTCGCCATCGCCACGGCTGTCGCCATTGCCACTGCTGTCGTCGTTGCCACTGCTGTCGTCGTTGTTTTTGGCTTCCTTTTTGTCAGCCGTTCTCGTTGTTTCCTTGATCTCGCCACCGGCAGGGGCGTCTAGGTCTGCCCCTGTGGATGACTCATCAGGGCGGACCCAGCGTTTGTTGGTTCCAGTTTTTGCGGCAGGTTTCAGGCTTTTGAGCGTGTCTGCCGTTGCGCTCCCAAGACTGGCCAAGACGGTGGTGAGTTGTTGCAGGCTGGTGGTCCAGCGTTCCCGGGAGCCAAGTCTTTGTCGTTCCTCATCACTGAGTTGTTGCCAGCGGGCCTGACCGACTTCCGCTCCGAGGCGGCTGATGAGCAAGCCAGCGCAAGCCACTCCCAGCATGGGAGCGCCTCGTAGTCGATCACTGCTGGTCACGAGGACCAGGCCTAGCAGAAGAATGATGGCTCCCCAGGCGCCATCGCGGGGACGACTGAGTTCCGTGGCGAGCAGTGGCAGCAGCAGAACGGCGAGCCCCGCCAGCAAACAGAGATCTCCAGTAAGAGTGGCCAGCATCGATGGATGTGGGGACGACGTTGTCCTCATTCTGGGTCGATGTTTAGGATTCGCTTCTGCCCATCTGGCGGAATTGGTAGACGCGCTGGTTTTAGGTACCAGTGACTTCGGTTGTGCGAGTTCAAGTCTCGCGGTGGGCATTCCTTTTCCTAGATTGGTGTCGCTTGTAGCAGCAGGCAACACAGGAATTTTTCGATGACTCAGGCACTCGCACAACCGGAGAGCTCGGGATCGACGCCCCGACTTCGGTCAGTGCCTAAGGAGTTTGTCGATCCACCGTCTGCATGGAACCCCACCGTTGGACTGTTCTTGGGCGGGTACGGCTTGGCAGCTTTGACGACTTGGGGTTGGTTTGTGGGTGGTTGGCCGTTGCCTCTGCTGCTGATTGGCGGATTTTTAGCGCTCCATTTGGAGGGCACCGTCGTGCACGATGCCTGTCATAACGCGGCTCATCCTGTTCCTTGGGTGAACCAATTGATGGGGCACGGCTCAGCCTTGCTATTGGGATTCAGTTTTCCTGTGTTTACACGGGTGCATCTACAACATCACTCACATGTGAATGATCCCAAGCATGATCCTGATCACATTGTGAGTACGTTTGGCCCTCTCTGGTTAATCGCTCCCAGATTTTTCTATCACGAGTTTTTCTTCTTTCAGCGAAAGCTCTGGAAGCGTTGGGAGTTGATGCAGTGGGGATTTGAGCGCGCCATCTTCTTTACGATCATTGCCGCAGCAATTCGGTTCGACTTTCTGCCTTTTATTTTCAATTGTTGGTTTGCTCCCGCGCTCATGGTGGGAGTCACGCTCGGTTTGTTTTTCGACTATTTGCCCCATCGCCCCTTCCTGTCGCGGAATCGTTGGCAGAACGCTCGTGTGTACCCGGGACGTACGATGAATTGGCTAATTATGGGCCAGAATTATCATTTAGTGCATCATCTTTGGCCTTCTATTCCCTGGTTTGAATACAAGCCTGCTTACGAGGCAACAAAGCCCCTTCTTGATGCAAAGGATTCTCCGCAAAGGCTAGGAATCTTTGAAACGCGGTCTGATGTCGTCAATTTCTTCTACGACATCTTGATCGGCGTGCGCAGCCACAAGCCGCGGGGAAGCAAGATGCGGCCGGTCGCCAAGCTTTTGCCCAGCAGGCGCTTGAAGCGAGCTTGGCTTTCGCTGTTGCGGCGCACAGCCGTCACTCCGGCACGCATGCGTTTCTAGCTCGTAACGTGAGCGTGCCGCTCATGCTGTTGTGGCTTGTGCTGTTTAGTCGGCGAGGATCTTGGGCACGCGGAAGAAGTCTCCTTCGCGCTGGGGGGCCTGATCGAGCAGCTCTTGGCGCACATCTGTGACCACAACGGTGTCTTCACGTGTTGCGTTCACCACTTCTACAGCGCGTGTCGTGGGTTGAACCCCTTCGGTATCCACCGCTTGAAGTTGATCCACGTAATCGAGAATCCGTTCCAGCTGCCCCGTATAGGTGGCGATGGTGTCTTCAGGTAGGTCAAGGCGGGCAAGTTTGGCCACCTTGCGAACGTCGTCGGCGGTGATCTTGCTCATGCAGCGGAGAGAAAGGTTTCAAGATCTTCGCGCAGTGCCGAAACCGCCGTGGTCAGCAACTCTGCTCCATGTTCTGGTTTCGCGAGATAGGGGTCAGAGCCCATGCGGCCATCGGGATAACGTCGCCGAAAATCGGCTGGGCCGTGAATGGCTCCGCATGGGGCGGGTTCCGGTAAGGGCCGTTGCTTGGTGATCAAGCTGTCGTGAAGATGAAGGGTGACGGCGATTTCACTGGGGGTGGCATGTTGGCCTTCACGATCGCCATACAGCTCTCGGGCTTGGCGCATCACAGGCCCTGCCATAAACCAGTTGGAAAGTCTGCAGCGCAGTTTGGAAGCCACCGGAAGTCCTCGGCTGGCGGCCGTTCCATAGGCCTGGGCAAAGGCTGCTTTGGTTGTGGCCATGTTGCCTCCATGGCCATTCACCACAAAGATTCGCTCGAATCCATGGATGGCTAAGGACAACACAAGGTCATGCATCACCGCCATCAGGGTGGCTGGTTGAAGACTCATCGTGCCCGCAAAGCCGAGATGGTGTTCGGCCATCCCATAGGCCTGAGCAGGAGTGACAAGCACTCCGCTGCGACGACCAAGCTCAAGCGCTACAGCTTCTGCTGTGAGCGCATCAGTCCCTATCGCACCTGTGGGTCCATGCTGTTCTGTGGAGCCAAGCGGAATAATGATTCCTTTGCAGCCTTTCAAATAGGCCTCAACGTCTGGCCAACTCTGAAGAGCCAAACGAATGGCTTCGGTGTTGGCCGCAGGGCCAGGCAGGGTGGCGTTCATGCCATCTCGATCAGTGGCTTGATGATCGCTCAGCTCGCGCCTTAGTGCGCTGTGCCGTTGCCGTCGTACTTGTCGGTGTTGTAGTAGCCGCCTCTGGTCCCGAAGTAGAAGGTGGCAATCACGAACAGTCCGCTGCCAAAGACCAAGACGGTCCCGAGATTGAAGCCAGAGAGGGCGGCGTCCATGGTTAGAAGGTCAGTTCTTTAATCATGCCAAGGACTTGCGCACTGAGCTTCATTGGTGCGCTGATCGTCACCGGAGTCGCGCCGATCTCATGGGAATGATCTCCTTTCCGTCTCCCGGAACATCAAGCCAATCGCGTAACCAGGCGGTGAGCCAGATGAAGGGAAGGGTGTCAGCAAAAGCGGCGAGGGCTTTGAACAAATAGCCGCTGGCGATGAAAGCTCCCAGCTGAGGAAGCACCGCTTCTCCGGCGCGGATGGGCAACACATGGGCGGCGTAATGGCTGATCAACACCACGGCACTGGTGTCCACCAATTGGCTCACCAAGGTGGAGCCGTTGTTGCGGAGCCAGAGGGCTTTGCCATTGGTGCGTTGTTTCCAAAAGTGGAACAAACGAACATCCACAAATTGGGCCGTGAGGTAAGCCGCCATCGAGGCACCGATCGACCCAAAGGCCAGGCGTTGAATTTCAAAAAATGTGGATTCTGGAGCGCCGTTGAGGCCTGGCAGGAGGCCTCCCAGCCACAGAATTAAGACCACCCATCCATTCAGCAAAAGACCGACCCACACCAGCTGAGTGGCTCGCTCCTCACCCCAAAGCTCACTAATCAGATCGGTGCATAAAAAGGTGACCGGATAGGGGAGGGCGCCAATGGCCACCACGATGGGCCAAGATCCAATCTTGCCGAGCGCTAGAAATCGTGTCAGGCCAAGGATGTTTAGCATCCCCAGGGTGCCGAGGAAGAGTCCGGCCAGCACAAGAAACACCATGTCGCGCCGGGCTTGGATTTGGCGTGTGGTGGTTGTGGCTGATGTCGACATGGGGTCGTCGTTCATCGTTGGCGTCCTAATAGTTTGATCATCGGTTTGTGTTGATGCGTCAGCTGAGAGGGCGCGGTTGGATTGGCTTGTCTTGAGCACACTGGATTGTGCTGAGTGCTCTCTCCCCATGGGTCAATCTGCTCAGTCCTGGGTTTCTCTCTGGCAAGCGGCGGTGGCGCCGGATGAGCCTCACAAGTTTGCGCGGCGTTTGTCCTGGGATGGTCTGTCAGAAGGGGAATTTGAAACGTGGTTGAAGTCGGACGGTACGGAGAATCAACAAGGGAGCTCGGATTGGCAGAACAGGCTGGCTCTCGTCTCTGAGTTGCTGAAAGAGGCATGGGATTTGCCATTGCTGCCCGTCTCTTCCGAAGACGATCAGCTTCCTTTTTTGGACCTTTGGCAGCCCTTGCATGCGCCTGCCATTGCCTGGCTGCAAGAAGAGATCGGTTCCAGCGTGCGTGATCGACGGATTGCACCGGCAGCGTTGTCGCAGCTGGCCGATGGCTTGATGCAGCGTTTGTGCTCTATCGGTGAGCAGGTGTTGTGGTCTTGCTTTTCTTCTGAGCGCACGCCAGGCACGATGCTCCTCGCTCACCTGGGTGCTGCCGGTGATGGCTCTGGTCCTCCTGTGCGTGAGCATTACGAGGCGTTTGTGCAACGTCATCGCCGCGATGGCTTGCAGTTGTTGCTGCTCGAGTTTCCTGAGCTAGGCCGATTCGTGGGCACGGTGATTGAGCTCTGGTTGCAAGCATCGGTAGACATGCTTGAGCGAGTGAGTTCGGATCGTTTGGATCTTGAGTCCAAATTTGGGATTCCAGCCCATCTGTGTTTGGACGGAATTAAGCAAGGATTGAGTGATCCACATCGCGGCGGTCGTGCCGTAGCGATTTTGAGTTTTGGATTGGAGGCTGATGAAACTTCAGCTCTAAAAGTTGTGTATAAGCCGAAAGATATGGGGGTTGATGCTGCTTATCAGCGGGTTTTGTTGGATCTCAATCAGCGCAGTGATTTGGCTCCGTTGAGATTGCTGGAGATTCATTGTGGCCAAGGTTATGGCTATATGGAATATGTGTCGCATCGGATTTGTGTCGATGAGAAAGAGTTGGAACAGTTTTATTTTAATTCTGGACGATTGACGGCTGTTCTTCATGCTCTTGGCTGTACGGATTGTCATCATGAAAATCTGATCGCCTGCGGAGATCAGATGCTCTTGATTGATACCGAGACCTTGTTGGAGGCAGATGTTCTTGATTATGTGAATGATGCATCTTCACAGCTTGACCTGATCACACCATCGGGGTTGCAGAAGCGCTTCCAGCGTTCCGTGTTGCGATCGGGGCTTTTGCCTCAATGGATGTTTCTTGGAGGACACAAAATAGCCGTTGATATCAGTGCTTTTGGTGTGACGCCTCCGAAGCATAAAAAGGCAAAGATGCCTGGATGGCTTGGCCTTAATAGCGATGGGATGATGCCTGGACGCATCAATGCGGATGCTGAAATGCCAACAAGTTTGCCAGTGGGAATAGGTTCAAAAAATGTATTTGACCACTATCTTTCTCGATTCCAAAAAGGATTTAAAGTGCAATGTGATGAGCTCATCTCTGTGCGTGATGCCTGGCTTCAGCCAGGTGGGGTTTTGTCGTTGTTTATCGGATTGCCTCGCCGGATTGTGTTGCGAGCGACCCGGGTTTATTTTGCGATCCAACGCCAACAGCTTGAGCCAGAAGCCTTGCGTTCTCCCTTGGCACAGGCTTTGAAGTTGGAGCAGCTGGCGCGCAGTTTTTTGCTTGCAGAATCGCGACCTCATCACTGGCCAGTTTTTGCTGCTGAGCTGGAGCAGATGAGGCAATTGGACATTCCCTTCTTTACGCATCCAATTGATGGTGATGCTCTGGATCTTGATGAAGCTGACTGGCAGCTTCCTGGCTTTTTGGAGACGAGTGGCTTGGCCTCTGCCCATGAACGTTTGGTGCAGCTCTCCCCTGAAGAAATTGAATTCCAGATGGAGTTAATTGCGGGTTCCTCTTCTGCAAGAGTCTTGCTTGAATCTGAGGCTGAAGTCCAGAAATCGTCATCTTCAGAGGTTGATGGTTCAATCAATCATGAGACTGCTTCTGATCGGACTAATGAGGTCGCTGTTGCGATCTTCAATCGCTTGGCTCAGATGGCGATTCGTGATTCCAATGGCCAGGTGGAGTGGCTTGGGATGGATTTAGGCGCGGATGGGGAAAATTTCTCGTTTGGGCCGGTGGGCTTGTCGCTGTATGGCGGATCGATCGGAATTGCGTGCTTGGAGACGTGTCTGCGTCAGCAGGACATCTCCCCTGCGATTGGTGATGCGTTGTCCAGTTCCATTTTGATTGGAATGGAACCATTGATGAGCCAGCAATCAGGCGATTCACGTCTGCGCTGGTGGAGAGATCAGTCGCTAGGAATCAGTGGATGTGGCGGGATCTTGCTTGGATTGCAGCAACTTGGTAGGCGTGCATGGGTGGATGTGTTGGTGGATGCTGCGCTCCCGCGTTTCATCGCGGCCGATCAGCAATTGGATGTGATTGGTGGGAGTGCGGGGTTGATTGGCTCTTTATTGGCTCAAAAGTCTGAGGGTGCTCTGCGCTTGGCCATGACCGCCGGTGATCATTTGCTGGAGAGGCAACAAGAGCAGGGCTGTTGGCTGTCGGGTCGAGACACCCAAGGCCTGCTTGGCTTCTCCCATGGAACAGCCGGTTATGCAGCGGCTCTTGCTCGCCTGCATGTTGCAACAGGTGAGGAGCGTTTTCGGCGGGGAGCGGAAGCGGCTTTGGCCTATGAGCGCAGTTTCTTTCAGGCCGATCAGGGCAATTGGCCTGACTTTCGTGATCCATTAAAGGCCGCTGATGCTCAGCCCTCTTTCATGGTGGCGTGGTGTCATGGCGCTCCAGGGATCGCTCTTGGCAGGGCCTGCCTGTGGGGGACTGATCTTTGGGATCAACAGTGTGAGGAGGAAATCAAGATCGCCATCCAAACCATCTCGGCTCAGCCTGAGCCGAGGATGGATCATCTCTGTTGCGGAGGCCTCGGCCTCATGGCTGTGTTGGAAGCTGTGGTTAGTGGTCCTTGGTGCACGGACGTAGAAACGTGTTCGCTGGCTGCACTGAAAGCCAATCGTTATCGTGCTTCGGTGCTCGATCGGTGCAGCGGTGGAAAGCTGGATTTGCGATGTTTTCAAACTCAGGAAGGCTCTCTGTTCCTTCCTGGATTAATGACTGGTCTGAGTGGAATGGGCTTGGCCATCATGAATAATCCATCATCCCAAAGGATGCTTTGGGGCTTGATGAGTGCTGGATTGTTTCCTCATCAATGACTGGCGAGCATCCGTTTTAAATAGCCATGATTTTTGAGAGAATCCCAGCTGCCTGATTCGGTTGATTGGCCTTTCTCAAGAATCACGATTTGATCAGCATTTTGAATGGTTGATAGGCGGTGGGCAACGCTGATTCGGGTGATGCCGAGGTTATTGATTGTTTCTGTGATGTGCTGTTGCGCTTTGTTGTCGAGAGCGCTGGTGGCCTCATCCATGATAAGAACTTTTGGATTGGTAATCAATGCTCTGGCTATAGCAATGCGTTGCACTTGCCCTCCTGAGATGTTTCCGCCTGAATCACTAAGAAGAGTTTCTAACTGCATGGGCATCGCTTTTACTTCATCTGCGACGGCAGCTTTTTCGAGAGCATCCCAGATTGCGCTTTCGTCGCGTTGAATTCCACCGCAGATGATGTCATAAATTGAGCCTGAATTGAGCCTTGCTGTTTGCATCACCACTCCCATTTGTCTGCGATAAGAGCGGATGGAAAGTTGTCCGAGAGGAATTCCATCAATCAGAATCTCTCCAGCCTGAGGGATCGTGAAACCCAGAAGCATGCGCACTAAAGTGGTCTTCCCACAGCCACTTGGCCCAGTAATCGCCGTATGCGCTCCAGCAGGAACTTTGAAGCAAAGATCCTTAAAGAGGGGTTCAGAGCTTCCAGGAAATTCAAAGGTGATGTGTTGCAGCTTAAATTCTCCATGTAAGTGATGATGGAGTGCACTTGATTGGTATCCTTGCTCAACATCGGCATACATCACGGGTTCTGCTCTCTTCCAAAGCACAGCGGCGCGTCCAGCGGTATTCGCAATCAAATTCACCGCATTGGTCACAGCACTATTGAAGCTGGTAAATGCTGCATTGAACGATATAAAAGCAACAATAATTTGATTCGCATTGGCCTGATCTGGGCTTGTGAGGATTCGATAGGCAACCACTGAAAAAAGGAACAGCGATGAGAGGGGAGACACGACTGTTCCATATTGCTCAATGGCATCGTTGTAGATGTTGTTGCGCAATTGGATTAGGGCATAGCGATTAATCTCACGCATCCAGCGCAAAAGGAGGAAAGGTTCTGCCCCAGCGCTACGAATTTGTGGCATGCCCATCACGGATTGTAATGAGAAGTTGGTGATCTCAGCACCACTTTCGAGCAATGGTAATTGTAATTGAATAGATTTCCATGTAATCCCTAGAAGGCATATAACAGCTGTTAAAGTAAAGGCTGAGGCCCATAATGCCAATTGCTTGTCGTAGATAAACATCAGCACGAAGTAGCTTAGCGAAAACAGGGTTGACAAAAGTGTTGTCAACACTCCACTTCCCAAGAGTTGGCGAAGCTGGCTAATAGAATTGACTCTAGATGATAGATCTCCTGTTGAATATTGGCTAATAAAACTCATCGGCAAACGCATGAGCCGGTCCCAAACGGCTGATTGCAACCTTAAATCGGCTACACTTTCAAGCCTAAGCATCATCAAGTTTTGAAGAAAAGATGTTGTGACGGAACCAATCACGATGAGGACGACGACGCTGACTCCCTCTACTAGCAATTGTTGGTCATTTTGGGGCAGTACTTTGCTGACTAGTGTGTTGGTTAAGATCGGGATGGAGAGGTTAAACAACATCACGACTCCAGACGCTGCAAGAAGAGCTGATATGGGACCAAATTCTGATAAAAAAGCAAAGCTTAAAACCGAAAGAGGTCCTTTTACGAGTGTAGGTAATGAGGGGTATATTTCATATGCATTATCTGTTAGACCGGTTAATTCAGTGGCGAGAATATGTTTTTGTTGGTGACCGCTATAAAGCCAATTTTCGCCGTTGGCTCGATAGAGAGCTAGGGGTTCTTGATTGCTTTCGTCAAACACAATCATCAATGGGAATTCGCTGTCATTTGTAGGATCAAGATCCCAGTGGCGTGTGCTCAAATCACGGGGAGCGATTACCGATCGATGATGAATATCGTTGTAGTCAAGCAATTCAACAATGCTGGCTCCTACCAAAGGCTCAATCTTTTGATCTCGACGTCCTAGCTTATGAAGACAAAACCCAATCAAGCGCATCTCAGGGTGATGATCATCGTCTGGAGGAAGACTAAAAAGTAATTCTTCTTCTAGGTTTTGTGCCGCTGAAAGAGCCTGTCTAGATTCTTTTATGGTCATGATTTCATCCCTATCGATTCAGCTTTCTCAGATTGGACTAAATCATAAAAAGCAGATTTATTTGACATCAATTTGGCTGGAGGGCCGTATTCGATAGCATCACCATTTTGCATTACTAATACAGCGTCACTTCTTAAAGCAGCGTCAAGTCGGTGCGACACATTGACAACCGTAATTGCCTTTGCCTTGAGAGTATCAAGCACTTTGGACTGAGTAGCGTTATCCAATGCGCTTGTTGCCTCATCAAATAGAAGAATGCTCGGTTGACGCAAAAGTGCTCGGCAAATCTCTATTCGTTGGCGCTCTCCGCCACTCAAATCTTTGCCATTGTCTTTGAGCTGTCGTTGAAAGGCTTCTGGATGATTGCTAATTGTTGAAAGAATCTCAGAATCTTTTGCTGCGACTTCAAGTTCACTCAATCTATATTTCGGATTCCAAAGTGTAATATTGTCTTCAATACTTGCGTTAAAGATAAACACCTGCTGGGGAACGTAAGCCAAGCTACTCCGCATCGTTTGGTCGCCATGCTCTTCCCAGGCTTGATGGTCAAATAAAAGCTCACCGGAAGATGCTGTATACAGTCCAGCTAGGATTCTAATTAAGGTTGTTTTTCCGGACCCACTACTTCCAACAATGGATAACTGAGAGCCTGCTGGTATCGATAAATTCAGATTCTTAATGAATGGTTCTGCAGTTGGAGTGAATCCAAAATTGAGATTTTTTAGTTCAATATTCCCTGCGAGTTTTGTTGAGACTTTTTGATGTTTTGTATTGCTTTCATCAAGAAGTTTAAAGCTTCGTACTAATGGATCGTTGTTGTTTTTGCGTAGATCTTCTAATCTCCCCAAGTCTCCAATAAGCCTTTGGATGGCTGAATTGATTTGAGGCAGGGTCGAAATAGGTGCTGTGATTTGACCTTGCAGGAACTGGAAAGCTACAAGTGTGCCTAGCGATATCTTTCCTGCAATGATTAGAAATCCGCCTGCTGCGATAATGAGAGCATTAAGGAGGAAGCTACTACCACTAGCGGTGATAGTAGATAAAGCCATTTGCGCTCCTAATTGTTGATTTTGGATAACTACATTCCCAAAACTGCCTTGCCATTGGCTTAGGAAGTCAAATTCCAGACCAGAGGCTTTCAGGGATTCAATGTTGTTGATACCTTGTAGTCCCTTTCCTTGAGCTTTTCCTTCTTCAATGGCTAACTTTCGATTGGCGTCATAACGTTGATCTGTAAGCCACCAGTTCAACCCTAAATTGCCAGCCATGATCGTGAGCACCAGGAGTGCTAACCAATGGGAGATTGCAAATGCAAAAATCAGAACGAGTGATGCAATCCATATCGAGCTCATGAAACGTACAAGCCTTGCCACTAAAACTTGAGTTGTTTCCATTCCAAGTAGTAACCTGCTCGCGATTTCGCCTTGGAAACGGGTTTGATAGAAGTCGAATGATACTTGAAATAATTTTCTGAATAGATCTGCCGTTAGTCTTTTTGAAAGCAATAGTTCCATTCGTCTTAGGATTACGAACTGGATTCCTAATAAGGTAAGCCATCCAATAATGCTTAAGAGTAGAAGCCAGATGATTGGTATTCCAAAATAAAGACGTTGATTTTGTAGAAAACTGTCAATGAATGTGGAGGTTAATCCAGCTACTAGTAGCGTTAAAATTGCTTGCCCTGTTGAAACAACCAGGAGTTGAAATAAGGATGACTGATATGGCAAAAGTGTACGGATGAGACTCCATACCAGGGTTGGTTGCTTCCCTTCTGCAATGAATTCTGGCCCTGGTTCGAATTCAAGGACGACCCCTGTAAAACTGTCGAGAAACTCCTCCATTAGTACGCGCACCCGTCCTTGTGCCGGGTCACTCAAATAGGCATGGTTTCCTTCAAAGCCTTCTACAACGAGGAAATGATTAAACCCCCAAAACACAACACATGGGAAGCGGCCCTCTGCCTGGAGCTGATCACCAGAACAGCGATAGGCACGAGTCTTGAGTTTGTATTGACGTGCACCTAGCAAAACCTGTTTTGCATTGGACCCATCCCTGTTCACGCCGCAGGCTGCTCGCAACTCGCTTAGCTCAACAATTTTTCCGAAATAATCAAGGATTGTGGCGAGTGAGGCCGCTCCGCATTCGGCGGCTTCGTATTGCAAGCGTGTTCGTGCTTTCACGCGTTTGCGTTGCAATGTTTTATTCATCGATTATCACTTTGATCGGTTTCAGCGCGGCTTCCTTGCTTAGCCGCTCCTTTTGGTGCTTCAGGTGGGGTAATTCCAAAAAAGCTGCGAATTGCAGGAATGACCAAGGAGATTGGAGCTACTTTTCTTGTTGTAATTTCTACACTCAATGAATCGCCCGGTGTTGGGGGATAGGGAAGGTCTGAATCGGAACTCCATCGATAGCCTCCACCATTGATCGGGCTTTGATCACTTTGTTCGAGCGCTACGACAGCCAGTGTCGGTACAGGTTCCTCAGACACAATGGATTGGGCTAGGGCTTTCACGCCAGTGCGTGCTTTCACTTCTTGAAGTCCGCTAGGTAATTTGGCCATCGATACAACTTTTCCGCGTATCCCCCCCACTTCTGAACGCTTGTATCCCGACGGTGTTGCTAGTGCTTGCATTCCTGGAAAGACCTGTGCCATTTCCTTGCTACTCAGAAAAACTGGAACCATGACTGGTTGATCAAGTTGATTGTTGCTCAGTTGCATCAGTACATCCCCTTCTCCAACCCCCTCTCCATTATTCGGAATAATGCTTGAGATGTAGAGATCTTGTCCAGCATAGATTAATTGTTTGTTGATAAGCTTTGCTGTTTGACCTCGCAATGAAGAGTATGACTCTGCAAGCTTATTTATAATTTCAATTAGCTGATCATTGTTGTTGAGTATCTGCGACTTTACGTTGTCAACCTGTGACTGCTCTTGCAAGATGCTCTGCATATTGACAAACCCCTTTTTTGCTAAGTCATTCATGCTTTGTAGATAGGAGGATCTGCTCTTTAGCTCCTTTCCTAAGATGATTTGTTTGCGCTCGATATTTTCTCTTTGAGCTTTATTTGTTGCTATGGCTCGTTCTACATCTTCAATGGTGCTGCTCAGTCGCTCCAGCTCACCTGATGACTGAATCCACATCATGAGCTGCCCTTTTGGCACTTTTAGTCCAGTAAAGGTTTCTTTGAGATTGCGAGCGAAAATTTCAGATGCACTGCTTCCTGACGCTAAAGATACGGTGTTGTAACTCTCTTCATAGATAGACTTTGCCAGCTTAAGGAGCTCTTCATTTGTAACTTTGTCTGGGGAAGTTGCAAAATATCGAGCTTTTTTATGCCACTCTTTTTGTGGTTTGTTAAACATGTAAACTGCGCTTCCATTGGTTCCACTTAAGCTCGCGTTGATTGTACTGACCGGTAGCAAGACACCACTTCCTTGTACACTCACAGGAATTCTGGCGAACGTTGCCCATACTCCACCCGCTAATGCGATAAGCGCACCCAATCCGAGCGTTGCTCGCAATGGCGGAGTGAGTAAAGTTACCGGTCCGTTTCGATCCCCACTTCTGTGGCGTTGTTTCAGGGCTCGATCGTTGAAAAGTTGGCTCATGGCTTGGTTGTTTGGTTATTTGTTTTGACTCTTAACTCCACATCTTTATAGCTATCTAAAGGCCAATTTGCCGAATAACGATAAAGTTCAGCAATCGAGTTGTTGTAGTTCAGAGTAGATTGTGATTTTTGTACTGCTGCACTAGAAAGAAGACCAATCGCTTGTACAACGCTAAAAATATCTCCTACGCCCACATCCAATCGTGCTCTTGCTGCTTCTTGGGCGATTTCCGCACTGCGATAGGCCTGCTCCGCGCTTTTGATCCCTATCCGTGCGGTTTCCATTTGACTATAACTTGATTGAACCTGCTGGGTGATTTCTAATTTTGATAAGCTTGCTTCAGCGAGGAATTTGCGGCTCTGGGCGAATTGTGATTGTGCATTTGCTGCACTAATTCCTCCATCGAATGCATTCCATCGAAAACCAATGCCAATGGCTCCTGACCATCTTTCTCTATCATTAATTCGATTTGTTCGTGGTTGTTCTGTGATGAGTGTAGTTTGAAATCGATTGGTGAGATCTAGATTGCCATCTGCTTGAATCGAAAAGACTGGTAGGTATTTCCTAAGTGCTGCAATCCCCTCCCATTCTGCAGCTTCTGCTGCTGCAATGCTTGCAAGTACTTCTTCGCGTTGTTTCAGTGCTTCATCAATGGTCTGATTTAAATCTTGTGTCCATATCCCTTGAGGAGCAGCTTCCTTGTTTGGAATTGCAAGTTTTCCAGGTGGAAGTGCAAGGCTTTGAGCCAGTCTTCCAGCTTGTATGTTGTAACTTTGCGTATAGCCTACAAGTTGATTGAGCTGAGAGAAGAGTTGGGATTCTGTTTGCGCTACGTCAAGTATTGTTGACATTCCAATCGCTTGTCTTGCTTTTTGAATATTTAATTGTTGCCTGTTGATGGCATAGATTGCCTTAAAGCTTTCTATTAGTTGAGCGCTGCTTTGAATGGCATAATAATCTTGTTGGATTCTTAAAATTAGATTTCTTGCGCTTACGTTGAATAATAGTTTTTGCCTTCTTAATTTATCTTCTGCTGCATTGATGTCTGCTTGTCTGCTGAGATCAAGAAAGTCCCAGCTGACAGTTGCCCTTGCCTGTGTACTGTAAGTTTCTGATGTGGTTTGGGTGGTCGAGAGGTCCCTCTTTTCGGCATAGTTGTTTTCTACAAATGTCTCCCATCGATACCCTGTGAATGGTTGTCCACCGTTGAGACTAAGCTTAGGGAACCATCTTCTCTTTGCTGCGATGAGTTGCCATTCAAGAGCTTGTATGTCTCTAAAAGCAACTTCTAAGTCTGGATTGTTTTTTACTCCAAGTGCAATCGCCTCTTCAATATTAATGGCAATACTGTTGTTTTTTGTGTTGTCTTGTAGTCTTTCCAGCCTGCTGACGAGTTGATCTGAGTCAGTTTCTGGAATCTTTTGAACAAGATTACTAATTGGTTCTCTTGTTGTTTTGTTATTATCACCTGTCTTTAGTTCTACCGATTTTGTTGGCAGCACGACCAATGCCAGCAGGCTTGCAAGAGCTGAGGTTCGAGCAAAAAGTCTTATTGTTCTCTCCTCAGGTGCTCATTCTTACGATCTTAAGCTGGTTTTTTGATTTGTAAAGGGCTTCTGATGCTACATAGCCTATTTTTAAGCGAATTGTTTGGTTTTATGTTTGGTGAGTCTGTGATCCCTTATCTGGTTTTGATTTGGATGAGCCTAGATCATGATTTAAGTGCAAGTTGATAGTGATAATCAGCGAACCTGGTCGTTTATTGAATGGGTCGATCATCTCGTCGGCTTCCTCTAGGACATTCCTTTCACATCACGCTCAGATGCAACAGCCGTCAGTTTTTGATTGCTAAGGGATTGAGGCGTGATGTGCTTTTAGCAGTGCTCGCCAAGGCACAAGGCAAGGTGCCCCACAGGTTGTATGCCGTTTGTTTGATGGCAAATCACCTGCACCTGCTTATCAAACCTGATGATGCACGCCAACTGCCAAAGCTGATGCACTGGTTTGGCTGGTATTCAGCAATGGCACTCAACCGCCTGAGTGGTCGTTGCGGGCACTTTTGGGAAGCCAGGTATTACGCCACTGCCATTGCGCCTAAAGACCACAGGCGAGTGCTCAACACCTTGCGGTATATCCACGCCAATCCAAAGGCAGCAGGAATAAGAAAAGGGTTTTATGACCCCTATTCCAACTATGGGCACTACGACAGATTGGCGAGTGATGGCATCAGCGAATGGCACCCAAGTTTCCTGCAACTGGCGCCAACATTGGAGGGATGCTCCAAGCGTTATGAGCGTTTCTGCCAGAAGTATTGTCATCACGCCAAAGGTGCTCCCAAGTGCCACTGGGGCTCACGGATGCTGAAACGGCTGGTTGAAAAAGGTAGAAGCAGTCAAAGCAGGAAGAGCCGGGTCTCACCAGGACAGCAGAAGTTACCCTTTGCATTTGATATTCGGCTCAATCAAATACCAGAGGAGTGGCATCAGTTTGCGGTGAGATTTAGACGAGCCAATGGCATTCGTGATGGTGATCAAATCTTCAAGCTGTGGTGATTAATCTAGGGAATATAAATACTTTTAGAGTAAATTAAGTCAAGGGTAGATTCGTTGTGAATATGTATAACTATTTCTGATTAGTTCCTTCCAAATAAGTCATCAAGGCAACTTTCTACTTTGTAATGGTGCCAGGTATCAAAGGCTGATTTAAGGGTTTATGGTGTTGATTGAAGAAATAAAAAACCCCTACGGCGGCAGGGGGTTTGAGTGTGCTAACAAGTGAACATTTACTTAAGTGAACATTTACTCTGATCAGATTCCGATTAGCCCCAGCCCCAGTCGCATAGCCACCCAGTAATCAGCTCATTCTTGTTCCCTCCAGCTACGCCTTCCAGCTCTCGTTCTGAAAGTTCGGATTGAGCCTTAGTTAGATCATCAGCAGAAATAATGAAACCTGCTTCTTTTGCAATCGCAGTAACAGCATTGGCATCAGCAGCTGCTTTGAGTTTCTCCTGAAGGCTGGTGTCGCCTTGAACCTTTTCAAGGAACGCTTGGAGTTGCTCTTCTGACATCAGGGAAAGAATGTAGATCATTCAATTGTCTCTTATTCAAGCAGCGTTGTCAGACTTAGGTGAAGAAAGGTTGTTGCTCCAGCCACGCCCATAGCCACCCAGCCCATCTCCAAGGATTTCCCAGCTCTACCCAAATCCTTCTTCTGCCGTCCTGCCGAGGTGGTGGGACCTGAGTTGATTGGCTGTTTATTAGTGAAACGCCAACTTTCTGGGGAGTTGCTGTGGGGCGTGATTGTGGAGACGGAGGCGTATTCCCAGGATGAGCCTGCCTGCCACGGCTATCTCCGCCGCTCACCGCAAAACGAAACCCTGTTTGGCGAGCCAGGGCGGTTTTATGTGTATGTGAGCTATGGCATCCACCACTGCGTGAATGTGGTGACGGATCGCAGTGATTGGGCCAATGGTGTGTTGCTTCGTGCTGTTGCCATGCCTGGCGAGCCTGAACGGGTTGCGGCGGGGCCTGGTTTGCTGTCCCGTCGTTTTGAAATCAGCCGCGTTCATGACAACAGCTCCGCCTGTGGCGAGAATGAACTGTGGTTGGCCCCAAGGCCCTCCGTTCTCAACAGCCTTGAGCTTGTGACCACCACGCGGATCGGAATCTCTCAGGCCCAGGACTTGCCCTGGCGTTGGTACAAGCGGGCCTCCCGCAGCGTGAGCCGGCGTGCCAAAGGTGATCGGATGCCTGCTTTGAACCAGGCGTTCATTCCACCGCTGGAGTGGCAGCGATGAGTGGGTGGTCGCACCGGCATGTGCTCGATTTGGCGGCGTTCTCGCGAGACGACTACGCCACCGTGCTCGAGCTTGCCCATCGTTTTCGCTCGATGCCGGTGACGGGCGCTCGCAAACTCCCGGCGTTGCAGGGCCGATTGGTGGCCACCTTGTTTTTTGAGCCCAGCACGCGTACGCGCAGCAGCTTTGAGCTGGCCGCTAAGCGCTTGTCTGCTGATGTGCAGAGTTTTTCCCCGTCGAGCAGCTCTCTGAGCAAAGGCGAATCCCTGCTCGATACAGCGCGCACCTATGTCGCGATGGGGGCGGATGTGCTGGTGATCCGTCATCGCTGCACGGATGTCCCCGCCCAGCTGGCCCATGAGTTGGATCAAGCCGGCGAGCGCACCGTTGTGCTGAATGGGGGGGATGGTCAGCACAGTCACCCCAGCCAGGGTTTGCTCGACCTCTATACGCTCGCGCACCATTTCGATCCCCATCGCCCTCAACCCGAGGCCTTGCAGGGCAAGCGCATTGGGATTGTTGGCGATGTGTTGCATTCGCGCGTAGCGCGCTCCAACCTCTGGGCTCTCAGTGCCTGCGGCGCGGATGTGGTGCTGTGCGGGCCGCCCAGTCTTGTGCCCGATGCCTTCGCAGACTTCTTGCATGCTCCTCCGCCTGGGCAAGCGGTTGATCCTGTCCCTCAGCGTGGAAGGCTGCAGATCAGCCGCAACCTGGATGAATGCTTGTCGGGTGCGGACGCTGTGATGACGTTGCGTTTACAACAAGAACGCATGACCGATCATCTGCTCACGGATCTGGATCGCTATCACCGTGACTATGGGCTCACCCATGAGCGGTTGCGACGCTGCTCTTTTTCAGGCCCTGTGCTGCATCCAGGCCCTGTGAATCGTGGGGTTGAAATGAGCGGTGCCCTCTTGGATGACCGCTCGATCTGCTTGGTGGAGGATCAAGTTCGCAATGGAATCCCGATCAGGATGGCGCTGCTTTATTTGATGGCGGCGTCTGATCCTGTGGCGGATTCATCGCGG
Source organism: Synechococcus sp. WH 8016 (assembly GCF_000230675.1). Taxonomy (NCBI): domain Bacteria; kingdom Bacillati; phylum Cyanobacteriota; class Cyanophyceae; order Synechococcales; family Synechococcaceae; genus Synechococcus; species Synechococcus sp. WH 8016. The sequence continues at coordinate 23,618 of NZ_AGIK01000002.1, read as the reverse complement.
GCTGCTTCGCCATCCTGAACACGCACACCAGACACGGACTTGGAGTAGTAATCCATGGCTGCTTTCAGTGCCGCATCTGGAGCGGCAATCGAGGGGCCACTGCCGCTGTTCATTGGGAACGGTGCGTCTGCAGAGTCGAGACCGATGTGCTGACATGGCATGCCTGTGAGCAGCATCGATGAACGTTGCTGTGACAGAACCGCAAACATCCACTTGATCAGCAAGGACCAGCGATTTTCTCGATCGGGCATGAAAGCCAGGTGTGCGGCTGCCCAAACCGCCCAACCTGGGCTCCCGCTGAATTTGAAGCCGCGCAGATCAGCAACGGCCGCAACACGATCCAGCACAGCCATGCTGCCGAAATCAAACCATTTGAAGTTCGGGCGCTGGCGTCCACCGATGATCGCTGCGATGTCCTTGCCGACGAAGCCCCCAGCTTGCGTTGCTGGTCCGGCCATGCCCGGTAGAGGATTGCCCGTGGAGGTGTGTTTGTAGCTGCAGAGATCGCCCACGACCCGAATCTCTGGATGGTCTTTCACGCTGAAGTCGGGTTGAACGATGACCCGACCACCACGATCCAATGCACAATCGATCGAGGCTGCAAGGGTCTTGCCAAGGTGAGACGGGCGCACCCCGGCCGTCCAAATCACGGTTGCCGCTTGGATCGTTTGCTCGCCATCTGGAGTGCCAACGCTGACCTCTCCCGGCTGCATGCTCTGAACCCGCCCTTTGAAGAGGGTTTCTACCCCAAGAGATTCCAGTGTCTTTTGGGCAGAGGCCGATAGCGACTCAGGCATCGCCCTCAGCAAGCGATCGCCCGGGTCGATCACGATAATTCTTGAATCATCAGGATCGAGCTGTTTGAACTCACGGCGCATGGCATTGCGCATTAATTCGGAGGTGGCACCTGCCATTTCGCACCCCGTAGGGCCCCCTCCCACAATCACCACGGTTTGAAGAAATTTGCGCGCCGCTGGATCAGGTGTTTGCTCTGCCTGCTCCATGGCCATCAGCAAGCGACGACGAATCTCCTGGGCATGCTCAAGAATTTTCATCGGTGGCGCAAAGGTGCGCCATTCTTCATGGCCGAAATAGGTGCTGCCTGAGCCCGATGCCAGCACTAAATGGTCGTAGCTGATGACCTTTTCGCTGAAATTGATTTGTCGCTTCTTGGCATCTAATCCCTTCACTTCCCCGAGCAGGACCTGAACATTGCGCTGCTTGCCAACGAGCTGTCGTAGGGGTGTTGCCACATCTCCGGGAGCGACGAGCCCCGTTGCCACTTGATAGAGAAGCGGCTGGAACAGGTTGAAATTGCGCTTGTCGATCAAGGTGATGCGCACCTCTGCCTGGGCAAGTGCTTTGCAGGCGCGAACTCCAGCAAAGCCTCCTCCCACGATCACCACATGAGGGGCGTTGCGAAGACGTTCTTCTGGTGGTTCGAGCTCGAGGAAGAAATGCTCAGCAGCCATGGTCCACCCAACAGCAGAACTAAAGTCAGGCTATGAATGCCCATCAAAATTGTCTGGATTTGTACGTTCTTTAAAGCAACTTGAATCCTTCCAATAAAAGGCCGTACAGCAAGCCAATGCGTGCCATATCCAACAAATCACGTCCCAGATGTTTTTGTTGATCTCGCGCCCAATGCCGTCTGGTTCGGACCATGAGCTCCCAGATCGCCACAGTGATGAGAGCGGCCACTGGATCCATCAAGGCCAAAGCACCAGCAATGGCTCCAATGCTGTTACCTAAGGCAAAACTGGCACCAAGAGCGATCAACATCAACGATGCTCGCCGCCATGGATTTTCAGCCCACCGATCAAGCCTTGAAGTGGCTTCTCCGAAACTGATTTGAAGTCGAGTCTTTTGCAGTCGAGCGGTCATGAAAGGAACCCCTCAAGCCTCGTTATCACAGGTGTGCCACCAATTGATCCCCATCACCCGGCCGGCAACCTGCCAACACCGAAAATACTCGATATTTATTAGTTTCCTGTATCAATTGCTGGTTTTTGAGCATTTCCTGTTGAATCAAGATTTGCTTCAAGTTGGCCACCCAGCAGGACCGCATTCAGTCGGAATCTGCTTTCGCTTTGCGAGATGATTTGCCCTCCAGTAGCTCAAGCAAGGCCTCCATCTGGGCCATGACCCCTCTTACCTCTCCGGCTTCAGGGAGGAGTCCGTCTTCCATCACGCCTTGATGCATTTCGCGCAGCTCTTGGCGGATATAGCGCAGGTGGCTAACCACCTGTTCTCGTTTGGATTGCGACATCGTTTATAGGCTCAGCTCACATCCCTTTTACCGCATGGGCGTTCCGACTGGCGTCAGCGACGGCCCAGCCCACCAGCCAGCGCGATCAGGCCATAGGTGATCAAGGCACTGGGTCTGGCTAGCGTCGAGGCCAAAACAAGAACAAAAAGGCCTGCAAACAGGGGCAAATGTCTTGTGAATTGAGTGCTTGTCGGGAACATCAGCAAGACTCCAGCGCAGAGGGCTGGACGTCCTGTACGCCTAAAGCCCTCACGATGAATGGATGCATGTCAAGGCCCCAGGCCATGGCTGTCCTTGGCATGGCTGACCCTGAAACTGGAGTGAATCGTAAGGCAATTTTCTGAGAGGCTGTCCGTCAGAAGCCTCTCGCTCTTGGTCGCTGACTCGAAAGAGAAATGTTGGGATTCTGGTCGGGGGGCTGTGGATGCGAGGAAATGGGCTGAGCAACGACGTTAAAGGCGAGAGACCAGCGTTCTCCTGTGCCTCGGAAGGGCATGACGGAATGCGGTTGCCATGCTGGAAAAATATAAAAGTCGCCCGGTTTGGGAAGCACATACTTCGCCATTCCTGTGCGGAATGATTGAAGGTGATAGTCCTCCGGACCGTGAAAACACAGTTGCCCGTCAAAACTGCTTCCGTTGATCTGTGGGGGGACTTTTAAAAAGACAACTCCCGAAAAACTTCCTCCATGGGTGTGCATGGGGTTGTAATCGCCCTCCATTTGGCAATTCAGCCAGATGTCAATCAGTTTGAGTTGGTAGCGACCTGGCACCCATGGGCCGCGCCCTTGAGGCGGTTGCTGGTCAATCACGTGCCGGATCCAACGCTCGCAGCCTTCGAGGAGGACGGATTCACAAAGTTCTCGAATGGCCGGTTGGGTGAAATTCAGTTGTAGCTGTTTGCTGAGCTGTCCAGCTAGGCGCGTTGAAGCATCAGGATTTGATCCTGGATTGAGCAGAACATCCTCACAATGGAGATGCACGTGATGAAGGAGTTTTTGGTCAACTTCCCCTTGCACAATGGAGCGTGGAAAGAGGTCAATGACGTCCATGTTCTGATTGATTGATGAATCCTTTGAAGCTTTTTGATCTTGGATGGATCACTCTTGAGCTCAATACTGTTCTGAGTACTGCACCCTTGAAAGGCAAAGATCGTTCTGTCTAAAAGGAACGTGAGTTCTGGGTTGTTTCTTTCGCTACAGCGGCTGGGGCGTTGTCGTCTCGCCAATGCATCGGCACGTATTCGTTTCCAGCGTTTGAGTCAAGCCCTCCTGTGCCCGAGCGTCTCTTTGCTTTCAAGCTTTGCTCTCAAGATTTGCTTTCGCCAAGGGGATGTTAAAGGGCTTGTATAACACTCTTGTTTTGATTGTTGTTGTTTCTGGCCATCAAGGGTTGTCTTTAAAGTGACATGACCAGTCTTTGCAAGTGAAAGCTGGTGAGGCGAAAAGTCTTCGTTTTGAAGCTATTCCTGTGATTGTTTTATGGCGCGCAAAGTTGATCTAAAAGAGCTCATTCTTTTTGCTTAAAGCTGAACATGAAGCTTTTTCTTGACGATGGAGACTAGGGGATTCGAACCCCTGACCTCTGCGGTGCGATCGCAGCGCTCTACCAACTGAGCTAAGACCCCGTCGCTCGAAACTTAGCGTCAGCTCTAACGCTTGCCCGAGGCAGAATGGGGTCTTCGCTTCAGGGAACCAGCATGCCGATCACGCCGGAATCTCTGGACGCGTTTGATGACGACAAGGTGGCTTTGCTCGCGCAGCGCCTGGAAGACGACGATTACCCCACTCCTTTTGATGGCTTGAGTGATTGGCATCTGTTGCGTGCCTTGGCGATCCACCGGCCGGAGCTCACCGGGCCATACGTTCACTTAGTTGATCAGGAACCATTCGATGAAGATTGAGGCCCCACGGCCTCTGGAGGGGCGTCGCCTCCTTGTCGCCGCATCGGGAAGCATCGCTGCGGTGAAGACGCCTCTTCTCGTGAGTGCCTTGGTGAAGGCGGGGGCCGAGGTGCGTTGCGTTATTACCCCAAGCGCCTCACGCCTTGTCAGCCCTGTGGCACTCGCAAGCCTGAGTCGTCACCCCTGTTTGCAAGATCAGGACCAGTGGGCGCCATCGCAACCTCGGCCGTTGCATGTGGAGCTCGCGGAATGGGCGGATCTAGTGGTGGTGGCTCCCTTAAGCGCCACAAGTTTGGCCCGCTGGACTCAGGGGCTTGGTGATGGATTGCTGGCCTCCTTGTTGTTGGCCTGCGAACGGCCTGTGGTGGCAGCCTCAGCCATGAATACAGGGATGTGGGGCAACCCTGCAGTCCGGCGCAATTGGGAGCTTTTGCAACGGGATGAACGGGTGCTCTGTCTCGGACCGGAGCCTGGTTTGTTGGCTTGTGATCGAATCGGAGAGGGGCGAATGGCCGATCCCGCTTTGATTCAATTGGCGGTTCTCCATGCGCTTCAGCGGGGGAGCGAGAAAAGGACGTTGGCGCGTGATTGGAGTGGTCGCTCGCTCCTGGTGACCGCTGGCCCAACGGTGGAAGCTCTGGATCCTGCCCGGATCATGAGCAACCGCAGCAGCGGGCGCATGGGCGTGATGATCGCTCAAGCTGCCCGGTGGCGGGGCGCCAGGGTTGACTTGATTCACGGCCCCCTTCAGGTGCCAGACGCCTGGATTGAAGGCTTGTCTTGCCACCCTGTGGAGTCGGCGCAAGCGATGGAGTGCGCACTCACTGATCTGCAACCGGGTGTGGATGCGGTGGCGATGGCGGCGGCGGTGGCCGATCTGCGTCGTCGTGGTGGAGCGCTGCCTCACAAACCGGCGAAGGCTGCCTTGGCCAGTGTTCTTGGGGTCGAGATGGAGCCTGTCCCCGATCTGTTGGCCGGTTTGGCTGAGCGCCGCCCCCCTGGTCAAGTGCTGTTGGGATTTGCGGCTCTCAGTGGGCAGGCTGATTCGCTTCTGGAACGCGCACGTCAAAAACTTCTTGCCAAACAATGCGACCTGTTGTTTGCCAACCCCATTGATCAGCCCCATCAAGGGTTTGGCTCTCACCTCAATGGTGGCTGGTTGCTCAGACGCGATGGCAGCCAAGAGCAGTGCTTGCCCCAATGCAAGCTCGAGCTCGCCAATCGCTTGCTGGATGAGATTTTCACGCAACTGCCTGGCCTGGATGCCCTTGATTCGCCGGGCGATGTCTCAAACGGGTAATTCTCTGAGAGTCGCCTCTGTCACTGTTTAATGGCGCCGTTGATCGGTTTCGAGACGCCTCCTTTGAGGCCTGCAACGCGAAGGCTTGTTGAGAGCTGCAAAAGGCTTGCCGGAACGCACGTTTTCGCCTTGTAAGATCGAAAAATCGGTGGATACCGTCCTCGTCCGGCTAATCAGTCTTCTTCTATGCGCATCCGTCCCCTGCTGGCCATGGTGCTAGCCCTCTGTCTCTTTGTTGTAACCGCCTGCAGTGGTGGTGCTGAGGCCATAGACCGATCCAACGTCACCTATGACGACATCCGCAATACGGGCAAGGCCAACGACTGCCCCAGCCTGCCTGACTCCGCCCGTGGCTCCATCAGCCTGACGGCTGGCTCTGCTTACGAACTGCGTGGGATCTGCATGCATCCCTCCCAGGTCTTCGTGAAAGGCGAACCAGCCAATAAGCGTCAAGAAGCCCAATTCGTTGAGGGCAAAATCCTCACCCGCTACACCTCAAGCTTGGATGAAGTCTTTGGTGATCTCATCGTTGGTGAGGACGGCCTGAGCTTCAGCGAAAAAGGAGGGATCGATTTCCAGCCGATCACCGTCTTGGTTCCTGGTGGTGAGGAATTCCCCTTCACCTTCTCAAGCAAAAACCTTCAAGCCACCGCTGAAGGTTCTGCACTCACCACCAGTACCGACTTCAACGGCACCTACCGCACACCTAGCTACCGCACCAGTAACTTCATCGATCCCAAGGGTCGTGCGTTAACCACTGGTGTGGACTATCCCCAGGGCTTGATGGCATTGGGTGGTGACTATGAGGAGCTTGAAAGCGAAAACGTCAAGCGCTACATCGATGGCACTGGCATCATGAGCTTCTCAATCACCAAGGTGGACCCCGACACGGGTGAGTTCGGCGGTGTGTTTACAGCGATCCAACCCTCTGACTCCGATATGGGTGGCAGAGAGATCGTTGACGTGAAGATCAGCGGAGAGGTCTTCGGTCGTCTTGAGGAGGCTTGATCCTTCTGTTCAGACGCATTGATGCAAAAGGAGGGCTGAGGCCCTCCTTTTTTTCTGTCTTCTGGGAGAATCTCGCCATCCCTGATCCAGACACGAATCGCCGATGACTGCCAGTTCCTCTTCCTCCCAGCGCTCCGGGGTGATTGCTCCTTACGGAGGCACCTTGGTGGATTTGATGGTGTCTGCCACGGAGCATGCCGCGCTGAAGGCCTCTGCCACCACAAGCATTGAATGTTCCGATCGCAATGCCTGTGATGTTGAGCTGCTTGTGGTGGGTGGATTCTCTCCAGAGCGAGGATTCATGCATCAGGCCGACTACGACTCCGTGGTGGCCGGGCACCGCACCACATCTGGCTACCTGTTTGGCTTGCCGATCGTGATGGATACCGACCGTGAGGACGTGGCGGTTGGAGACAAGGTCTTGTTGACATACAAAGGTCAGGACCTCGCTGTTCTCACCGTTAGCGATAAGTGGGAACCCGACAAGGTTGTTGAGGCCAAAGGTTGTTACGGAACCACCTCGCTAGAGCATCCGGCGGTGCGCATGATTGCCACAGAGCGCCGTCGGTACTACCTCGGTGGCTTGATTCAGGGCTTGCAGCTTCCGGAGCGGGTTTTCCCTTGCAAGACGCCTGCTGAGGTGCGCGCCGGTCTCCCTGACGGCGAAGACGTGGTGGCATTCCAGTGCCGAAATCCCATTCATCGCGCCCACTACGAGCTCTTCACCCGGGCCCTGCACGCTCAAAATGTCAGTGAGAACGCTGTCGTGTTGGTGCACCCCACCTGTGGGCCCACCCAGCAGGACGACATTCCTGGTTCCGTTCGCTTTCAGACCTACGAACGTCTGGCAGCAGAAGTAGACAACGCACGCATTCGTTGGGCCTATCTGCCGTATGCGATGCACATGGCAGGTCCGCGCGAAGCCCTGCAGCACATGATTATTCGCCGGAACTACGGCTGCACGCACTTCATCATTGGCCGGGATATGGCTGGATGTAAGTCCTCTCTTTCTGGGGATGATTTTTACGGTCCCTATGACGCGCAGAATTTCGCCAAAGAGTGTGCTCCTGAACTGACGATGGAGACCGTGCCCTCCTTGAATCTCGTTTTCACCGACGAAGAGGGGTATGTCACTGCGGAACATGCGGAGGCCCGCGGTTTGCATGTCAAAAAGCTCAGCGGCACCCAATTCCGCAAGATGCTGCGCAGTGGCGAGGAGATCCCGGAGTGGTTTGCGTTCCGCAGCGTGGTTGAGGTCCTTCGGGCCTCCTGATTTTTTCGATTTCTATTAACATTCCTTCATCAGAGGCGAAGAACCTTGAACAAGCGTTGGCGCAATGTGGGGCTTTACGTCCTGCTCGTAGTGGTAGTGATCGTTGTGGGTACGGCGTTCCTTGACCGTCCCGACCCTGCAACGGCAGCTCGCACGCTGCGGTACAGCGATTTTGTTGAGTCTGTTCAGGAGGATCAGGTCAGCAGGGTTTTGCTTTCCCCTGATCGTGGAACCGCTCAGATCGTTGAGACCGATGGCCGTCGTGCGGAGGTCAACCTCGCTCCAGACAAGGATCTGTTGAAGATGTTGACGGACCACAACGTTGACATTGCTGTGCAGCCATCTCGCCAGCCAGGCGCCTGGCAGCAAGCGGCGACCAGCTTGATCTTTCCGTTGTTGCTTCTCGGAGGTCTTTTCTTCCTCTTCCGCCGTGCTCAGGGCGGTGGCGGTGGCGGTGGCAACCAAGCCATGAATTTCGGCAAGAGCAAGGCCCGCGTTCAAATGGAGCCCACCACCCAAATCACCTTTGGGGATGTGGCCGGAATTGAAGGCGCCAAGCTTGAGCTCACCGAGGTGGTTGATTTCCTCAAGAATCCCGATCGCTTTACCGCCGTAGGCGCGAAAATCCCCAAGGGCTGCTTGCTTGTTGGTCCTCCCGGTACAGGTAAAACGCTGCTTGCCAAAGCGGTAGCTGGCGAAGCAGGAGTGCCCTTCTTCTCGATTTCAGGTTCTGAATTCGTTGAGATGTTCGTCGGTGTGGGTGCCAGCCGCGTTCGTGACCTGTTTGAACAGGCCAAAAAGAATGCACCCTGCATCGTGTTCATCGATGAGATCGATGCTGTAGGCCGTCAGCGTGGTGCCGGCCTTGGCGGCGGTAACGACGAGCGCGAGCAAACCCTGAACCAGCTCCTCACCGAAATGGATGGTTTTGAAGGCAATACCGGCATCATCATCATTGCGGCCACCAACCGCCCTGACGTCTTGGATTCAGCCTTGATGCGTCCAGGCCGTTTCGACCGTCAGGTCACGGTTGATCGTCCTGATTACGCCGGTCGTCTTCAAATTCTTGGAGTTCACGCCCGCAGCAAAACCCTGTCGAAGGATGTGGACCTCGATAAGGTGGCTCGCCGGACCCCTGGGTACACCGGTGCCGACCTGGCCAACCTTTTGAATGAGGCGGCCATCCTGGCTGCCCGTCGCCAACTCACAGAGGTGAGCAACGACGAGATCAGTGATGCCATCGAGCGGATCATGGTGGGCCCCGAGAAGAAAGATCGGGTGATGAGCGAGCGACGCAAGCGTCTTGTGGCTTATCACGAGGCCGGTCACGCCCTGGTGGGTGCACTGATGCCTGATTACGACGCCGTCCAGAAGATTTCGATCATTCCCCGCGGCAATGCGGGTGGTTTGACCTTCTTCACGCCCAGCGAAGAGCGGATGGAATCTGGCCTTTATTCACGCACCTATCTGCAGAACCAAATGGCTGTGGCGTTAGGCGGTCGGGTTGCAGAAGAGATCGTCTACGGAGAAGACGAGGTCACAACGGGTGCCTCCAACGATCTCCAGCAGGTGGCTTCAGTGGCCAGGCAGATGGTGACTCGCTTTGGAATGAGCGACAAGCTTGGCCCCGTAGCGCTTGGCCGTGCCCAAGGAGGCATGTTCTTGGGGCGTGACATCGCTGCTGAGCGAGATTTCTCAGAAGACACCGCAGCCACGATTGATTCCGAGGTGTCTGATCTTGTTGATGCGGCTTATCACCGTGCCACCAAGGTGCTGAACGACAACCGTTCCGTTCTGGATGAACTCGCTGAAATGCTCGTTGAAAGCGAAACTGTTGATTCCCAGGAACTTCAGGATCTCTTGATCCGACGCGATGTGCGAATTGCTGAGTACGTCTGATCGTCAGCAGTGGTTGATGGCCTCTCTGCGCCGCCAGCCACTGATCATTGTTTTGCGGCCCAGGGAGAGTGATCTCCTTGGGCCGTTTTTGCAGTCATTGTTGTGTCAACGCCTGGATCAGTTGGTCGATCTTGGTGTCCAGCACATCGAAATTGCCTGGGTGGATCACGCTCGCTGGAGTGCCCTGATTGAGGCGATTCGTCTTCGCCATCCCACCCTTCAGCTGGGAGTGGCGTCTGTGACGTCTCAACGGGGGCTCCAGGCCGTGATCGATCTCGATCTTCCCTATGCCATGTCTCCACTGTTGGATCAGGGCCTGGTCTCGATGGCTCATCAACACCAATGTTGTCTCGTCCCTGGTGTGATGACGCCAACCGAAATTCGGCAGGCATGGGTTCTTGGTTGCCATGTGGTGAAACTGTTTCCAGCGGTGGTGCTGGGCCTCGATTACTACAGGCAGATTTCGGCGCCGATGGGAGATCTCCCCTTCATGATTGCCGCCGGTGGGTTGAGCGTGGCCGATTTGGATCCGTGGCTATCGGCTGGTTACGACGCGATTGCTCTCGGTCGTGCCGTCTTGAGCACAACGGACGCCATCGCCGAACTACGCGATTGGTTGATGTGAGTCTTGTCTGCTACAGATGGGATAGTGATTTGATTTCGGATGTCTCAGTTATCCATCAAGCTGAGCGACAAGGCGGATGCTCTGATCGCGCAATTGCAGAAAGAGATCTTCAATCGTCGCCGTAAAAAAGTCACGGCAGCTGGCGTTGTTGAGACGTTGGTTGAGAGTGGCGCGCGGTCTCAGTCCGACAAACGCTTTGCCACCTCTTGGGTCAATTTGATCGAAGACATTGAGAAGGCGGCCAAGCTGGCTACGGCGCACGGAAGCAAGCCCGCATCCCTAACGGATGAGGAATGGGTGATGGTGTTGAGTCATCGCAACCGCCAAGTCTCCAAACCGCGTCAAGCGAGCAAAACAGCGAAAACGAGCAAAGCTGCCAAGGCTGATAAGCCTGCTGCTGCCCGTACAACGACCTCAACTAAAACCAAGCGAGGCTCAACGTCCACGCGGGTGGCGAAAGCTCGGGTGGCCAAGACATCGGAAACGTCTACCACCTCCTTGGCGTCCGTTGGCAAACCTCGTAAGGCGCGCCGTGCCCGTAAGTCGAGTGCTGAGTCCACGTCTGCTCGTTCCACGGCGGGTCGCATGGCCAAAGCGGCCGCACAGTTGGCGAGCAGCAATGGGATCCAGTCACCGGCCAGAAGCTGAAGCTGGGGGGCCGATCACCAAAGGCTGCACTGCCCTTGCTGTCTGAGCAGGTGATCGGCAAGCACCAAGGACACCATGGCTTCCACCATCGGAACGGCTCTTGGCAAGACGCAAGGGTCGTGGCGTCCTTTCGCTGAGAGCGTGGTGGCCTCCCCTGCCGCGTTGATCGTCTGTTGCTCCTTGCGGATGGTGGCCGTCGGCTTGAAGGCCACGCGGATCACAATCGGTTCCCCATTGCTGATCCCTCCCTGAATGCCTCCGGAATAGTTGGTGGCCGTATGGAGGCTTCCATCTTCTGTGGGTAGGAAGGCATCGTTGTGGGCACTGCCCTTGAGGAGCGTGCCGGCAAAGCCCGATCCGATTTCAAAGCCCTTGGTGGCGGGCAGTGACATCACGGCTTTGGCCAGGTCAGCTTCCAGCTTGTCGAACACGGGCATCCCCAGCCCTGTGCTCGCATGCCTCACCACGCACTCAATCACCCCGCCGCAGGAATCTCCCTCCTGGCCGATCGCTTCAATGCGTTGGATCATCTGTTCTGCCATCGCTGCATCAGGGCAGCGCACGATGTTGCTTTCCACTTGCTCAGGTGTAACGGCGCTGGGATCCACGCTTGCTTCGAGGTCGTGGATGCGCTTCACCCATGCGATGACTTCGGTGCCATTGGCTTTTCTGAGAAGTTGCCTGGCGATAGCCCCTGCCGCAACGCGTCCAATCGTTTCCCGCGCGGAAGCCCTGCCGCCGCCGCTGCGGGCCTGGATGCCGTACTTCGCCTGGTATGTGGCATCGGCATGGGAGGGGCGAAAGGCCACTTCCATGTCTTTGTAGTCCTGAGGGCGTTGGTCCTTGTTGCGCACCACCATCGCGATCGGTGTGCCCAGGGTCACCCCATCGAGCAAGCCGCTGAGAATCTCCACTTGATCGGCTTCTTTTCTGGGGGTGGTGATCCGGCTTTGACCCGGTCGTCTGCGGTCGAGGTCTGCCTGAATGGCTTCCAGGTCTAATTCCAGCCTGGGCGGGCAGCCATCCACGATCACGCCCACGCCTCCACCGTGAGATTCCCCAAAGGTGCTGATGCGAAACAGTTTCCCGAAGCTGCTACCCATGCTGTCTCCCTGTTGGGATGAGCGTAATGAGTCGGGTTCACTGTTGAGCTCTTATGAGTTCTGCTGAGCTCTGCGGAGAGCTCAGATCAGCTCAGATCAGCTCAGCAAGCGCCGCAGCTGGGCGTTCGCTTTCTGGAAGATCTCTGAGCATGGTGAAATCTTCAAAGCTGAATCCCGGCCCAACACAGCAACTCACCAGGCTGTAGGGGCCTTCGGCCTTGGCGGCCTGCCAGTGATCCGCAGGAATCACTTGGACAGGGTTGTGCATCGACAACACCTCTCGAGTGGCCTGATCGGCCTCCGGCTTGAGGCACCACAGACTCAGAGGTGCTCCTTGTAGGTGCGTCCAAACCTCATCGGCATGGCTCACCCTGTGCCAGCGACTGAGCGATCCCGCATCCAAGAGATACAAGATTGTGCTGATGGCACAGCGTTGCTGCTGATCCGATCGAACCACCGGCAGAGAGCTGCGATGCAGCTCGCGATACCAGCCACCTTCTGGATGGGGTTGCAGTGTCCATTCCTCCACCAGCTTCTCTACGACTTCCGATGGGTTGCGTTTGTTCATGGCCATCATTCTTCTGGTTTGCGATAGCGCATCAGGCCCCAGCAGAGCCTTCCGGCATTGCCTCCCTCAACCCAATGCTGCAGACCCGCGTCCATTTTTGCGAGATAGTTGGGGCTAATGCTCAGTTTCAACTCGTCCTGGCGCCGTTGGAGCTCGTCTCGAACACGGCTGTAGTGACAGATCAGCATGGGGGTGCGGTCATCCCAAATATCGCGTTGGAGCCCAGCGTTGTTCGCCCAGTCTTTGTATCGCTCCGGAGATCCCAGATCGGAGAGATGAATCCGTTCCAGGATGGCGGAGAGTGATGAAGACGGAACTCCGTCGCTGGCCATCGGATCTGTCATCACCATCACGCCACCGGGCTTGAGCAGCCTTGCGGCCTCCTTCATCACCTGTTGGCGATCGCCCGAGTGGAGGATGGCATCCTGGCTCCAAACCACATCGGCGCAGGCATCCTCCAGAGGGACGGCCTCAAAAGAAGCGTCGTGCACCTGGATCTGACGGTCCAAGCCAGCTGCACGATTGAGTTCACGATGACGCGTGTTCTCAACGGCAGAGATATTGATGGCTTCTACCTTCACCAGGGGGTTTTGGCATAGGTGGCGAGCGGCTCCGCCGTAGCCCGAGCCAAGGTCCACAACGCAAGAGCTCTCCTTAGGGCTATCTGTTTGCGGCGCTTGGATCAGTGCTGCCAGTGCTTCCACCGTGCGACGACTCGCGCTGGCAATGGGTTCATTCACCGCGTTGTAAAGGCCGATATGAATATCTTCTCCGCCCCAAATTTCGGCGTAAAAGCGGTCGGCATCGTTGCTGTCGTAATAACCGGCTGCAGTGGAAGCAGCCGTTGAAAAGGCAGAGTTGGTCATGCGTTAAATCGCAGTCATGTCGGTGTCAAAGCGGTATTCCTTTTCCGCAACATGCACATAGAAGTCAGGATCGTCATGGCCCTGTTGGTAGTCGCCAAAGGTATTGATTCGTTGAAATCCCACTTCACGCATCAGGCGCCTCACGTAGCCATGACGCAAAGGGAACATATTTAAGTGATAGGTACTCCCGTCGCTGAAGGCGTAGCGAAAGCGAGCGAGGCCGTCGTCGACATGCTCAGGCCCAACCTCAACATCTTTGCCGCAGTACACATTGCTTTTGCCACTTTTGGAGTTTCCTTCCAGCAAGCGATCGTAATTTCTGTGATCCAAAATCAGTACGCCGTTATGTTTCAGCACGGCGTAGTACTCCGCCAAAGCTTTGCGTCGATCTTGCTCTCTGAACAGGTGGGTGAAGGAATTGCCTAAGCAGATCACCGCATCGAAAACACCATGCACATCGCGGTTGAGGAAGCGCCAGTCGGCATGCACGGTGCGCATTAATAAGTCGCGTTCACGGGCATTCTTAAATGCACGCGCCAGCATGTTTGGACTTCCGTCCACACTGACAACATCAAATCCTTCTCGTAATAAGCGAACAGAGTGAAATCCTGTTCCAGTTGCGACATCAAGGACGGATTTGGCTCCGTGCTGATGCAATAGCTTGATAAAGAAATCTCCCTCTGCTTTTTCGCGCGCCTCCCAGTCAATTAATCGATCCCATCGGTCAACAAATTGTTCAATATATTCCTGCTCATAGTGATCGGTTTCACGAACCCGTTCGGGTGAATCTCCGAACCGTTGGGCATCACTCTGTTCAATGGCAGAGGGGTTCGTGAACGATGACATAGATGTCTTCTTGTTAAGGAACTGGAATTTCGAAGATCTGTTATCAGCGCATTGACAGATGCAGGCTCACTCCAAAAGCGTCCGAATTTTGGGTGGCTGTTTGATAGATCGTTTTTTAACGCTAACGCTCGTGATCGAAAATGTCAGCAAAATCCACCTTTTTGACTTGTGTCAGCAAGCGGTGGATTCTGCTTTCTGTCGTTTTCGTGAAGGAATGCTTTGAGATGCCTTTGTGGTGGCTAAGTTTTAGTACTTAATGTTGGGACGGATCCGATATGAGTTCGGAAATCTGTCTCGATTCTCTTTGGAAGATATACGGAGGATCTGCAGATTTAGCGATCAAGCAACTGCGTTCTGGAATAGATCCGATTGATTTGTATCAGCAAGCAGGTCTTCGTGCAGCTGTTCGTGATGTCTCATTAGAGATCCAAGCGGGGGAAATCTTTGTTGTGATGGGCCTCTCAGGGTCGGGAAAATCCACCTTGTTGCGCCTTCTCAATGGTTTGATCAAGCCCTGTTCAGGTGAGGTGAGTGTTCAGGGGCGGCAGCTGTCTTTGTTGAACCCCATGGAGCTCAACAAGCTTCGCCGTGAGCAGATGGGGATGGTGTTTCAGTCCTTTGCGCTCTTTCCGCATCGAACCGTGATCGATAACGCCGCTTTCGGTCTTGAGGTGGCCGGTGTGCCCCTGAAACAGCGCAGGGATCTCGCGCTGAAAGCTCTGGAGCGCGTCGGCCTCGGAGATGAATGTCGTAAACACCCGCATCAGCTGTCTGGGGGGATGCAGCAGCGGGTTGGTTTGGCGCGCGCCCTGGCACTCGATCCACCGATCTTGCTGATGGATGAGGCCTTCTCAGCGCTTGACCCCTTGATTCGCAGCGATATGCAGGAGTTGCTTTTGCAGTTGCAGGCTGAGCGCCAACGCACCATCGTTTTTATTTCCCATGACCTGGATGAGGCAATCCGTCTGGGCGATCGGATTGCCCTGATGCAGGACGGTCAAGTGCTCCAATCCGGAACAGCTCAGTCCCTGCTCCGTGATCCCGCGAGCGAGGCCGTTCGTCATTTCTTCCGCGATATCGATACCGCAGCGGTTTTGGACGTTGCTGCCATTGCGTCTCCGCCACGTTGCCTGGTCGTTCACGCTGTGGACGATCTCCCTGCGCTGGATCCGTCGATGGGCGATCCGCTGTATGTCATTGATGGGCGGCAGCAGTTGCTAGGTGTGCGCATCGGTTCTGAGGATTGGATCGGGGCCGATCAGCTGGTAACCCTGCGCGCCGGGATGCGGGTTCGTGAGGCCATCTCGCCCGTAGCGACCCTTCCGTACCCACCGCCGGTTCTTGATGGGGAAGGTTGCTTTTTGGGTGTGATTACTCCCCGTCAGCTGTTGCAATCTCTGGAGGTCAACCTTTGATGCTTCATTCCTGGACGTTTGGCTTTCTTCCCTCTTTGGCTGCCGTGCATCAAGCTGGCGCCATCGGCTTAGCTGTTGATGATGCGGTGCTGTGGTTGCTCACCCACGCACAAAGCCTCTTCGACGTCGTCAATGCTGGAGTCCTGGCGCTTGCTGTCTGGATTGAGCAAGTGCTCCGAGCACCCTCACCCTGGAGTTTTGCCCTGATCGTGGCTGGTCTTGGCCTCTGGCGAGTGAGCGGTGGATTTGCGTTGTTCGCACTGCTCGGTTTGAACTTGGTCCTGGCGATGGGCCTTTGGGATCCGATGATCTCCACCCTTGCTCTCGTGTTGGCGGCGTCATTCCTGGCCTTGCTGCTGGGTCTGCCGATGGGGGTGTTGTCAGCTCGTTTGCCATGGGTTTGGCGGCTGCTTCGGCCTTGCTTAGACCTGATGCAGACCATGCCTGCTTTTGTTTACCTGATTCCAGCAGTGATGTTGTTCAGCACAGGCGCTGTTCCGGCGATCATCGCCACCTTGGTCTTTGCGATGCCTCCTGTGGTCCGTCTTACCCATCTCGGACTTCGTCAGGTCCCCTTTGATCTGATGGAGGCTGGGCGTGCCTTTGGCTGCAGTGAGTTGCAATTGCTCTGGAAGGTGCAGATGCCAAGTGCGTTGCCCACGGTGATGAGTGGGGTCAATCAAACGATCATGTTGGCTTTGTCGATGGTGGTGATTGCCTCAATGATTGGTGGTGGTGGCCTCGGCGACGTCGTGCTGCGCGGGATTCAGCAACTGGATGTGGGCCTTGGTTTTGAGGGTGGGATAGCGGTTGTGATTCTTGCGGTCATCCTCGATCGACTCAGTCAGAGCTTGATGCTGGAGGGTGAGAGAACGGTGGAAGCGCGCTCCCGCCGCTGGCGCTCGCTATGGAGAACACCATGACCGCTCCCCTTTGGCGCCGACGTGCTGTGTTGCTGTCCGGCCTTGGTTTAGCGGCGGCTTCCCTCTCCAGTCAGGTGCGCTTGAGCTGGCAGCGCCAGGCCGACTCGACAGCATCCACCACGTCCTCCAAGCAACAAGGCTTGGTTTCACAAGCGGGCCCTGGGACCTCTCCATCGAGTGCCACGGGCCCGTTGCGCTTGGGATGGTCTCCATGGGCTGATGCGGAAGTGATGAGCTTGATCGCTCAGCGAGTGATTCAACAGGCTTACAACCTTCCCGTGGAACGGGTCATGGCCGACATCGGCATTCAATACGCCTCTGTAGCGCGAGGAGATCTCGACCTGATGTTGATGGCCTGGTTGCCGTTAACGCACAAGGACTATTGGACTCGCGTGCGCGACCGGGTGCTTGATTTCGGCTCGATGTATTCCGGCCGTCTTGGTTGGGTGGTCCCTGATTATGTGGATGCTGCGGAGGTTCGCTCGATCACTGATTTGCGAAATCCTGAAGTGGCAGCGCGTTTCCAAAACACCGTTCAAGGCATTGATCCTGGTTCAGGCCTGAATCAGGCCTCTGAGCGAGCACTGCTTGATTACAACTTGACTGACATGCGTTTGGTTGCCTCCAGCAGCGCCGCCATGACGGCGGTTCTTGATAAGGCGATCCGTGAGCGTCGTTGGGTGATGGTCACGAGTTGGACTCCCCATTGGATGTTTGCTCGCTACAAGCTCCGCTTTTTGGAAGACCCTCAGCTCGTGTTTGGTGGTGTGGAGTGGATTCATGCTTTGGGCCGACAGGGCTTGGATCGCGACCATTCAGACCTGGCCGCCTTCCTATCGCGTTTTCAGATTCCTGATCGTGAACTGTCTGATTTGCTGCTCATGGCCAATGAGCGATCAGCAGCCGAGGCGGTCGAGGACTACCTCAATCGCCATCCTGCCCGCATTCGCTACTGGACAACGGGGATGATCGGCTGAAGCGCAGACGCTTGAAGCGCAGACGTTGGATTCAGGCTGCTGCTGCAGGACGTCTTGGTGGGCAGGCGATCAGGGGGCGATGGTGATGACGTCGTGCCGTTCTACTAGCAGCTGCAGGAAGGGTTCGTTGCTGGCCTGCTTCGGCGAGGTCGGCTTGCAACCGTTCCGTGCAGCACAGCAACCTCGACCAGCTCGGTAGCTGATGGGCCACAGGTGCTGCCATCAACTCCTCAACTTTTGGACGTAACAAGGTTGCGAAGCTCTGGACAGCAAGCTCCTCGCTGTGTCGGTTGTAAGGAAGACGATTGATGGCTGAATCCAATCCAAACTGCTGGACACGGTCTTCGCCTACGCGCCGGAACAGCACTTCGAGTGTGGGGATCTGGTCTGGTGACAACATCCGACCTTCATGCTCCATCAGTCCACGAAGCACCGTGGCAAAAATCTCACCGGCCATGCGCTGCAAGCCCTCTGAGGGAGTATTGCCGAGGGTTTTGTGCTTGTGATCAAACAGTCCGAGATCCACTTGGGCGATGCGTCGAGGCGCCACATGGCGATACACCTCTGAAAGCAAGCCGATCTCGAGTCCCCAGTCGGAAGGAATGCGCAAATTCATAGCGAGATCCCTTGTGAACGCGAATTCGCCGGCTAAGGGGTAGCGAAATGATTGGAGATAACGCAGATACGGCATGGGGCCAAAGATCTGCTCCAGGCTGGTGAGGAGTGGACCGACAAACAGGCGTGTCGCTCGTCCATGGAGCGATTGGGTCTCGAGAGAAAGGCGGCTGTAAAACGCTTTCACATAGGCCACACCGAGCGAGGGATCTAGCAACGGTCGCAGCATCCGTTCTGGGTAGGCCGGAGAAAAGGTGCGGATGTCGGCATCGAAGAGTCCAACAATCTCAGCGTTTCTGCATGCCACACCAAGCCCCTGCCATACAGCCCAGCCTTTCCCAGGTGGTCCGGTCACATTGAGGCCAAGGGTCTGCAGTGACTGCAGTAATTCGGCAACGGCAGGGCCATTCGTCCAGTGGACGCGCACAGGAAATGGCATGTCAGCAAAGAAAGCTTCCGCTGCGGCAACATCCTCGCTGGTCTCCGCGGATAAGGCGATCACGAGTTCCTGTAGTCCGCTTAGCTCCGAAAGAACCTCACGGATGAGCCTGAGCGCAGGACGGCTGAATTCCTCCATGAGGCACGGGATCAGCAAGGACGTGGGGCGTTGTCTCAGCTGGCGTTGAAGGTCTGAGCGATCCAGCTTCCCGAGTCCGTAATCATGAATCGTGGCGATTAATCCCTGCTGAAAATCCATGCGGTGATCAATGCGACAACAATTTGCGGAGCTCTGTTCCATACCTGTTGCACTTGGCAAAGGCATGGTGTCGAAGCAGTTAATGGCGCATGAGTGGTTGCCATCGCTTCTGACGGAGCTCTATGAACACCATTCTTCGGAGGATCTCAATCGCTTGTCGTCGCAATTGCTGCATTCCGAGCGGTCCGCCTCAGCGATTCCCGTTTCAGAGGCGGTGGATGCTGGGATTGCGGATGGAGCGGCTACGGACGCGCGTTGGGATTCCTCGAGTTGTGTGTTGATTACCTATGCCGATTCGGTGATTGCCGATGACCAGCCAGGGCTCCGTTGTTTACAGGCGCTTCTGCATCGCCATTTCCAAGGACTCTCATCGGTTGTGCACGTGCTGCCCTTCTTGTGCGCCACCAGTGATGGAGGCTTTGCCGTTGCCAGTCATGAGCAGATCGACCAACGCTTCGGTGATTGGAATGACCTGGCCGCGTTGGCTGAAGGTCGCCAGTTGATGGCTGATTTGGTTCTCAATCACATTTCCGCGTCCCACCCCTGGGTTCGGGCTTTTTTGAAGGGAGAACAACCTGGAGCGCGATGTGTGTTGGCGGCGGCTCCCAACCCTTGTTGGGACAACGTGGTGCGCCCCCGTAGTTCGGCTCTATTCACCACGCTGGCGACAGATCGTGGTCCACAAACGGTCTGGACCACGTTTGGGCCCGATCAAGTGGATGTGAACTGGCGAGAGCCTGAAGTGTTGCTTGGATTCACACGGCTGCTCGATCTCTTCTGCCGTTATGGCGTCCAATGGTTGCGCCTGGATGCTGTGGGGTTTGTTTGGAAACAGCCTTTTACGGATTGCATCCATCAGCCTCAGGCCCACCGCTTGGTTGAAGTGTTGCGCCTTCTCTTGGAATCGCGATGTCCGCAGGGGGTGGTGGTGACGGAAACGAATGTTCCCGAGCAGGAAAATCTCTCTTATCTGACCACTGGCGCTGAAGCGCACCTCGCCTACAACTTTCCCTTCCCCCCCCTTGTCCTCGAGGCCTGTCTCAGTCGTCGTGCGGATCTGCTGAATGCCTGGCTGGCGCGTTGGCCCCAGCTCCCTGAGGGGACAGGCCTGCTCAACTTCACGGCCTGTCATGACGGGATTGGTTTGCGGCCCCTCGAAGGATTGATGGAATCGGATCGATTGCTCCAGTTGTTGAAGCACTGCGAGCAGCGGGGTGGTTTGGTGAGTCACCGGCGATTGGCCGATGGGCTGGAGGTTCCCTATGAAATCAACATCAGCTGGTGGAGTGCCATGGCGGCTCCAGGACGGGATCCATCGCACCATCAACGAGCACGTTTTTTGTTGACGCAGTTGCTGCTGCTGACCGTTCCCGGCGTGCCTGCGTTCTACCTGCCGGCCTTACTGGCAACCCCCAATGACAACGCTCGCTTTCGTCTCAGCGGTCATCGCCGTGATCTCAACCGGCCTCAGTTTCAACGCGACCGTCTAGAGCGTTTGTTGGCTGATCCCGAAAGCGATACCAATCAGGTGGTGGCAACGTTGCAACAAGCGATGGCGGTCCGTCGTGGGCAGGCGGCGTTAGATCCCTTTGCCCCGATGAAGGTCCTGAGTGAAGGCCGCTCGGATGTGGTGATTCTGCAGAGGGGAGAAGGGGCAAGCATGCTGTTTGCGATTCACAATTTCAGTGATGTTCGCCTTAGCTTCCCTTTGAGCATGCTTGCCGAGTCTCCAGGGTCTGTTTGGCATGACGTCTTGAATGGGCACTCTCTCGTTGTGGGCCAAACGGCTCTCGATCTTGAGCCGTTTGCAGTGCATTGGTTGATTCGATGAATAAAACAGAGGCTCTGTCTTCCACTCCCTGGTGGGTCGTCACCGATCTCGATGGGACCTTGATGGACCATGCCTACAACTGGGCGCCGGCACGGGAGGCCATTCGTGGCTTGCAGCTGCAGGGAATTCCCGTGATTCCGTGTACGAGCAAAACGGCTGAGGAGGTGAAAAGTTTTAGGTCTGCAGCTGGTTTGAAGGACCCATTCATCGTTGAAAACGGAGGGGCCGTTCATGGGGAAACGAGCGATGGCGAGTCATGGGAGCTGGCGCTGGGATGCCCTATTGCTGAGCTTCGTCCGGTCTTGCGTGAGCTTGCCGAGTTGCTCAGTGAGCCGTTGCAACCCATCGATGCACTCTCAGATCAGGAGGCATTCGACCTGCTTGGTTTGCAGGGCGAAGCGCTGCAGTTGGCTTGCACGAGGCGTTGGAGTTTGCCATTTGTGCCTCCTTCTGCCTCTGCGCGGCAACGGTTGCCAGACCTTGCCAACCGGCTTGGTTTTGCAGTTGTTCAGGGCAATCGCATGAGTCATCTGCTCGGCGCAGAGGTCAGCAAGGGTCGAGCCCTTGAGGTTTTGAAGCAGCACAGGGGTGGCTCTCCCGTGCGGGTGCTTGCCCTGGGGGACTCACCCAACGACGAGCCCCTCCTTGAAGCGGGTGATCTTTCCGTTGTGGTGCCTGGTTCGAATGGTCCCCATCCGGTCTTTGCTGACGCCATCGCTCAAGGCCGCTATCAGTTGGCGCCGGCTTGCCATGCTCAGGGCTGGGCTCAGGCGGTTTTTCAGTACGTTCTCAATGAATCGTGCTGATCCTGAACACTTCCCACGTTTCCTCAAAGACCGAATGAATCTCTCCCCAAATCGGGAGCAGACTTGATCAGAGGAATGATCAAGGACTGATGACAGCGATTCAATGTCGATACACCGGTGATTTGCACTGCACCGCTCAGCACGGACCGTCAGGGTCCGTCTTGAACACCGATGCACCCACTGATCATGATGGTCTTGGCGAAAGCTTTTCGCCAACGGACCTGCTGGCGACAGCCCTTGGAACGTGCCTTTTGACGATCATGGGGATCACTGCACGGCGCCGCGGCTGGGACCTCGCCGACGCCTCAGTGATCGTTGAAAAAACAATGACAAGCGAGGGACCACGGCGCATTCAAAGGCTTGAAGCGCAGATCACTCTTCCTGTCTCCCTGAGTCAGGAACAGAAGGCCTTGTTGAAGCGCGTCGCAAATGATTGCCCCGTGAAACGAAATCTCGACTCTTCAATGACAATTGATTTGATCTGGAGCGATGCCAGTCCCACGGCCGATTAGTTGATTTAGCAACGCCAACGAGGCGAGGAGGGTTCGATGAGACTCCAATTCATCCCGATTCACGTCTTTCGTGAAACACCGTCTGTCACCTTTTTTGATGCCGGTGTGCCTGGAACCAACGGAACAGATGTTGTGGTCCACCGGGGTGCGGCCACGTCACCACCCGATGCCAATGGATTTGAGCAGTACTACGTCCATCAGCATCAGGTGGATCACAACTTGGTGCTCGATGGACAACGCACCTTCATCCTCTTGAATCCTGCTTGGGACCAGTCCCATCACGTCATTCATTTGACCCGGGAGATGGGTGCGCTTCAGATACCGGTTGGCACTTATCACCGCTCAACGTCCGGTGAAACCGGGAGCATGGTGTTGAACCAATCGCTGCGTGATCCCGAATTTGATTTCAAAACTGAGTTCATTCCTGTGAGTTTGGAGGCTCGTGAAGACCTCCGTCAGGCACAAGCGTCTATCCCATGGGTTTGGAGCTGGAATGACGGCCACATTTGCCGCTCGCATTGAGGCGTCTTTGTTTGTTGTTTAGGGATGGGAAGGCACAAAAAAGCCCCCTCCTTTTGGGAGGGGGCTTTCTAGTTCAGTTGATCTGAACTTTTAAGGGGTTCCAGATCAACCGATTGCAGGTGCTTGGAGAGCCACAGGTGTGGACTCAGCAGCTGCCAGGTCGAGGGGGAAGTTATGAGCGTTGCGCTCGTGCATCACTTCCATGCCGAGACCAGCACGGTTCACCATGTCGGCCCAGGTGTTCAGGACGCGGCCCTGACTATCAAGGATGGACTGGTTGAAATTGAAGCCG
Organism: Synechococcus sp. WH 8016; assembly: GCF_000230675.1. Taxonomy (NCBI): domain Bacteria; kingdom Bacillati; phylum Cyanobacteriota; class Cyanophyceae; order Synechococcales; family Synechococcaceae; genus Synechococcus; species Synechococcus sp. WH 8016. The sequence continues at coordinate 721 of NZ_AGIK01000002.1, read as the reverse complement.
TTCAGGTTGAAGGCCATGGTTGAAACACCCATGGACGTGAACCAAATACCGACAACAGGCCAAGCACCCAGGAAGAAGTGAAGGCTACGGCTGTTGTTGAAGGAGGCGTATTGGAAGATCAAGCGACCGAAATAGCCGTGAGCTGCAACGATGTTGTAGGTCTCTTCTTCTTGGCCGAACTTGTAGCCGTAGTTCTGGGACTCGGTCTCGGTTGTTTCACGAACCAAGGAAGAGGTCACCAGTGAGCCGTGCATGGCGGAGAACAGTGAACCACCGAAGACACCAGCCACACCAAGCATGTGGAAGGGGTGCATCAGGATGTTGTGCTCAGCCTGGAACACCAACATGAAGTTGAAGGTTCCAGAGATGCCCAGGGGCATGCCATCAGAGAACGAACCCTGACCGAAGGGGTAGACCAGGAAAACTGCCATGGCTGCAGACAGCGGAGCGCTGTATGCAACACAGATCCAAGGGCGCATGCCCAAGCGGTAGGAAAGTTCCCACTGACGTCCCATGTAGGCGGAGATGCCGATCAGGAAGTGGAAAACAACCAGCTGGTAGGTGCCGCCGTTGTAGAGCCACTCGTCGAGTGAGGCAGCATCCCAGATGGGATAGAAGTGCAAGCCAATGGCGTTGCTGGAAGGAACAACAGCACCAGAGATGATGTTGTTGCCATAAAGCAAGGAGCCAGCGACAGGCTCGCGAATGCCGTCGATATCAA